>JAKSCD010000045.1 GCA_022360775.1 Sneathiellales bacterium | reverse complement strand
TCGCCGTTCTCGGAGTTCACACCGTGTTTGAACATCATGAGGCAAATACTGTTGAAGGCCTGAAGGCTTTCCTGCATGAAAACAGAATTAAGTTTCCGGTAGGAATTGATAATCCCGGGAAGGGTTTACCCAAATGTATGGAGGATTATCAAATGCGCGGAACACCAACTACCCTTCTCTTTGACAAGGAAGGTCTGCTCGCCGCTCACTATTTCGGTCAGGTTCATGACATGGAATTGGGAGCGGCGATCTCGATGTTGGTTAGCGAATAGGATTATTTCCCGGTAATTTTGCTCCACCCTAACATGGAAAGCATCTGGGCAAAGGCCCCATATTGTGTCGCGCGAGCAGAACTTGCATTTCCATCAAGGCCGCGCTTGTAAACACCTTGTACAATCGCGGCCAGACGGAAGAAGGAAAAAGCGATATAAAATTCCCAGTTTTCAATGCCATTGCGGCCAGTGCGTTGGCAATAGGCATCCACATAGGCTTGCTCATCGGGAATGCCTGCCTCGGCGAAATCGACATCAACCAACCCCCCTGATGCCGGATGCATGAAATGGTATGTCATGCAGTTATAGGCGAGGTCCGCAAGGGGATGGCCAAGAGTACAAAGCTCCCAGTCCAGAACAGCAACAACTTCTGCCTTTGTCGGATGGATGATCATATTTTCCAGACGATAATCCCCATGGCAGATCGTCGTCGTATCATCATTGGGAAGATTTTCAGGAAGCCATTTGATCAGATTTTCCATTGGCTCGACATCATTCGTCTGGGAAGCTCGATACTGTTTTGTCCAGCGACCGATCTGTCTTTCGAAATAGTTGCCTTTCTTGCCAAAATCGCTAAGGCCAACAGCATCAACATCCACGTTGTGCATTTTAGCCAGCGTATCATTCATGGCGTCATAGATGGCTGAGCGTTCTTTCGGGTCCATATCAGGAAGCGCGGGTTTTCTGAAAATCCGCCCTTCAACCTTTTCCATTACATAAAAAGGCGTCCCGATGATATCCGGATCTTCACACAGGCAAAATGTCTTGGCGACGGGGACGTCTGTCTCCTGCAAAGCGGACATGATTTTATATTCCCGGTCCACCGCATGGGCCGAGGGAAGCAAGATCCCGGGAGGCTTCTTGCGCATGACGTAGTCTCGCTCGGGGGTTTGCAAAAGGAAGGTGGGGTTGGACTGACCGCCTTCAAACTGATTGACGGTGAGCGGACCCTTAAAGCCCTCTACATTTTCATTGAGATAGTCGACGAATTTTCCTTCGTCGAACTTATGCGCCTCCCGCACCGGAATGACATCCGTATTGTCGCTCATGGCTCCAGTCCTTTCTCATTATTCTTTTTTGGCTTTTGGAGTTTTTATTTGCCGATAATCTTTTCTACCTGCTCCCAGCCCTGTAGCGCAAGAGGCTTGGCTTTCGCCCCCATTTCCCTTGCATGGGGGCTGGAGGCAGTGCCATCAACGACACGTCCCATAATCCCCTGGAAAATAGCGGATAGACGAAACATGTTGTAGGCCATGTAGAAATCCCAGTTTTCAATCTTTTCACGGCCTGTTCGCTTGCAATAGGCCGCTACATATTCTTCCTCTGTTGGAATGCCAAGCGCTGGAAGATCCAGTCCCTTGAGACCTCTGAAAAGCTCAGGCTCCAACCGCCATGTCATGCAATGATAGGAAAAATCGGCAAGGGGATGACCAAGTGTTGAAAGTTCCCAGTCCAGGATAGCGATTACTTTTTTGCTGTCTTTGTCCAGCATCGTATTATCAAGGCGATAATCCCCGTGAACCACGGATGTTTCGTCGCCCGGGGGGATATTTTCCGGAAGCCATTCCATAAGCTGGTTCATCGCGGGAATAACTTCGGTTTCGGACGCTTTATATTGCTTGGACCAGCGATTGATCTGCCTGGCAATATAGTCCGTGGATTTTCCAAAATCCTCAAGGCCCACTGCCTTGTAATCTACACTGTGAAGGGCCGCCATTGCCTCATTCATGGAATCGAAAGTGATACCGCGCTGCTCTTTGGTGAAATGGGGAAGCGTGGGATCCCATTCCACATCGCCTGCAACAAAGTCCATGATATAGAACATTGTGCCAATAACCGTATCATCCTCGCAAAGGCAGTAGGTTTTCGGAACAGGAACACCGGTGCCTGCAAGGCCGCTGATCACTTTAAATTCCCGATCAACCGCATGGGCAGAGGGAAGCAGTTTTCCTGGCGGCTTGCGGCGCATGACATATTTTTTGGACGGGGTGGTGAGCAGGTAGCTCGGGTTGGATTGTCCACCCTTGAACTGGCTTACCTCCAGCGGGCCTTCAAATCCTTCGACATTGGATTGCATATATTTCTGCAAGGCACCCGCATCAAACTGGTGTTGTTCGCGGACCGCAGTTGTTCCTGAAAAATCTGAAGATGAACCGCTCATAATTTCCTCTTTATTGTTCTTGTTCACGTTTGACGGCGCGCCAACCGATATCCTTTCTACAAAATCCTTCTGGCCAGTCAATTTTTGAAATTGCAGTATAGGCGCTAGTTTGCGCATCTGTGACGCTGGCTCCACTGGCCGTCACACCCAGAACGCGACCGCCGGTGGAGAGGATCTTGTTATCTTCTTTTTTTGTTCCTGCGTGCAGGACAATCACATTTTCCGTGGCGTTTGCTTGGGAAAGACCGTTGATTTCAGTGTTTTTTACATAGCTTCCCGGGTAACCCTCAGCCGCCATGACAACAACAAGGGCGGGATCAGGTTTCCAGTCCAATACTGTGCTGGCAAGTGTTCCGTTGGCTGTGGCCATAAGCGCAGGCAAAAGATCACTATCCATTCGTGCGCAGAGGACCTGGCATTCCGGATCACCAAAGCGCACATTATATTCAATCAGCTTTGGTCCTTCACTGGTGATCATCAAGCCAGCATAAAGAACGCCGGTATAGGGGCATCCACGGTCCTTCATCGCAGCTACAGTCGGCTTGATGATTGTTTCAATGGTCTGCTTGATCATTGCGTCGTCCATGACCGGGGCTGGTGAATAGGCTCCCATACCGCCAGTATTGGGTCCGGTATCTCCATCTCCTACTGCTTTATGATCCTGCGCGGTCGCAAGCGGCAAAATGTTTTCGCCGTCGGTTAAAACAAAGAAACTGGCTTCTTCACCTGTCATAAATTCCTCGATGACAATTTCGGCGCCCGCCCCGCCAAACAGACCCCCAAAGATCTCATCAACGGTCTCTTCTGCTTCCTGAAGGTTTTGCGCAATAATCACGCCTTTACCGGCCGCAAGACCATCCGCCTTGATGACAATCGGAAAAGACTGATTTTTAAGATAGTCTTTCGCACTGCCTGCGTCGGAAAAACGTTCATACGCTGCCGTCGGAATATTATAATCGCGGCAGAGATCCTTCATGAACCCTTTCGATCCTTCGAGAGCTGCAGCGGCTGCGCGAGGGCCGAAGCTTGAGATACCTGCTTTATCCAGCGTATCGACAAGACCTGCAACCAGCGGGGCTTCAGGGCCAACAACGACAAAACCGATTTCTTTTTCCTGACAGAACCGCACGATGGCTTGATTATCCGCGATGTCCAGGGAGACGCAGTTGGCAACCTCTTCAATGCCGCCATTGCCCGGCGCGCAAAAGAGAGAATTGATTTGATCGGATTTGCTTAAAGCCCAGCAAAGGGCGTGTTCGCGGCCACCTGAGCCTACAACCAGTACATTCATGACGAGAAGCGCTATTTTCCTGTTTCGTTGCCCCTATGGGAAAGTGTAGAGTTTGTAGCATAGTGTTTGAACGATACAAATAACCTAAAGGCCTCCAGTGTCAGATTCCTTCTCTTCCGGCTTTTCGAATATTCATGAATTCACGGTCTCCGAGCTTTCCGGTGCTTTAAAACGCACCGTAGAAGATCAGTTCGGGCATGTCAGGGTGCGGGCCGAGATTTCGGGATTGAAGCGGGCAGCCTCCGGACATGTGTATCTGGCCTTGAAAGATGAGAAAGCTGTGCTGGACGGCGTTATGTGGCGCGGTACAGCGCAAAAACTCTCTTTCAGACCGGAGGACGGTCTTGAGGTGATCTGTACCGGGAAACTGACCACTTATCCCGGACGATCAAAGTATCAGATCGTTATCGCGGCAATGGAGCCTGCGGGTGTCGGTGCGCTTATGGCGCTGCTGGAAGAAAGAAAACGCAAGCTGGCCGCAGAAGGCCTGTTTGCGCCGGAGCGGAAAAAGGTTCTTCCCTATCTTCCCGGGGTCATCGGTGTTGTCACATCGCCGACCGGGGCGGTTATTCGTGATGTCCTGCATCGCCTTCGGGATCGTTTCCCGAGCCATGTTCTACTGTGGCCTGTTCTGGTGCAGGGTGAGACCGCAGCGGCTCAAATTGCAGACGCTATTCGCGGGTTCAATGCGATAGATGGCGAAAGCGATATTCCGCGTCCTGATATTCTGATCGTCGCGCGTGGGGGCGGCAGCCTTGAAGATTTATGGGCCTTTAACGAGGAAGAGGTTGTTCGCGCTGCATCTGAAAGTGAAATTCCCCTGATCTCCGCCGTTGGGCATGAAACCGATACGACGCTTATTGATTATGTATCAGACCGGCGGGCACCAACACCTACAGCCGCAGCCGAAATGGCGGTCCCGGTCCGTTCTGAATTGTTGGCCTATGTGGATGATCTGGACCGGCGCACCCGCAGAGGGCTTTCGAGGTCCATTCAGGAAAAAAGGGATCGGCTAAATGGTTTTGCAAGAGGCTTGAGAGACCCGAAATCCATGCTGGCAGAGAAAGTGCAGCATCTGGATCATCTGGAAAGTCGGCTGCGACAGGCCGTCAATACCATGGTCTCGCTCAAGCAGCAGAAATATGCTGCAGCTTCTTCACAGCTTCGACCAGATATGCTGACCCGCCGCTTCGATCAGTATGGTGAGCGTATTACAAATTATGAAGGGCGCATGAAGCGTGCCGTTACAGTATCAACGGACAGGTCCGCGCAGCGCCTGCAATCCAGCACAAGAATGCTGGAAAGCCTTTCTTTCAAGAAAGTTCTGGCGCGGGGATACAGCATTGTAAAGGACGATAAGGGAAAAGTTGTCTCTTCTGCCGAGCAGGCAACTGCTGGTAAGAATGTAGCGCTGCAATTTGCCGATGGGGAGGCATCTGCTGTTATCGCTGGTGGCACCAAACTCGCAGAGAAAAAGAAGAAACAAGAATCCAACTCAACACCTGATCAGGGGCAGCTTCTGTGAAATATTTCGTCGCTTTTTTCGTTTGCCTTTTTTCAACTGCTTCTGTCGCCGGTGAAACACTGTTGGAGGGGGATTTTATACAAGGCGGGATGGTGCTTGGAAAAACCGAGCCGGGTGCAGTTGTATCATTTGAAGGCAAGCCGGTGCGGGTATCCAAAGACGGAGTTTTCGTTTTCGGTTTTGGTCGGGATTACAAGAAAACGGCCAGGCTGGATGTTCAGTACCGGAACGGAAGCCACGAGGACCGAACCCTTGAGATTGCCCCGCGCCAATATAAGACAGAACGAGTAAATGGCCTGCCGCCATCCAAGGTAACGCCAAGTGAAAAATTCCTGAAAAGAATTCGGAAAGAAAATGGTGAAATTGCCCGCATTCGTACTTTAGACACTAATGAAAAATGGTTTTTGACCGGCTGGCAATGGCCTGCAAAAGGTCGGATTAGCGGTGTTTATGGAAGCCAGCGAATTCTGAACGGGGTACCGAAACGTCCCCATTACGGTATTGATATTGCTGCTCCGACCGGAACGCAGGTCGTCGCGTCAACGGATGGCATGATCAAGATGGCGGAAAAAGATCTCTATTATACCGGAGGTACAATCATGATCGATCATGGATTTGGCCTGGTTTCGGTTTACTCCCATCTTTCAAGGCTGGATGTGAAACCGGGACAGTTCGTCCGCCAGGGCGAAAAGATCGGCGAAGTTGGCTCAACCGGTCGCTCAAGCGGACCACATCTTGACTGGCGCCTCAACTGGTTCAAGGAACGGCTCGATCCTCAGCTTTTGCTGCCGCCTATGAAGAACTAGTCTTTTTTGTCTTCTTTTGATGGCTTGCTTATCGCGTTTTCTGCAGCTTGAAGATTTTCCCTTGTATCCTTTTTAAGCCCTTCCCAGGTATCACCACAACCGCTGAGCGTCCCGGCGGTTGTCAGAAGGATGGACGTCATGATCATTTTTCGAATATGTTGCATAGCACCCTCTACATGCTCCTTGAAAGTGAGGGGACGTTAAGGGGCCTGCAAGGTCTGAATAAGGCGTAAAAATGTCAACTTTTGGGTACAAAGTCACAAAGTATGTTCATAAGCGGTTCATGCAGTTCCCGGCTGGATGAGATCACGGTGTCATGGGTCGGTTCTGGCTGGTTATAGATCAGCCTTTTCCCTTTTGAGGTGGTGGAAATACCGCCGGCCTCCGTCAGGATCAGGTCTGCCGCTGCAATGTCCCAGTCGCTTTTTGCGGATAAGGAAAGGGACGCGTGATAATCTTGAGAGGCAACCAGCACTATCCGATAAGCGATAGAATTAAGGTGACTGAAATCGGCATCCGGCACATCTTCCAGCCAGTTATGCCATTCAAATGCTTTTCGGCTTGCAAGCAATTTTGTGCCTTCAAGCGTATCCTTTTCGCTGCAAATAAGTTTTTCGTTGTTTAAATATGCTCCCTGGCCAAGGGTCGCCTCAAAAAACTCTTTCGTGACCGGGTTAAAGACCGCCGCACAAACGGGCTGCCCATTATCCACAAGGGCTGCAGAGACTGTGAATTCCGGTTTTCCCGCGATGAAGGAGCGTGTTCCGTCAATAGGATCGACAATCCATACCCGTTCCTTGGTAAGCCTTGAAGGATCATCGGCCGTTTCTTCTGAAAGCCAGCCGTAATCCGGGCGGGTATCGAGCAGAGTTTCCTTCAGATAACTGTCGATTTCAAGATCCGCTTCACTGACAGGGTCGCCAGGTTTTTTCTCCCAGCTTTTTAAATCCCCTTTGAAATATCTAAGCGCGATTTCCCCTGAATGACGGACGGCATCATTCAGAACCGCTTGTTCTTCTTTGTATATACTCATTACGTGCCGGCAACCATCATCCCGTCGATGCGCAAGGAAGGCGCGTTTGTTGTAGACTTGAACTCCAGATCATCTGCCGGAGTGAGGTTCATGAACATATCCAGCAGATTTCCGGCAACAGTGAGTTCGGAAACCGGATAGCATAATTCGCCGTTTTCAATCCAGAAGCCTGAAGCCCCGCGGCTGTAATCACCTGTCACCCCGTTCACGCCAAATCCGATGAGGCTGGTGATATAGAAGCCGTTCTTGATGTCTTTCACCATATCATCATGGGAGAGGGAGCCTGCCTCCATATAAAGGTTGGTTGTTGAGGAACCTGGAGGAGAAGAGGTTCCTCTTGACGCACGGCCATTGCTTTGAAGGCCAAGCTGTTTGGCAGACGCGGAATTGAGGATCCAGCTTTGCAAGACACCATCTTCCACCAGGTTGAGGCGACCATTTTTAACGCCTTCACCATCGAAAGGTTTTGAGGCTGCCCCGCGCAGGCGATGCGGGTCATCGATAATATTGAGACCCTTACTCAGGACCTGTTTACCCATTTTTTCTTTTAGGAAACTGGTCCCCCGGGCAACAGCGGCACCTGCAATGGCACCGGATAAATGTCCGACAATACTGCTTGAAATCCGGTTGCTGAATATGACGGGAACCTGTGTGCTGGCGACTTTTCTGGGGTTGAGATTTTCAACCGCCCGTTCACCTGCCAGGATCCCAATATCCTTTGCTGATCTTAAGTCCTCATGATGGCGCTTGCTGTCATAGTCATAGTCCCGTTCCATTCCAGTACCTTCGCCTGCGATGACTGAAACACCGATCGAATGACTGGAGGAGGAGTAGGACCCTCGAAAACCGTCCGAAGTTGCAAGCGCGATTGAGGAATGACCATAGGAACTGCTTGCGCCTTCGGAATTGGTAATGCCCTTAACCGCCATGGCCGCTTCTTCAGCCTGTTTGGCGGTTTCCGCGAGCTCTTCAGCGGACTGGGTAGTTCCGTCATAGAGGTCCAGTTGTGGAACATCTTGGGCCAGAAGCGCCGGATCTGCGAGGCCACAATACTTGTCTTCAGGCATGTTTCGCGCCATATCAAGGGCTCGATCGACCAGATCTTCAAGAACTGTTTCGCTGGTATCGTTAGAAGAAACAAAAGCCTGTTGTTTGCCGATCAGAATTCTCAAACCCAGATCATGGGCTTCAGATCTTTCAATCTCTTCAATTTCTCCCAAACGCCAGGAAACACTGGTTGAAGTACCCTGAACGCGAATTGCATCTGCAGCATCAGCGCCCTTGGCGATCGCCTTTTTGACAAGGTCATCAAGGATATCGAGAGATTTTTGTTCGTTAGCAATAGGATCTGACATGATCTTCCGACTGGTTTAATAGGTTATTCCCTTAACCTAAGGAGTGAAGGCGTAAAATGAAATCAGAAAAAATTGAAAAGTCCGTTTAAGCCGTCAAAAAGAAGCTTCGTTCCTGTACAAATCAAGAGAATATAGGCAAGGCGATAAAAAATACCTTCCGGAACAAGCTTATGAAGCCGAACGCCGAGCCAGATCCCCAACGGCGCCAGGGGAAACAGGATCAGGGAAGTGGAGAGATTGGTTGTTGAAAGCTGGCCAAGATATGCATAAGGGATCAGCTTGACGTAATTGACAGCCAGGAAAAACCAGGTTGCCGTTCCAACAAACAGGCTTTTATCAATCCGTTGCGGAAGCATGTAAAATTGAAGTGGCGGCCCACCTGCATGGGCAACAAAACTGGTAAAACCGGAAACGCCACCCCAGAAACTGCCTTTTACCAGACTGGGTTCATGGCGCTTTGCCCGCGCGAGTGGATTGAGCCAGTAGTTCAAGGTGAAAAGGACGGCAACGGTTCCAATTATCAACCGGATGACATTGTCGTCCAGTTGGTCAAAGAGCAGGGACCCGATACCAATTCCGGCGATAGCACCAGGCAGGAGATAGAGGAGGTTTTTCCAATGGACGATTTTTCTGTAGGCAATCATGCCAAAAATATCCATGACACAAAGAATGGGCAAAAGGATGGCTGCTGCCTGAAAGGGTGGGATGAACAAAGAAAGAAGCGGAACACCCAGCATGCCCAGGGATCCTGCGAACCCGCCTTTTGAGATGCCAACAATTAGTATGGCCGGTATCGCCACAAGATAGAAAACCGGATCTTCAATAAGATGCATGAAGATTACTTCCAGATAGGCTTGCCTGAGCCCGGAAGGCCAAGCTGATCCCACATTTGAGAGACCTTTTCGACAACCTCTTGCTCCATCCGGATTTTCTCCCCCCATTCCCTGTGGGTTTCCGGCGGAAGTTTATTGGTCGCATCAAGAGCTATCTTACCGCCAAGCCCCGACTGAGGGGAGGCAAAATCGAGGTAATCAATGGGTGTATCCTCTATCATTGTGATATCGCGCACCGGATCCATACGAGTGGATACAGCCCACATGACATCTTTCCAGTCTCGCGCATTGATATCATCATCAACGATGATAAGGAATTTAGTAT
>JAKSCD010000326.1 GCA_022360775.1 Sneathiellales bacterium | reverse complement strand
GCGGTATCGACATTTTCTTCCCGGTGGGTTGTCAGCAAGAGATAGTCAGATCCGGTTAAATCGAGGGTCTCGAGAATAGAGTGCTTTTTCTTAGTCAGTTCATAATGCCGTAGCGTGGCATCAACAATGGGATTGCCGGTGAGAAAAACATGATCCTTTATCCCTTCATTGCTGAGATTTTGAAGACTATTCTCATTGGTTGCAAAAAGGAAATCGGAAATATGATCAATCATGACCCGATTATGTTCCTCCGGCATTCTCTTGTCGAAAGAACGTTCACCTGACTCGATATGCCCGATGTTAATATGAAGTTTGCGTGCCGCCAGAGCGGCGGCCAGATTTGTATTTGCATCTCCGCCGACAAGAAACAAACAAGGGCGCCGGTCAAGCAAAACACGTTCTACACCACATAACATCGCAGCGGTTTGGGTCGCATGTGTCTTGTTATTGGAGACTTCCGCCAGTTTATAATCCGGTTGCGGAAGCTCCAGATCTTCAAAAAAAGCAGTGTCCATGTTCGGGGAATAATGCTGGCCTGTATGAACAACGAAATGAGGGACTTTTTTTTCGATGAGCTTGTGAATAATAGGGGCAAACATCACAATACTTGGACGAGTGCCGACAACCAGCCCAACTTCCGGATTTAGTTTTTTGGCACTTAGCTTGTTGAATTCGATTTGCATAGAGACTTTCGTTGATCATTCGTCTATGAATTGGGGGCGATATTACGTGTGTAATCATCATTAACATAGGTTGTTTTGGGTGAGAATTTAAAAAAGCCGACAGCCTGATTACAGTTGAAAACTAAGAGACAGATTTGCCTGAGGAAAGACGAAGAAAATGAAGGTTATGGTTTTGGGAGGGGATGGCTATCTTGGCTGGCCGACAGCGATGCATTTTTCGGCAAAAGGCCACACAGTATTGGCCGTTGATAACTATCAAAGGCGTCAGATCGCCTTGGAAACAGACTCCGAAGCCTTGATTGCAACACCAACTCTGGATGAGCGCGCTCAAATTTTTCATGAAAAAACAGGCAAGACAGTGCAGGTCAAAATTGGTGATTGCGCAGATATGCTGTTTCTAAATTCTGTCGTTGCGGATTTCCAGCCCGACACGATTATTCATTATGCCGAACAGCCTTCAGCTCCCTATTCAATGAAGGGGTTCCATGAAGCGCAAATGACCCTGAAAAACAACCTCGGTGTTACTTTCAATGTCATCTGGAGTGTTTTACAAAATTGCCCGGATTGTCATATCGTCAAACTGGGCACTATGGGGGAATATGGCACGCCGAATATCGATATTGAGGAAGGTTGGATTGATATTGAGCATAATGGGCGTAAACAGAAATTCTTATATCCAAGGCAGGCCGGCAGTCTCTACCATACAACAAAGGTTCTGGATACGGATTTACTCTGGTTCTATGTGCGTACCCATGGATTGCGTGTGACAGATCTGATGCAGGGTCCGGTTTATGGCCTCTCGACAGAAGAAAGCGATCTATCGGATCAACTACTGCCAAATTTCCATTATGACGACATATTCGGGACTGTTGTAAACCGGTTCCTGGTGCAGGCAATTGCGGGAGTTCCTCTCACTGTATATGGAAAAGGCGGTCAAACCCGGGGTTATCTAAATCTCATCGATACGCTTCAATGTGTTGAACTTGCAGCGAAATCGCCTGCTGATACTGGTGAATTGAGGGTCCTTAATCAATTTACCGAGCAATTTACGGTGAACGAACTTGCTGAACGTGTACATCGCGTGGGACAGTCTATGGGGCTTAATGTTCAGATTAAGAATATTGACAATCCGCGCAAAGAAATGGAAGAGCATTATTATAATGCAAAACACCATGCGCTAATCGATATGGGACTGGAGCCTCATTATATGACAGATGAAGTTCTGGCCGCTATGGTTGAGAAAATCCTCAAATATAAGGATCGTATTGAAACCCGCAAAATCATGCCGCGGGTGAGCTGGTCCTGATCCGCGCGCACAATATATATGCCAATAGTATGCTCCGACGATAAGCTCATATGATAAAATCTGTTGCAGTCATCGGAAGTGAAAGTGGCCATTTGGACCAGCGTTTTAGGAGTTGGGCTCTTATGGCCTCGCATTTTGGAATGCGGGTCCTTTTTTGCTCCCGTCACGGGGGCATTCAGGAGGACCCTTTTCCTCCAACACAAAATATTGGCTTATACCGTTATGCCCTGGACAGTGAAGAGGCACGGCTGGTGAAAGTTTCTGATCCATACCCTCTTCCTGTTCGTTTTTTTAACATACCTCTTCTTCGTCGTTGGAAGCGCTTTTTTTTACCCGATCTCATCAAGCTCCAGACAAGATCCTGCCTGTCCGGTTTTCAACCTGATCTTGTGGTTGCCTGTGGTCTTAATAGCTTGCCTGCTGCACTTTTCTTAAAAAAGAAAACCGGTTGCAAGGTCATTTATGATTCTGCTGAGCTTGAAATGCACAGGAATGCGAAAACATCCCCGCTTCTTGAGCATAAAAGGCAGAGAATTGAGAAAGAAGCGATGCGAAACCTGGATGAAATCGTCGTTCCATCCCCTTCCATTGCGGAACATCTCATGCAAAGCTATGCCTTGAAAAACAGGCCTTTGATTATCCGCAATCTACCTTTTTCACCTCTTGAAAATATTGAGCGTTCCGAGGCCGATAGGCTAGAGGAGAAGAGGGCGATCAAGCAGATTATCTATGTTGGATATCGTGGCCCAGGAAGAGGGCTGGACTTCCTGTTGCAGGCCATGGTCAAGCTTCCTGAAGTCTATCAACTGAAATGTATTGGCGGTCATCATCCGGATATGGAAAACAAATTGCGCTCGCTAGCGGAGTCGCTGGAGATTACAGACAGAATAGAACTGTGCGAGCCGGTTCCACCTGAGGAGGTTGTTGAAACAATCAGGACAGCAGATGCCAGTTTCATTGGTGTGGAAAACAGATGTTTAAGTTATTTTTTTTCTCTGCCCAACAAGCTGTTTCAGAGCCTTTTTGCAGGCATTCCTGTTGTGGCCCCAGCATTTCCTGACATCAACCAGGTTGTTTTGGAAAGCGGTATGGGGGTTTGTTTCAAGGACTTCACAAGTTCTGATATTGCAGCCGCTCTTATTGAGGCCTGTCAGCTTAAAGAGAAGGCAGATTGGTCCGATAAATGTGAAGAGCTTGCTGAAAGGCTGAATATCCAGGAGGATATTTCCTTATTCAAGACAGTTCTGTTGGGCAGTTAAGAACCGGTTGCGACCTGCTTATGGGTTTCACTTTGTGAATCTGTGCGGTCATTGAGACTTGCATCCAGAATAAGGCGGCCCAGTGTTTCAACAGAGGTATCAAACGCAATGTTTCTGCGGTTATTGTTTTTCCAGATGAAATAGTCAGTTTTTGTATCTGTGTAGCCTGTTTTGTTAAAAACATTTTGCAGATTTGGCATATGGTCGCCGTAAAAGCACAGTAATGAGTCGTCTGAGGAGGAAGACAGATACTGGGTGAGGTTTCCGATCATCTGATCTGTATTGCGCATATGCGTGAGATAATGACTGAAAGAATAACATCCAAGAGGCCAATTCTCTTTTGGAGGCAATTCAATATCTGTTTTTGCAAATCGATCGAGTGGCCATGCACCATGATTTTCCATCGTGATTGCAAAGATAAAGACAGGGTCATTTTCTAACTTCAAGGTTTCAATGATTTTGTTACCCAAAGCAACATCACCGATATAGGGCCCAAACTGGTCGTCCTTGGAAAAATCAGTCATATCAATGAAGTGATCAAACCCCAGATTTGGAAATACTTTCCGCCTGTTAAAAAAAGTCGAAGCGAAGGGGTGGATACAAATCGTTTTATATCCAAGTGATTTCATATTATGGGCGATTGTCCAGAAAGGGTCCTGCCCGAGTTGTAAATAGGGGTTAAATTTATGATGGCCCAGAACATCTTCAGAAAGGCCACTCAAAAAAGCGAACTCTGTTCGCATGGTATAAGCACCCCATGCAGGTACTGTCAGCCTTCCAAAATAGGTGGAACCCTGTTTGGCTTTATCATAATTCTTTAAAATGGAAGCCTTGAGGTTCGGCTGCATATTTCTGTAGTCAAAAAACGACTCCGCCTGAATAGCCACAACATCGGGGAGTGTTCGTTTACTCGACAGGGATTTATGAAAGATTGATGTTTCGCCTGGTTTCAGGACAGTTCTGGCTTCTCGGTTTTTCTTCTTCGGTTTTGAAGGTTCTATTTTATCGACGCCTGAAAGAAAGAAGTAAAAAATCAAACAAACGACCAGGCCGAGCTGGGTAACATTTTCTTTCACATCTGCCGAGGGACCAAAACTCAGAAGGATCCTGCGAAATTCGTTTTTGAACGGCCCTTTGACAATGGCGTAAATCATCCCGATCGTGACACCGAAAAAAGCGAATGTCGGTATGAAATCTGCGGCCGTGTTTCTGTCAATCAGAGCTTTTTCATAATACAAAGAGGCTGTAACGGCGGCTATTGTAAAGGCAAAAATCACCAGCAGTTTAGCGGCACCGATATATTTCACATACAGATGTGGGTGCTTGATAACTTCCCGGAAAAGCTGAAAATCGCTATAAACGAGCGGTTCTTTCACGGCTTTGAATTTGGCATTATTCAGGACGACAATTACAGAATAGGTTACCAAAGCGACTAGTAACGCGAAGATCGGACGGTAAGTCAGCATCAGGATGCTGACATAATACATTATAGGCGGTGTTATCGTAAAAAGTGTAAACAAATGTCCCTTCTTGCTTTTGGATCTTTTGGGCAAAACCACAAAATCTAAAAGCCGGATGGCTGATAGCAATAAAAAGACAGATGTAAATACGAGCCACATATGAGTTATATTCTCAGTTTGGTCGGAGCAAAATAGCACCCCCAAAAAGATCGCCTTATATTAATAATTCTTGGTTATATATAAACTTGTCAGGACTTTATTGGGGTTTTACATGATAGTCAAAGAAATTGGCTATTCTATGCTTAATAGAATTTGGCAAGAGTGACATCAGGCGCACACCAAGCCATAAAAGATAGGGAAATCCCCACTCACTTTTCTTTTTTGAGATGGCTGAGGCAATTATCGCGGCGGCCTTTCCCCTTTCCAGCTGGAAAGGTTTACTCGCATCCACTTTTTCAGCCATGTTAGTATCCACATATCCTGGAAAGATTGTCGTTAGTGAAACAGATGTGCCTGCGAGATTTCTTTTGAGGCTCTCACAATAAATTCTCAAACCTGCCTTGCTTGCACAATATGAAGGTGAACCGGCAAACCCAAAGAAGCTTGCAAGAGAACTGATCGCAGCCATTTGCCCTTCTCCTTTTGCAAGAAAAAGGGTAGAGGCGATATGCAGCGTGTTGATGGCACCCAAAAGATTAATTGAGAGTAGCTGGTGAATATCTTTCAACTCCTCAAGGCGCTCGGTTTCCTGCAAGCCGTTAGTGACACCGGCATTTGCGATAACGAGGGTTAAGTCAGCCGTCCTGTCGAGTGTGTGGAGCCAATTGGAAAGCTGTGCGATATCGGTGACATCGACCACTGCATAGCTGACAGATCCTTTGTTCAATTCACAGCTTTTACAAACCGACTTGAGCTTTTCCTCGGTACGTCCCGAGATTGATACATGATATCCCAGCTGAGAATAATGGACAGCCAGTGCCGCGCCAATACCGTCCCCACCACCGGTGATCGCAACTGTTTTTGATCCAATTTTGTCCAAATCCATATGTCTTGCCGCGCGAAAAGGGAGATATCTGAAACAGTCCGGAGGACAAATTACAAAGGAAATTTAAGGAGCAGCATTCCTCCATCATGAGGAAGCAGTTTGTGACGCTCAATCGGAATTAAGGAAATCTCTTCAAACCCGACAGCTTTATATAAACTCAATGCCTGGAGATTATCCTGCCAGACATGCAGAGACAAATTGTCAAAACCCTGGTCCAGAGCAATATCCTTTGCGATTTCTATAAGAGCCTTTCCACCGCCGCGGCCTTGAACGCTGTCATCTACAGAAAGCGCATGTATGTAGTAGCTATTTGGGATTTTCTGGGTGTATAAACCGCGAACATGGTCGACCCTATTCTGCTCAACAAACATTTTCATTTCACCTGAGATGCTGAAATCTTTCAGCGAATATCCCAGCATTACGCCTTTCACTTCGTTGTCTTCATCCAGAACAACCGTATTCGAGTAGGATAATGGTGACTGTGTCTCGGTAAGAGTGACGGCAAGAAGCTGGTCTGCTGTTACATCTGGAACGATGCCATCTAACAGAAATTCCATCAACCCGCCGCCTGCCTTGCAGAGGTGTGTCGCAATGGATGGGGCATCACTTGGGTTTGCTATTCGAATAGAATAGGACAAGATTTCACCTGTGTTATTTTTCCTAAGTCTAGGAGAATTATAAGAGCATAGCCAGTTCTATTCTACAATTCACAGTATTTTGTCAGCCCTCTTATACTTCATGATACGATCATCGGGTGTGAGAGTGTCAACTTTACCGAAGTTACACATTATTTTGTTCATTAGAGACTAAAATTGGGGCTTATATCGCAAGAAGAGCCTTTTTGATTTTTTGCGCTTTATCGACAGAAAATACCGGATCTAGACTATCCTGATCACCTGAACGTTCCAGAAGCAAGCCGTATATGTAATAAGCTACTATTCTGGGGTACTCATCGGCGATTGTGAGGTCATGTTGATCCCGGTATTCTCCCAGAAAGTGAATTCGTGAAAAAAGATCCCAGTCCAAATAAAAGCTCTTCAGGCAACGAGCAACCTCTTCGCGATTGACCTTGTTCGTATTTTGACCACAAATGGTTTCAATAACTTGATCAGCAGTTTTTAAAAGATCATCTTCAGAGACATCTTTTCTTCGTCTTTCACACTCAACTGGATCAAGACTTTCCAGTAATTGATCCAGCACTTCAGAAGAGATCTTCTCAGCCATTTCAAGAGGCTCTATCTCCAGATTAATCATTAATGATGCGGCAAAGGAACGATTAAGTGCAGGCAGAAACAGATCCAGAAAATCATCAATGTCCTTACTTTGGCCTGACTCAAAAAAGGTTAGGGTAGAAAGGATGTATTTGTCTTTTTGATAGCAGGTCAGGAGATGGTCTGTTTTTTCGATTTTTTCTGCAGAAATCTGCAGGTCCTGTATCAGGATCTCGCGAGTTTTTGAAAGAGAGCTCATTTTTCTGCAGCCTTTCAGAGTGGGCGTTTGCCAGCGATATAGATACCATTTTGCAAATAAGCATCGCGCGCGCGCGTTCCCTTTTGCCAATTTGTCGCTCTTGCACCAGCCCATCTGATGTCAACAAAACCACTTTTTTCCATGGCTTCGGACAGATATCCAGGTGAGGAAAAGCGATGCCGCATTTCCCGGACCTTGTTGTTATAGTAATGTTCCGCACGCCAGGACATATCAAAGGGAAGCCATTGACTTCCTTTGGACATGATTTTCGACCCTTGTGCAGCGACAAAGTTGCGTGTGTTTAAAAAAGTGATACCGCCGGGCTTCAGGATACTCATACTTTTTTCAAAATATTCCCGCGGTAGAGGCGACGGATTGGCCAGGATTTGCATGCCGATTACAATATCAAAACTGTTTTCATAATGCTGAAGATCAACAAAATCCCCATTGATAACTTCGAAGTTATTGAGCGCCAGCCGATCAACGGATTTTTGCATCAGGTCGGTACGTGTTTTCGCCCGGTCGACTGCGACGACATGTTCTGCATGTTCCTCAAGTAAGATCCAAAAGAGAGGTCCTCCATTTCCTGCCCCCAAATCCAGCACCCTTTTTCCTTCGAAGGAAACCTGATAGGCCTTTTTAAGGAATTCTACAACAAATGTAGTTCGCCGCTCTATTGAGGAGTGGTTGTAAGGATCTTCCTCTCCAGTGATTGTTATCATGGCGTCTAACGCATTTTTAAAAGACATTTTATTCATCGGGTATGACATTGTCCTTGACGGGGTTGAGGAAGCGGTGATGTTGCTCTTGCTTTAGGATTTAGAGGAATTGAATGCGTTTGCTGCCTTGATGCATATCTACAGGGTGATTGATCATGGATATGGTTTGTTCACTTTCAAGAGCGAATTCCAGATTAGTTAAATACTGTTTTTTATTCTTCGTTTCATTGAAATGATACAAGTCATACTGCCGCGCCATGGATCTGATTTCTCCATCTATATCAAGCCGTTCCAATCGATCACCCATTATGAAATCCGCACCGGTGAATATCGGCACGACAGATGCAGAATGGTTGCTGATCGCCCTGGCTAAGACATCACCGTGATGACTGGCAACATTGATACTCCGGAAAACAGTTTTCATATCGCTTACGGTTTCATTGAAGTAATCAATTGATTTGTCAACGATATCTTGTGACGAATATGCTCCGAAAAGTGGGGTTTTCGCCAGACTGTGAAGGTCTCCTACAGCGGTGGTATGAACCCATTTCATATAAGCCTTGTCGTCTCCGCGAAAAACCTTGCGATTGAGCCATGCTGATACAGGATTGGTATGTAAAGCAATCTCTACATTTTCGTTTTCAAGATGGCGAAAAAGGCTGTAACCCGGTCTACAGAAGGAATCCAGACTGGTAAATTCCCATAAAAGATTAAATGTTGAGGAAATGCCCCTTTGACGGTTTATGCCAGCTAGTGCGAGGGCGGGTACGATATCGCGAAAATGGACGTCGTGATATAAAAAGACAATTTTTTGGCCGATATCTGTTTTCTTGAGCGTATGAAACCCTCTAATTTTGTAACCTTTTCTATAAATTAGATCCACTACACGGGAATACATGTCCTGCCACGGAGTCAAGAGCGGGCGGAGCATGGAAAAGGTATGTTCCGGCCCTTCATTTTCAAATATGCAATCGACCATTCCAAAAGGCAGGGAAAATGCCTTATCCGCTTTTTTCCTGGCAATATGTGTAGAATTGGGTCGCTCGATATTTGCTGAAGCAGCCGCCATTATGGTCAGTTTCCTTTTAGGACATCCATCATTAGGAAATTCCAGCGCGAAAAACAGAGCTGTTGAGACGGGTGCCCATATTTTAGCAAATTATTAAATCTCATTTGCGCATTGCTGAGTTTTCTTAACCGCAGTGACAATTTGCTCTTCACTATGTTCGCTGGAAATAAAGAACCGCAATCGTGCACTTTCTTCAGGTACTGCAGGATAAATAATAGGGGGCGCATAAATTCCTTCATCGAAAAGGCGAGCGGACAAACGGCCGGCCTTTACAGAATTTCCGATTATAATGGGAATAACAGCATGCCCTTGACTTAAACCCGTATTCAGCCCTGCTTCTTTTGCGAGTTTCAAAAACAGATTAGCATTATCGCGAAACTTTTTGACCCGCTCCGGTTCGCGGATCATGATTTCAAGACTTTTAAGAGCGGCCGCTGCCACAGGCGGCGGCATACCGACACTATAGACAAAGCCGGGAGCCTGAAATTTCAGATACTCAACGAGTGCATTGGAGCCAGCAATATATCCGCCACACCCTGCAGTTGTTTTTGAGAGCGTCCCCATCCAGATATCGACCTCTTTTCCGTCAACGCCGAAATGTTCACCGATGCCACGTCCGCTTTCCCCTAAAACACCAAGACTATGGGCTTCATCCACCATAAGCAGGCATTTATGTCTATTCTTGATATCTACGAGCTGGTCAAGCGGGGCCGCGTCGCCATCCATACTGTAAACACCCTCGACAACAATCAGGCATCTTTCATATTGCGGACGGATATCCTTGAGAATCTGATCCAGCATCTGCATGTCATTATGAGGAAACATGCGTCGTTTGGCGGAAGAAAGCTCGGTTCCCTGCAAAATACTGTTGTGAGAAAAATTATCGTATAAAATCAGATCTTTAGGACCTAATAGATTGCCAATTACAGTGAGATTTGTGGCATAACCACTCACCATGACGACAGCGTCATCAGTGTTGTATATCTCAGCAATTTTATTTTCGAGCTCTCTGTGAATTCGGCGTTCACCAGCGACAATTCTGCTGGCTGATACTGATGTACCATAAGTATCGATGGCTTCATGCGCCGCCTGGCTTACTTCCGGATGACCGTTTAGGCCGAGGTAATTGTAATTGGCAAAATTAATGAGTTGATGATTACCGACAGTGACCTCACTGCCAGCTATCCCTTCCTGTTCTCTAAAGAAAGGATTTTCGATTTTCGCTTTTTCCGCGACAACCCGATGAAGATGAAGTTTCTGATACTCGGGAAATTCTTCAATTTTGTAATGACTTGGTGGCACTATGGAATGAAAATTCGCATCCTGCTCCTCAGGGGCAGCTGATTTTTTTCGGGCCCGCAAGCTCTCCAGCAGATTTTTTTTGTCTTCTTTCGAGAGACCAAATTTGTTCTTTTTTTCTGTAGACATAGAGCAGCCGATAATCTGAATAATATCGAGAGGAGTTCTAGGAAGAACTCTTCTCGGTTGTGATCATATCTGTAGCACCGTGCTGGGCTAATAGCAATTCGAGGTCATCACTTTCGTCAGGGGCTACACTGTCTCCCAAAAGGACGGAAGTGACCTTTTCGGAAAGATCAGCAATATTACCGCCACCCATGATACTCATTGAAGACATTTCAATGCCGATTTTTCTCTCAAGCTCCATGACAAGCTCCAAAGCCATAAGGCTATCAATTCCCAGGTCAAAGAGAGATTTCTCAGGTGAGATTTTCTCGATGGCTGATCCCGTAATTGTAGAGATTTGAGCAAGAACAAGAGCTTGCACAGCCTGTACAATTTCGTCATGGGATTTCCCGTCGATTGAAATCATGAAATCTTCGACATCCTCGACAGATCCGGAGTCAGAAACAAGATGCCGGATATCATTATATCGGGAGAAGTTACCGGAGGGGAAATTTTTGGTAATATTTTCCCAATCAAGCTGAAGAATGGCAAGATTATCAGTTTCTTGCACCTGTGCCTCCTCCAGCATGGAAAGGGCTGAAGAAGAACTCATGGCGCGTAGTCCGGTTCTCTTTACCAATATATCCTTGATATCGGAATTCTCCGAGAGAACCCCGACATCGTCGATAGCCCCCCAGGCCACCGCGAGGGCAGGCAGTCCCTTATTAAGGCGGAATTTTGCCAGGGCCTCAAGGTAGCTGTTCGCAGCAACATAGCTGCCTTGCCCCGGATTTCCGATATAGGTTGTTGCTGAAGAATATAACAGGAAAAGTCGAACAGGATCTTCCAGTGTGAGAGTATGAAGGTGCCAGGCCCCTGAAATTTTAGGCGCACAAACCTTGCTCAGGCTTTCTTTTTCAATGTTACTGACAAGTCCATCATCAAGAACCATGGCACAATGAATGATACCGGTGATTTCCTCTCCTTCCTGACGCAGGGAGCTTAGAATTTCCCTAAGCTGATCTTCATCAGTAACGTCAGCCTTTTTCACAGATACTTTTGTTCCGTTCCGGTTCAGGGCGTCAATAACCGCCTGATCTTCCGGGGATTTAACGCCGCTCCGGCTAACCAGAACAAGATGATCGAAAGAACGGGCTGCAAAATCTTTAGCCGTTGCCAATCCAAAACCGCTTTGTCCGCCGGTAATGACACAACAGCCGCCCGTAGCATTTTCATTGGCAGGGGAAGCCTCTCTTGCAATAGAGAGCTTTCTTGCTGACTTATCCTCCATGGAGACGACGATCTTGCCGATATGCTTGCTCTGCTGGAGCGTTCTGAACGCTTCTTCTATCTGTGAAGGCTTGAAATTCAGATGAACAAGGGGCTTGAAGACCTCTTCTTCGAAAAGAGACATCATTTCCCTGAATAACTTGTTCGATAGGCCAGGTTTTTCCGCTAACAGCTGATCTGCGTCAATACCGTAATAGGTGATGTTGTTACGGAAAGGGCGAAGACCGATTTTACTATCAGCGTAGAAATCGCGTTTGCCAAGTTCCAGGAAGCGGCCAAACGGTTTCAATATTGCCAGATTACGCGCAATAGCTTCACCGGAAAGGGAGTTGAGAACCACATCGACACCCTCACCTTTGGTGAGTTCCATTATTTGATCTGCAAATTCCAGCGATCGGGAATCCAGAATATGCGTGCAGCCTAGAAGCTTCAAAAAATCTCTTTTTTCATCTGAGCCCGCCGTCACATAAATCTCTGCACCAATATGCTGGCAATACTGGATAGCAGCCAGTCCTACACCACCTGCCGCACCATGGATCAGAACCCTCTCGCCAGGTTCAAGGCGAGCGAGGTGATGCAAGGCATAATAGATTGTGAAAAAGACGCTCGGGATTGTAGCCGCTTCCGAATAGGCCATATTATCAGGTATTTTCGCAACAGCCGTTGTATTGGTAACAACATAATCTGCAAAGCAACGAGGGGCGAAACACATGACACGATCGCCGGGCTTAAAATCCTGAACATCGGTGCCTGTCCGCGTGATAATACCGGCTCCTTCCATGCCCAGGCTTGGGCCGGCAAAACCATTTTCGACGGCCTCGTCTTTCAGGATACCCATGGCCCACATGACATCCCTGAAGTTAAGGCCAGTGGCTTTCATTTCAATTTCTATCTGTTCCGATTGCAGTGACGATTCCTCTGTTGGATACCACTGTAAATTCTCAAGCGCGCCGGGTTGGGAGAAATTAAGAGTGAAACGACTGGGGATTTCCTGCGAGGCTACGGGTACGTTTTTGCGAAGCCGGGACGTAAAACGCTTGTTGCCGGTTCTGACAATTTCTCTGTCCTCATCAAAGGCCTCAAGTTCCTGCAACAAAATGCTAGCGGTCGTATCGCCAGACAGTTCAGCGGGATCATAGGAAACATCAACAAGCTTGCAATCGATATCCGGATATTCGTTGGAAATCACCCTGGTCAGACCCCAGACCGGTGCCTGGAGAGGGATGACCTTATCTTCCGGGGCCACGTTCTGGCTTGCGTGCGTTGCTACCAACAGTCGTGATTTTGGGGAGAGGTGACCGGCGAAGCTTTTCAGGAAGTCGATCAGTATGCCGCATCTTATTTGTTGAGATGAAGACGCTTTTTCTTCATCATCAAGAGTGATCCCCGCCAGATAGAGAATTTTGCCAGGAAGAAGATTATTGCTCTGCAATTGATTTGCAACATGATCAAAACCTTTCGTCTGAGAGTAGACGAATTGAGAAGACGACTCTATCGAGTTTTCCTCATTCGGGCAGAGAATTATTGTTTTTTGAGTGCCTCGCTCCTTTAAAATTCGAGCGGCCAGATTTTTTTCTTTCGGACAATCCGAAATTATAACGGCAAGCAGATCATTTTCTTGCTGAACAGCAGACGGTTGTGTTTCAGAAGAGATTGATTTGAACCCCTGCAGAACAGAAGCGTTCAGGAAAGGAGAATTTTCAGCATTGAGCAGGGTCTCTGTCCGGATCTGGCAGTTACTGCTTAATTGTTGATCCCAGGTTGATAAATTCAGGGTCAGCGGACGCAGTTGATTGGTGGAAGTACTTCTGTCCCACCATTCCGGTTTTCCGCCAGAAATAAAGGAAGAAATTCTCCCTGAACTATTTTGGCCTATTAGCAAATATCCGCCTTCCTTAAGAAGAGCGCGGGTGACGGGGCCAACAATTTCATATTTTGGTGGACTGAGGGGAGTGCCTCTGAATATCAGGATATCGACTTTCGGTGCTGATGCGATAAAGCTGTCGATCTCTTCAGCAGACAGAGAGTCAAGCTGTTGACAGATAACACCATTTACATCTGAAAATTCCAGTTTGGCCCGATGATAACTGTCCGGGTCTGCAGAGACAAACCGATACTCAAACAGATCACTCGGCAGACTTTTCACCAGCTCTTTACAGCCCTGGATATTATGGCTGTCAAACTCCATGAGAGTTATTTTTCTCGTTTCGGTCTCCGAGTAAAACTGAGCCTGGGCAGCTTTATTGACCAGAGAATCAGACTGTGAAGCGTAAGCAGATCCTTCAATCAAATGCTTGAGGAGTGATGTTTCGGAATGAACGGGTAATTCATGTGTTTCAATTTGCCCCTGCAAAATCTCAGGCAGGCGTTCACCTGTTCGACCGATTACGGTCAATTCTGGAAGGAGTTCGGGGTAATCGGAAATAAGGTAATTCCAGATATCTCGGGCGTCGTACCGCTCATGTTCCGTATCCAGTGACCACCGGTCTCCCTCCGCCTTTAACAATCCATCCTCTTTCAAAAGATTGAGAAGGAAACTGAAATAACGGGATTGAACGGGATCAATTTTCTCTTCAGCAATAAGATCAAGAACTCTAAAGCCCTGGTCGATCTCGACATCGAGCATTTCAAGTGCCTCAAGAATAAAAGAAGAAACCAGAACCTCTAGAAGAGAGGAAACCGTATCGGTTTCCTCCGAAGCGGGCAGGTGTTGATCCTTGATCTCAAATGTTGCGCGCGCTTCTTGTAAATGCCCTTCTGACCGGTCCGTGAGACCTAAATCTGATGCCCGCACAAAATGTTGTTCATAAGTCGCAGAGAGTTTTGTTTTCTTTGAATTCTCAAATTGCCGGAAACGGCATTCTTTCAAAGTAGCGACGCAGGCGCCATGTTCATCAACAAGAGTAAAATCAGCAATGACAGAGCGTGCACTAAATCGGGTGATTTCTGCTATGGAATGCACCCAGGTCTGTGCTGGCTGATGAATTTCAACTTTTCCAAAGACAGACGGAAGGTAAGTTGCACTCTTATCCTGGCCTTGATACTGTAAAAGAGCAAACAGGGATTGAAGACAGCCGTCCAGCAAGCTTGGATGCAGGACATATCTGTCACCCTTTCTTGCTGTTTCCTCGTTCAATTCTATTTCAGACAGAACCTTTTTATCTTCTATGGCGAAATTTTGAACGGTCCGGAACGCCGGTCCATAATCCAGACCCAGTGAACGGGTGTGATCATAAAAGGCTTCACTATCAAAAACAGAATTTTGCAAAATCTCGAAAGAGGTTTCGTTTGTCGGAGTGTTCAGATCCGGGCCAACACGCTTCTGGACTTTGGCGGTTGCATTGACAAGCAGGGAGGAATCACTGAGATAAGGCCGGCTTCTAATTGTTAGCCTTCCATCAGTTTCATCAAGAGTTACGGTAACGGTTCTCAGGGCATCTGCTTCCAGTGCCAGCGGAATATGGATTTCCAGCTCCTCCACCAGCAGGTCTGTGGTTTGATAAAAAGCGCGACCCGCAGAAAGTACAATTTCCAGATAACCTGCCGCCGGGAAAAGGGCTGTATTATTGACAACATGATCCTGAAGAAATTCAGGACTAAGTGCGCCAAGCGAAATTTTCCATTCCGGCTGGTTTGCTGAAATTCTTTCTCCGAGGAGAGGACCATCCCAATTACTGGTAAGAGCAAATTGCGCCTCAGATGTTGTTTCCAGATAATGCGTTTGCTTGTCCCATTGGTAAGTCGGCAGAAGCGGAGAGAGAGGACCTTTTTTGATGATTTCTGCAAATTCGACCATGCCGCCTGAAACATACACAGTCTGATGAAAATTACTCAGGCGGGTTTCATCAGATGACCCTGCCAAGCTGGGAAGGAAGGTGAACCCTTCCGAATGTTGTTCGAAAGTTCCTTTGACATATCTGCCAAGAATTGCTTTTGGCCCGATTTCAATAAAAAGCCTGCATCCTTCTTCCCAGGCAGTTTCCAGTGCCTTGTGAAACTGAACAGGCTTGCGGATATTTTCCCACCAGTAGTGGGCGGTAAGGGTTTTTCCTGCTTCCTTCACTCCTGAAACGGTTGAAACAAAAGTTCCTTCTCCTGCTTGAGGGGACAAAGATCCCAGATTTGCAAGAATTTCGGTTTCGATCGGTTCCATCAGTGCGCTATGGAAGGGATAATCAAGATCCAGTTTCTTGAACAGGATCTTGTTTGATTTGCAATAGAGATCGAGCTTGTCGAGATCAGATTCAAGACCGGATACTGTAAGGCTTGTAGGGCCGTTAAATCCCGCAATTTCGGCAGCAACACCTGCTGCATCGAGTATCTCTTCAAGCCTGTCTGGCGCGATTTCTATCGCCGCCATTTTCCCCG
>JAKSCD010000047.1 GCA_022360775.1 Sneathiellales bacterium | reverse complement strand
TTCGAAGGCGGCCTGATCCCAATGTTCCTGATCATTGGGATCTGGGGCGGTGCAAATCGTGTATATGCCAGCTTTAAGTTCTTCCTCTATACGTTGGTTGGGTCCGTCCTGATGCTGGCGGCCATGATCTATATGTACTGGCAGGCGGGAACGACTGACATTCCAACTCTGATGGATCACGGATTTGCATCCGGTGTTCAGACCTGGCTCTGGCTTGCGTTCTTTGCATCCTTTGCTGTGAAGGTACCTATGTGGCCGGTCCATACCTGGCTTCCGGATGCCCACGTGCAAGCGCCAACTGCTGGTTCTGTCATTCTTGCAGGGGTACTTCTGAAAATGGGTGGCTACGGCTTGCTCCGTTTCTCTATTCCCATGTTCCCGGAAGCTTCTGAATATTTTGCGCCAATGGTTTTTGCCCTAAGTGTGGTGGCAATTATCTACACCTCTCTGGTGGCGCTTGTTCAGAAAGACATGAAGAAGCTGATTGCCTATTCATCTGTTGCTCACATGGGCTTTATTACCATCGGTGTTTTCACTTTCACCCAACAGGGACTTGAAGGCGGCATCCTGCAGATGATCAGCCATGGCATTGTTTCCGGTGCTCTCTTCCTTTGTGTCGGGGTGATTTATGATCGCATGCATACCCGTGAAATCGCTCGTTACGGTGGCCTGGTTCACCGGATGCCGAAATATGCAGTGATTTTCATGTTCTTTACAATGGCAACTATTGGTCTGCCGGGGACAAGCGGGTTCGTCGGCGAATTTCTGATCCTCGTCGGAACCTATGAGGTCAGTACCTGGACCGCTTTCTTTGCAACAACAGGTGTGATTCTGGGCGCGGCCTACAGTCTTTGGCTTTATCGCCGGGTTGTCTTTGGTGAGCTCGTTAAGGAAGATCTGAAGAATATCCTGGATGTGAATAAACGGGAAATTGCCATTTTTGCACCGCTGATTGCTGTTGCACTCTGGATCGGTGTTTATCCGGATCCGTTTCTGGATGTGATGCATGCGTCAGTCGCAAATCTGATTACCGAACATAAAGAGGCCCTTAAAGCTGCCCATGCAACAATGCACGCGGCGAAATAGGTAGGTTAAGACAATGGAATTGCATAATTTCTCAATCGCGCTTCCGGAAATTTTCCTGGCTGTTGCGTCCATGGTTCTGCTGATGCTCGGTGTCTTCAAAGGCAAAGGGGCAACCGGAATGGTGTCCTGGCTCGCTGTTGGCTCAATTCTTTTTGCGGCCTTGCTGGTTCTGATGGGAAGCGGTAATTCGGAAACAACCTTTAACGGATTGTTCAAGACGGACGCATTCGGGTCCTTCATGAAAGTCCTTGCGCTTTGTGCGTCCGCCCTTGCGATTATCATGAGCATGGATTTCAACAGCCGGGAAAAAATCGATCGCTTTGAATTTCCGGTTCTGATTGTCATCGCTACGCTGGGCATGATGGTCATGATTTCCGCAAATGACCTGATGTCCCTTTATATGGGTATCGAGCTGATGAGCCTGTCCCTTTATGTGACAGCTGCTTTTCGCCGCGATAGCCTGCGGGCGACTGAAGCGGGACTGAAGTATTTTGTTCTGGGTGCATTGTCGTCAGGCATGCTGCTCTATGGTTGCTCGCTTATCTATGGCTTCTCAGGCACAACCCAGTTCGAACTGATTGCAGCTTCCCTGGCTGAAGGCGGTGCGGGAGCGAATGTCGGCCTTCTTGTTGGAATTGTTTTCCTGATAGCAGGCCTGGCTTTCAAGGTTTCAGCAGTACCGTTTCATATGTGGACGCCCGATGTTTATGAAGGTGTCCCTACACCGGTGACGGCTTTCTTTGCCGCTGCCCCGAAAGTAGCCGGTATGGCGCTGTTCATCCGCGCCTTTATTGAGCCTTTCGGTGATATGGTCGGACAGTGGCAGCAGGTCATTGTCTTTGTTTCCATTGCCTCCATGGTTCTGGGTGCATTTGCCGCGATTAACCAGAAGAATATCAAGCGCCTGATGGCCTATTCCTCTATTGGTCATATCGGTTATGCGCTTGTGGGGCTGGCTGCAGGATCTGAAGAAGGCATCAAGGGTATTCTGGTTTACCTGACCATTTATGTGATCATGAATATCGGAACTTTTGCGATTATCCTGTCCATGCGCCAGAAGGACGGCATGGTTGAGGATATTTCCGAACTGGCCGGTCTTGGCAAATCCCGTCCGATGATGGCGCTCTTGCTGATGATCTTTATGTTCAGTCTTGCCGGTATTCCGCCACTTGCCGGTTTCTTCGGAAAATTCTATGTCTTTATGGCTGCGATCAACGCGGAGCTTTATGCGCTTGCTATAATCGGTCTGCTGTCTTCAGTTGTCGGGGCGTTCTATTACATCCGCATTGTGAAGATCATGTATTTCGATGACGAGAAAGAAGGATTTGTCCCGCAAAATAAAACCATGACCCTGATCATGGGTGTTTCCGGTGCTTTCACTGTTCTTTTCTTCGTCTATCCTGCGCCGTTGCTGGAAACAGCTGCAGCTGCTGCCGGAGTTCTCTTCCAGTGATGCAAAATCAGGGCGGCATTGATTTGCCGCCTTTCTTTTCGCTGCATGCTTTTGATACCATTGACAGTACGAACCTTTTTGCAAGAAATCTCGCAGATAAGGGGGAGCGGGAAGGGGCGCTTGTCTGGTCTTTAAAGCAGGACCAGGGGGTAGGCCGGCGCGGCCGGGGCTGGAGTAGCCCGTCAGGTAATCTTTATTGCTCCGTTCTGTTGCGTCCGGAATGTGACGCCGCTGAAGGGGCAAAACTGTCCTTCCTTATCGCAATTGCGCTGCTTCGTGCCGTAAAAGATACGCTTCCAGAACCTGATACAATCGCTTTGAAATGGCCAAATGATCTTCTGATCAACCGAAGAAAACTGGCCGGGATCCTGCTGGAAAGCAAAAGCGATGCGAACGGGAAACTGGACTGGCTTGTCATTGGGACAGGCGTGAATATTGCGACTTTTCCCCAGTCCACCGAAGGTCTGCCGGCAACCTCCCTGAAGAATGAAGGCAGCCACGCGAGCGTTCAGCAAGTGCTTGAAAATTACTCCTATCAGCTTCTTGAGCTCTATATGCTTTGGAAAACAGAAGGATTTGATCCCATACGGCGGATCTGGATGGATCATGCAATCGGAATAGGTGAAAAAATAACCGTTCGCTTACCCGGAGACGAGTTTACTGGTATATTTCAGGATCTCGACCCGGGCGGAGCCCTTGTCCTCGCCTTGGAGAACGGAAAAACAAGAACGGTAACAGCCGGGGAAGTTTTCTTTTCCGGAAACTAAAAAGGGCATAAAATCATGTTGTTAGCCATCGATGTCGGAAACACCAATATAACGTTTGCTGCATTTTCCGGAAAAAGCCTGGTTAATGAATGGCGAATTGCAACGTCATCCACGCGTACAGCAGAAGAATATGGTGTCTGGCTCAGCAATGCCATGTCCCTTGACGGGTTGAAGCTCAAAGATATCAATTATGTCATTATAGGTACTGTCGTACCGGGGGCGCTTTTTAACCTGAAAGGTATGTGCGAAAGATATTTTGGCTGTAAGCCCATGGTAATTGGCGAGCCGGATGTGGATCTGGGTATGGTTCCGCAAATTGATAACCCGAAAGAAGCCGGTGCTGACAGGCTGGTCGATTCAGTTGCGGCTCACTCAAAATATGGTGGCCCGCTTATTGTTCTGGATTTTGGCACCGCGACAACACTTGATGTTGTCGACGGAGAGGGAAACTACGCCGGCGGCATCATTGCACCTGGCGTCAATCTCAGCCTTGATGCTTTGCATGCAGCAGCTGCAAAATTGCCGCGAATTGCTGTTGAAGCCCCGGAACATGTCATTGGTAAAAGCACACTTGAATGTATGCAGTCAGGTATCTACTGGGGCTATATCAGCATGATCGAAGGGTTAATAAAACGCATTCGCGCTGAATATGGCGAAGAGCTTCAGACGGTGGCCACTGGAGGACTTGCCAGTCTTTTTGCGAAGGGCACTGATATGATCGATCATATCGATACAGACCTTACGCTTACCGGTCTGGTTGAAATCTTCAATCGCAATAAATAAATGAATTGAAGCTTGT
>JAKSCD010000284.1 GCA_022360775.1 Sneathiellales bacterium | reverse complement strand
TTTCAAGGCCCGGATAGAGAACCTGCTCGATAAAGGGATTATTCTCCAGTGCTTGTGCAATTGTCATTGCATTTGCGGCGGCCTGATGAACCCGCACGGACAAGGTCCGCATGCCCCGCATCAGAAGCCAGGCTTCAAACGGACCGAGAACCGCCCCGCCTGCGTTTCGCACTTTCCTGATGCGTTCCCAAAAGCTCGTCTCTTCACGGGTGACGAGGGCGCCCGCCAATACATCGGAATGGCCGTTCAGATATTTGGTTGCTGAATGCATGACAATATCTGCACCCAAGGAAAGGGGTTGGCAAAAAACGGGAGTCGCCACTGTATTATCCACGGCAAGTAAAGCGCCAGCCTCTTTCGCAATATCCGACCAGGCGGCGATATCATCCACATCCCATGTCGGATTGGCCGGTGTTTCCATCCAGAGAAGAGCTGTTTTATTTTTCTTCACCGCCCTTTTTACAGCTTCCAGATCTCCGTTCTCAACGAAGGTAAATTCCAGTCCCCAATCTGTTCCGAAAGTCAGCATCCAGTTGCGAAGCGCCCAATACATGACTTCAGGGGCGATGACATGATCCCCGGGTTTTAAAGCCTGGAAGACGCTCACTGCAGCGGACATGCCAGACGAAAAAAGCAAAGCGTCGGAGCCTTTTTCAAGGGCAGCCAAAACCGCTTCCGGCTGATCGTAATTCGGGTTCTGGTCCCGCGAATAAATACGGCCGTTGGGATAGCTGTTATCAGCTTCGCGTTCATAAGTCGTGCTGGGGTGAATTCCGGGAATAACACCTTTAAAGGCCTCGTCCATCTGACCAAAACCCTGGGCCACGATGGTCTCTGTTTTCAGTTTCTCATCTTTCCTGTTCACGGGAACCTCACTCACAAAAACTGTCTTTACGCGTCTATCCTTCATAGACCTGCATAACGCAGACTGGCCGAGGAAGAACAGGACATGAAAATGCGCTCAGAAAATGAACTTATCAGCTTGATAAATAAAATACGGGAGGAAAACAATATCCCGGCTTTGACAGAAGATGCAAGGCTGGATGATGCTGCGGGCAAGCATGCCGCCTATATGCTTCAAACAGGCACGCTCTCTCATACTGGCAGAAAAGAGAGCAGCTTTATGAAACGAATTCTGGATGAAGGATATCCGGCAAAAGCAGCTGCGGAGAATGTCGCTGAAGGCGCGAAAAAACCGGAAGAAGTTGTAAAGCTATGGATGAACAGCCCCCCGCACAAGGCAAATATCCTGCACCCTGATTATAGAAATATCGGGGTCGGCCTCGCCCCGTTTGCAAATGTGGGTTTCGCCTGTCCCAGTTTCTGGTCTGTTTCTTTTGCCCTTGCCGCCCAGACGCAATCAGCGGAAAAAACAAAGGCGCCTCAACTTTCTGCAGCTGAAGCGCCTGAAAAACGTCTGATTTCACCTGAAAACCACTGAGGCTCTAGCCATCCAGGCGACGTAATCTCCTGATCAGGCTGGAGGTATCCATACGGCCCCCGCCCATATTCTGGACATCTTTGTAATACTGGTCCACCTGTGCGGTATTGGGAAGGCTTGCCCCGATTTCGTTACCGGTTTTGAGGCAAATCCCGAGATCCTTGCGCATCCAGTCAACGGCGAAGCCAAAATCAAACTCGTCCTTGATCATGGTCTGGTAACGATTTTCCATTTGCCAGCTTTGCGCCGCCCCCTTGGAAATTACTTCGATCACTTTTTCAGCATCCAGCCCGGCTTTCTGCGCGAAATGAATACCTTCTGACAATCCCTGGACAACGCCTGCAATACAAATCTGGTTGACCATTTTGGCGAGCTGGCCCGCGCCCACATCACCCATCAGCATGCAGGCCTGCGAATAGGCATCGATCGGTTCTGCCGCCCGATCGAAATCCGGTTGCGTTCCGCCGCACATAACAGTCAGAACACCATTCTCAGCACCAGCCTGTCCGCCTGATACCGGCGCATCGACAAAACCAATTCCTTTATCCCGTCCAATTTCGGCAAGTTCCCGCGCAACTTCCGAAGAGGCTGTTGTATGATCGACAAACAATGTCCCTGAAGCCATGCCGGCAAATGCACCCTCTTCGCCAAGAACCACACTTCTGAGGTCATCATCATTGCCGACGCAGGCCATCACGACATCGGCTCCTTCAGCAGCCTCGCGAGGAGTTGCGGCAAAGGATCCTCCATACTCACCGGCCCATTTTTCAGCTTTTGCTGTGGTCCGATTGTAAACAGTGACTTCATAACCTGCTTTTTGCAGATATCCGGCCATTGGATATCCCATAACACCCAGACCGATAAAGGCTGCTTTCTTACTCATATTCCACCCTCCTCAAGGACGATTTATTTTGACGTCATTTTTAGTAGGAGATGGGGGATGTGAAAAGGCCTTTTTCACCGCGCTACTGTAGAGGTCTTGCTTTAAGCTATGGAGCGGATCAAAATAACCGGTAAATGAAAGGATAAGGGGAAACCAGATGAAATGGATTGTACGGGGGCTTGTCACAGTGATTGGCCTCATCGCACTCATTCTGATCGCAGGCTATGGCTATCTGCAAACGTCACTTCCAAAAACCGAAGGCAATATCGCCTTGCCAGGGCTGCAACATCCTGTAGACGTGATCAGGGATCGATCCGGCATTCCTCATATTACTGCAAAAACTACCGAAGATGCTCTCTTTGCACTTGGATTTGTTCATGCGCAGGACAGGCTGTGGCAGATGGAAATGAACAGGCGCACCGGTGCTGGCCGACTTTCCGAAATTATGGGAGAGGCGACACTTCCAACCGACAAATTCCTGAGAACAGTGGGTTTTTACCAGTCCGCAAAAGAAGCATTTGATCATTTTGACAAAGAAACACAAGAAAGCTTGCGAGCCTATAGCCGCGGCGTAAACGCTTTTTTAGATCAACGCAGTGGCTCGCTTCCTGTAGAATTTCTGATTTTGGGTGTCACACCTGAAAAATGGTCCCCGATCGATTCAGTTGTCTGGACGAAGATGATGGCCTGGGATCTGGGTAAAAACTGGTCGATAGAGCTGGCCAGAATGCAATTGGCTACAAAATTGCCTCTGTCCCATGTCAGTGAATTTTTCCCCCCCTATCCCGGTGAAAGTCAGGACCCTCTTCCCGATTTCAGATCCCTTTATAAAATCGCTGCACTGGATCCGACGCGTTTGCTGGCCGCTGCGCCGGAGACATTACCGCCGAGCGCGGGATCCAATAACTGGGTGGTCAGCGGTTCAAAAACAGAAACAGGAAAACCCCTTCTTGCCAATGATCCGCATTTGGGCCTGGCGGCTCCTGCCCTTTGGTATTTTGCTCATCTTAAAACACCGGATTTCGAAACAATCGGCGCAACACTGCCGGGCGTTCCCGGTGTAATTCTTGGACGAAACAATAAAATCGCCTGGGGCTTCACCAATACCGGGCCAGATACCCAGGACCTCTATATAGAGAAAATCAATCCAGGCAATGCGGATGAGTATAAAACACCTGACGGCTGGGCGCGTTTTAAAACACGAAAAGAAGTCATAAAGATAAAAGATCAGGATCCCGTAGAAATAACCGTTCGCATTACCCGTCACGGTCCTGTGCTGTCCGATGTTTATGAGAAAGCGGCAAAGAGCGTAGCATCCGGTCATGTGCTGGCATTTGCCTGGACAAGCCTGCTGGAGCAGGACACAACGCCGATGACGTCCCTTAAAATGGCAAAAGCACAAAACTGGACCGAATTTAAAGAGGCCATCCGTTATTTCACCAGCCCTCAGCAAAATATGGTCTATGCGGATACGGAAGGGAATATCGGGTATTATGCACCGGCACTGGTTCCTGTCCGGGATCCGGCCAATGATGCTGCCGGGCGCATACCGGTCCCCGGCTGGGATGCGCGGTATGACTGGAAAGGCTTCATCCCTTTTGAGGAACTTCCCCAGGTTTTTAATCCAGCAACAGGGTTCCACCACACAGCAAACCAGAAAATAGTCCCCAATTCCTATCCGCATTTCATTACCCATGACTGGAACCTGCCTTACAGGTCCATGCGAATTGAGGAACGGTTGGAACAGGAAGAAAAGCACAGTGTCCGGACTTTTATCGATCTACATGGAGATGTTCAGTCTCTGATGGCTGAAGAGTTCCTGGAAATTCTACTGACAACAAAACCAGCCGACGACTATTCAAGACAGGCACTCACCAGTTTAAGCACATGGGACGGGCAGATGACAATCAAAGGTGCGGCCCCGCTTATATTCAATGCCTGGATCCGGGAGTTGAACAAGGCCATATATGCGGATGAAACAGGGGATTATTTTCAAAGCCTGTGGCGTCATCGCCCGATTTTCCTGAAGAATGTTCTGCTAAATGCTGACGGTCAGGGACGCTGGTGTGACAACAAGACTACGGACGCCAATATTGAAAATTGTAAGGATATTCTGCAATCCTCCCTCTATAGCGCATTGGAGGATTTAAAAGAAAGATATGGTTCGGATATGGAGGCCTGGGACTGGGGAGAGGCTCATTTCGCCCATAGTGACCATCTTCCCTTTAGCAAAGTGGGAGTTCTGAAGCATGTTTTTGATATCAATGTTCCCTCCAGCGGCGGAATATTCACGGTCAATGTCGGCCGCAATCAAATGAAAGACGAGGTCAATCCCTTTGCCAATGTCCATGCGGCGTCCCTGCGCGCAATTTATGACTTCAGTGATCTGGATAAATCCCTTTTCATGCATTCCACGGGACAATCAGGGAATATTTTATCCCCTTTCTATACAGATATGGCTTCTGACTGGGCGCAGCTTAAATACAGGCAAATGAGCACTCAAAAGGCAGATTACAGCAAAGGTGCCGTTGGTTCCCTGACGCTTACCCCTGCCCTGAAACAGGATTAAAGGACCGGAAAGTTGCCCCTGTGGAAAAGTAGAGCCTTCTTTTCCGAACGGGTTGTCACATTGGTGACCTTGCAGATAAAGATCAGATGATCGCCCGCTTCAACGGTCTGATGTGTTTCGCATTCTATCACAGCCAGACTTTGTTCGAAAACAGGGCTGCCATTTTCGCCGATCTGATGCGTCACACCCTTGAAACGATCATCCTTCGGTGAGGCGAAGCGGTCACAAAGGTCTTTTTGCTCCGAACTCAGGATGTTAATGGCAAAAACTGCTGATTCTTTAAATTCCTGACAATGGTTGCCTGTATGGCCCAGGCTAAACAGAACAAGCGGTGGCTCCAGAGAAACGGAGCTAAAGGAATTTACGGTAATTCCGAGAGGTTCTATGCCGTCCTTCATAGACGTAACAACAGTTATGCCGGTTGCAAAGCACCCTAGGGCATTTCGAAATTCTCTGGCATCAAAAGTCATCTTACGCCGCCACTCTCCACAGATACAAAGTCACACAAGCCATCCATTTTGAAGCAGCACCATTTCACAGCTGCACATTAAAATCACTTCTTTTTTATGAAATTCGAATCTAATGCTCGCAAAAAGGCGTATTTCCTTCGCCATATTTCCGCGCTTATCCCTCCTGAACCTAAGACGAGAACAAATTTGTTAAAAACTTCCGCAAATTACTCACCCTTTATTAACCAAATTCGGACCAGAATTCAGACCATATGAAAACTTGTGAGTTTTGAGGGCTTCTTCAGGAATGTTTTGGATTTTAGGTGTCGTTGTTACATTTGGGTGTGTGGCCGGTGGGTATGCGCCTCACGGAAGCTTTGCTATCCTCTGGCAGCCTTTGGAATTTGTGATTATTCTGGGCGCCGGTGCCGGCGCTTTCCTGCAGGGTAACCAAAAATGGGTTATTTTTGGAACATTGGGCAACATGGGCAAACTCGTCAAGGGTATGCCTTATAACAAAAAAACCTATGAAGAACTTCTCACCCTGATGTATGCGATTTTCAAACTGGCGAAAACCAAGGGCATGATCGCTCTGGAACCGCATATTGAAAACCCCCATGACAGCGCGCTATTCCAGAATTTCACCAGCTTTACCAAGAACCATCATGCCATGGATTTCATGTGCGATTATCTTCGCCTGATGACCATGGGTACGGAAAACCCGCATGAGATGGAAAATCTCATGGATATTGATCTGGAAACCCATCACAACGAACACCATGCCATGTCCGCTGCCGTTACGTCGCTGGGTGAAGGCCTTCCAGCCTTCGGTATTGTGGCCGCAGTGCTGGGCGTGATCACAACAATGGGATCTATTGCTGAACCACCAGAAGTATTGGGTGGTCTGATCGGCGCAGCCCTCGTGGGTACGTTTTCCGGTATTTTGGCCGCTTACGGCCTGGTCTCTCCCATGGGAACAAACCTGCAGCAATATTTCGATGCGGACGCCAAATACTATGATTGTATGAAAACCGGCTTGCTGGCCCACCTGCAGGGATATGCACCGGCTGTCTCCGTCGAATTTGCACGGAAAACTCTTTACAGTCACGAACGTCCAACCTTCTCGGAAATCGAGGAAGCCTGTAACAACGCACCAACTGTCTGATGATCGGATGATCTTTTACTCTATAAATCTGGGACAGGAATATGTCTGACGAAGTCGCACCGATAATCGTCAAGAAGATCAAGAAAGGCGGTCATGGTCACCATGGCGGTGCCTGGAAAGTGGCCTATGCGGACTTTGTGACCGCGATGATGGCCTTCTTTCTTCTTCTATGGCTCCTGAATGTTACCGACGCGGTTCAAAAGAAAGGAATTTCGGATTACTTTGCGCCGACCGTGGCAAGTTCGAGTGAATCAGGATCTGGAGGTGTTCTTGGTGGCACCAGCATGCAAACCGATGGTGCCATGAAATCCAACACAGGGACACCTGCCGTTGTTACAAGCATCTCCCCGCCTGAAGAAGGAAAAAAGGATGATGCGGACGGGGATGGCCAGAGTGAAATTGATGAAGAAGAGTTTCTGGCAAGGCTCGCTGCCCTTGAAGAAGCCAGTTTTGAAGATGCCCGGGATCAGATCCGGCAAGCCATAGCCGATGATTCCGACCTTGCGGGCCTTGAAGATAACATCATTATCGACATGACGCCGGAAGGCCTTCGAATACAAATCGTCGATCAATATGATGAAAGTATGTTCCCCGCGGGCGGTACAACAATCAGACCCAGAATTAAACGATTATTCGGAAAGATTGTTAAATCCATAGAGAAAATGCCCAACGGTCTCTCGATCAGTGGTCATACGGATAGTTCAGGATTTACAGGATCGGACTATACGAACTGGGAACTTTCCTCGGATCGTGCCAATTCCAGCAGGCGCGCCCTCCTTGAAGTGGGGCTGGATCCTGAACGCATTCAAAGAGTTTCTGGTAAGGCTGATACTGAGCCGATGATCGAGGATGATCCGTCAAACCCGACCAACAGAAGGATAAGTCTGATCCTGCTGCGCGAGACGCCTGTCCTGCCGTCGAACCTGAAATAGCCTGTCAGATTTTCCAGATCATGAGTTTGGTTTTCCGGCTGTCCTTAACGGTGACAGTCCGGTTCGGCTTATGACCCGGTACTTTAAAACTGTTGCTTATAAAAAGGCTTCCAGCCTTCATTTCAGATTTTGCTTTATCAAAAAGATCCGGCATGGGGACCGGCGATAAAAAGCAGTAAATAACGTCAAAGCTGGAAAGATCGATCTTCCAGAAACTGCCATAAAGAAAACGAAGATTTCCTGTCCCGAAAAGCTTGCCCAGAAACCAGGAAAGCAGAAAGGGAACGGGTGCACTTTCTATGCCAATAAACTGCTGATCCGGCCGTTTGGCGGCAATATGCCTTAATGTCCCGCCAAGGCCGCTTCCCAAATCAACAAAGACAAGACCTTCCTGCCCGGGAAGCAGTGTTTCGATCTTCTCTGCTGTAAGATCATTGGTCAAATAAAGCGGCACGCGGTTAATCGCCACATTCCAGAAAGTCAGAAGCAACAGAACAAGAAGAATTGGAAAGATCCATACCGGTATCTGCAGGATCAGTGCGAGTACCAACAGCGGAGGGGCAACAGCCTGAATGATCACCCACCAGTAAGACAGTCCCGCAACATATGTCAGCGAAGCGGCAAGTGCCCCTTGTAAAACCATGATCCAGAAAAAAGGGAGCGAGACACCAAATTGTTGCTGAACCAGCGGAAGAGCCGTTTTCAGGACGAGCCAGACGATCGCCTGAACAAGGATTGCAACGAAAACCGGCGGAAATTTCTCAAATTTTCGTGCAATCATTTTCGGTTTCTTTTCAAGGCGTTATTTTATATTAACTGACATTGAACTTGAAAATACCCGATTAATCCTCACTTTAAAAGTTCAGGGAAGCAAATTGTGGAACCTGCCACCTTACCAGGAGACGTTTCCAAGTGAAACAATCAGACCCGGCCTTTGATCTTTCATTGCAGTCGGATAGACCTAAATCTTCAGAAAACTTGCAGTCCTTTTCCTATGGCGGCATTCGTGCCAAACGGATTTTCGCTTACGTCGTCGATGTTATCTGCATTGGCATTCTCGCCTTTGCTGCGAGCATCGTCGCGTCACTGCTTGGCATTATAACATTGGGGCTTCTCTCCCCTATTCTTGCCTTGCTGCTGGCCTGTGTTCCTGTTGCCTATCACACGGCGACTATTGGCGGTCCATGGCATGCAACTGTCGGTATGCGGCTTTTCGGGATTGAAGTCAGTCTGAATGATGGCAGAAAGCCTGATTACATTACGGCCTTTGTCCATTCAGCACTCTTTTATTTTACCATGGCGCTGACTTCCATGCTGATCCTTCTTGTCTCGATTTTCAATCCGCAAGGAAAATTGCTGCATGACTATCTAACAAATAGCACCGTGCATAACTCTGTGGACTGACGTTACAGCAGATCCTTGATCCGATGCCAAAGCAGCATTGAGTAAACTGCAGGTTTGTGAAGGAAAGAAGGAAGAGGAATATCCTTGTGCGGGATTTTTCCAAAAATATCGAAGCGTTCCATTTCCCCCTGGATCGCTTCGGCAACAATATGACTGATCCCGGCAGACAGGGTGACACCCTGGCCGGAATATCCCTGAATATAATAGATATTTGATCCAACACGCCCGACATCCGGCAACCGAAGAGGGTTTGCCGCAATTTTACCGTTCCAGAAATAGTCAATTTTGAGATCTTGCAGCATCGGAAAAGTCTTCAACATATTTCGCCGGATTTGATTATCCTGAGGTTCCTTTCGGCCAAAAGACAGATCCTGTCCGCCATAAACCAGCCTGTGATCCGGCGTCATCTTGAAATAATCCAGATCATGGTAAGTATCGCAAATACAGGCGGTCGTCTTCATAATCTCAGCCGCGCGATCCTGCTCCATCGGTTCGGTTGCCAAAATGGAGCTTTGGACCGGAATAAATCTTTTACGTTGTCCGAGGTCAAATTCAGAAAGATAGGCATTTCCGGCAAGAACCACGCTATCCGCGATGATATTGGCCTTTTCTGTTCTTATTCTAACAGATGAGCCCTGTTCAATATCCAAGGCTGCAGAATGCTCAAAGATCCGTCCGCCTTTCTGTAAAACGGCCTTTGCCAATCCATGAGTATATTTAAGAGGCTGAAGATGCCCCCCTTCCTGATCATAGAGGGCTGAGCGATACCGCTGCCCGGCGAGCAGGGATCTTAACTGTTCCGTTTCAATCCATTTATAGCCACCATATTCGTACTTGCTTTCACAATGCTCTTTCTCATCCAGAAGCCAGCGTTCATGGGATTTACGCGGCGTCGCATAAAGTTCACCTTTACCAAGGTCACAGGCTATCTGATGGTTTTCAAGCCGCGCATAAAGGATCTCTTTAGACAGTTCTGAAAAATCCCAGAGCCGCCTTGCAAGAGCGGGGCCGAGTTTTTTTTCTGTTTCAATCATACCGTTCGAATATCCTGAAGCGATCTGCCCCCCGCTTCGGCCAGAAGCGCCAAAACCGATAGTTTTTGCCTCCAGAACCACAATAGTGAAGCCCCTTTCAAGGAGTTCCAGCGCGACCCCCAGTCCAGTAAATCCAGCACCAATAATACAAACATCAGCGCGAATATCTTCCATAAGAGGCGGACAGCTGAGCGGTTCCCCCGCATTTGCAACATAATAATTTGACGAAATGGTCAAGAAATTTTCTGCCTTTGTAAAAATAACAGCATGTGTATGAAGTCTCTCTTGCATGAGAGGCGGCAATACTGTTCTTATAGATCAAAGTGCCGTTAGACAGTTACTCTATCAGTATTATCTTATTGGCAATAACGACCACGCATTGGTGACAACAATACATTTATGATTGAAACACAACTTCATATGTGGCTGGTATTCGGGTTCATCGCAGTCGCGATGTACGCCTTTGCCAGTGACAAAATAGAGTTAGAGATTTCAGCTGTGGCCGTTATAGCTGGATTGCTCCTTCTATTCTACATCTATCCTCTTGAAGATAAGGATGGGAATACCCTCCTGACGGCAGAGGAAATCCTCGCAGGCCTTGCGGATCCCGCCCTGATCACCGTGCTCTCGCTTCTGGTTGTTGGCCAGGGAATTGTCCGGACGGGTGCGTTGGAAAAGCCAATTCGTCAACTCGTCACTTTAAGACGTCACCATCCGGTTCTGGCGATTGCCCTTGTCCTGACAACAGTACTGGTGATCAGTGCGTTTATGAATAATACGCCCGTGGTGGTGATCTTCATTCCGCTTATGACCGCACTTGCAGAACGACTGCACAGATCAACCTCAACATTAATGATCCCCCTCAGTTACGCTTCCATTCTTGGCGGCATGACAACGCTCATCGGTTCGTCAACCAACCTGCTGGTCTCCGCAGCGGCTGTTCAGGCGGGTCATGATCCGATCGGTTTCTTTGATATTTCCATTCCCGGCATGGTTCTCGCCGGATCGGGATTACTTTACGCGATGATCATCGTCCCGAGACTACTTCCTGACAGGGAAGCGGTTACGGACAAAGGCCCCTCACTTTCGGGCAAGCAGTTCATCGTGCAACTTGAGATTTCCCCGGACAGCTCACTGGTTGGTGAAACTCCGGTCGCTGGCCAGTTTCCAAGCCTGAAAAATATCACGATCCGTTTCATTCAGCGCGAGGACAAACTCCTGCTTCCGCCGTTTGATGACATGACATTGCGCCCATATGATTCTGTTGTTTTTGCAGGGACGCGGAAATCATTGACCGACGCATTTGCTGACAATCCTCAAATCCTGCAGGATTTTATGCTGGGAGACGAGCAAGGCGAAACAGAAGCCATCCAAAAATCCTCCGTCCGGGATCAAACACTTGCGGAAGTAGTCATCGCACCTGCATCCCGCATGATCGGTCGCGCCCTTCATCAAATCAGTTTCCAGCATCAAACCGGTTGTGTTGTCCTTGGTATTCAGCGTCGTTCCCGTATGATCCGCACCAGTCGCATGACGGATATCCGTCTGGAAGCAGGAGATGTGCTTCTGTTACTTGGAAAACGTCAGGATATTAACGAGCTTCGGAAAAACCCGGATGTCCTGCTCCTTGAATGGTCTACGCGGGAATTGCCGGCGCTCGCCCTCTCTTTGCGGGCCCGCCTTATTTTTGCCGGGGTGGTTATTTCTGCAGCAACAGGCCTTGTTCCGATCGTCGTTGCTGCCGTAACCGGCGCCGCTGCTATGGTTGCTTCCGGCTGTTTGAATATTCACCAGGCCAGCCGGTCGATCGATCGTCGGATCTTTCTTCTTATCTGGGCGGCGCTGGGATTGGGAACGGCAATGCAGGCGACAGGCGGTGCAAGCTTTCTTGCCCACCAGGCCCTTGATTTGCTGAACGGGTCGGGACCCGCGGTTATTCTGTCGATCTTTTTCCTGCTGGTTGCTCTTTTTACCAATGTGCTGAGCAATAATGCCACAGCTGTTCTGTTTACACCGGTTGCAATCAGTATGGGCGTCCAGTTGAATGTTGATCCCATGATCTTTGTTTTCGCCGTCATTTTCGCAGCAAACTGCTCCTTTGCAACCCCGATGGGATACCAGACGAATCTGCTGGTTATGGGCCCGGGGCATTATAAATTTATGGACTATTTTCGCGCTGGAGCCCCTCTCGTCATACTCCTGTGGGTCGTATTTTCGATTTTTGCCCCGCTCTATTACGGTTTGATATAAGTTTGTTAGTAAATTTATTTCTATAATTTGCTAATTTTGTGAAACGCGTTAACCTAAGTGACATGATTTTTCGATCTACAGGTCTCACATGAAACGAGTCGAAATACCCTCCAGGTTCTTCTTTTCGACTCCGCCAGCCCCCTGCCCCTATCTTGAAAACAGAATGGAGCGGAAGATCGTTACCCTTTTGGCCGGGGAAGACCCTGATCATCTTCATAATGCCCTAAGTTTGGCTGGTTTTCGGCGCAGTCAGGATCTGGCTTATCGGCCCGCCTGTGAGGGCTGCAACGCCTGTATTCCTATTCGCGTGAATACCCGCGGCTTTGAAGCAAGCCGTTCGCAGCGCCGGATCTGGTCAAAAAACAGAACCCTGAAAGCTGTTGAAAAACCGGCACTCGCCAGCTCCGAGCATTTTGAATTATTTCGAAAATACCTGAATAGTCGCCATGCAGATGGTGGCATGGCAGACATGAATTACAGTGACTATCAGGCTATGGTGGAAGATAGCCCTGTAAAATCCGTCCTGGTTGAATTTCGCCATGATGATGGAACGCTTTTCGCGGTTTGCCTGACAGATCAGATGGATGACGGCTTGTCTCTTGTCTATAGCTTCTATGACCCGGATGAAGAAAAGAGAAGCCCGGGCAGTTTCATTATCCTTTGGCACATTCTTCAGGCCCGCTACCTTGCCATGCCTTATGTCTATCTTGGCTACTGGATCGCTGAAAGCCCCAAGATGGCTTACAAGAAGAGATTCCAGCCTGTCGAAATCCTGACAAAAGAAGGATGGCAAAAACTCAACAAGTAAAAGCTGTATTCAGGCAGGCGATTCTGGAGTTTTAAGAAGCGTATGGCGGCACAACCGCTGGTCAAACTGGTTTGATATCCCTCAATTTAACACCGCCAGATCAGAGTTTTTCCTTTGATTTTCTTTGGAAATCAACAGGGCTGGCACAAATCTCCCAAATTTTCCGTTCATTATTCCTAGACCTCACGACAAACAGTCGTTATCTTCGGCCCCAACTATGCGGTTAGAAAAGATCCCGCATCGTTTTTGGGAGAAAATGTAGACGTCAATAGGGAGACTTATAAATGGATCGTCGTAAATTTATTAAAAGTGTGGGTGTTGCCGGTGCAGCAGGTACTGCTGCTCTAGCTACTCCAGCAATCGCGAAAGGTCGTGAAAAGCTGACAATGGTTACAGCTTGGGGCCGCGGTCTGGCTGGTGTGTTTGATGCTGCACTTCACGTTGCAGAGTCAGTCAAAGAAATGTCTGAAGGCACTCTTGAGATTGATGTTAAAGCAAACGGCGAGCTGGTTTCCGGCCTCGGTGCCGTATTTGATGCTGTAACATCAGGTCAGGCGGACATGTATCACGCTGCTGACTATTACTATGTCGGTCAGCACCCAGCATTCGCTTATTTCACAGCTGTTCCGTTTGGCATGACGCCAACTGAACTGCACAACTGGTACTACCATCAGGATGGCATGAAGCTTCACCACGAACTGGGCGAAGAATTTGGTCTGGTTTCCTTCCTTGGCGGTAATACAGGCCCGCAAGCTGGTGGCTGGTTCCGCAAGGAAATCAAGTCTGCAGCAGACTTTAACGGCCTGAAATTCCGTATGCCAGGTCTTGGCGGTAAAGCACTTGGCAAGCTCGGTGCTTCCGTACAGACACTTCCAGGTTCTGAAGTGTATCAAGCACTGGCTTCAGGTGCGATTGATGGTACTGAATGGATTGGTCCATGGGCCGATGAAAAAGCCGGTTTCCAGGAAATCACTAAAATCTATTATACTTCCGGTTTCCATGAGCCAGGTGCAGGTCTGACAGTTGGTATTAACAAAGACCGCTTCGGCCAGTTGAGCAAAGGTCATCAGAAGATGATCGAAATTGCTTCCGCAGAAGCAAACCAGTGGAACCTGCATCAGTATCTGTCAAACAACTCTGAAGCTCTGGCCCGTCTGCAGGCTGGTGGCGTGAAGACACTGGAATTCCCTGATGCCGTCTGGGATGCTTTCGGTAAAGCCTCTCAGGAAGTTCTCGACGAGAATATGGGAGATCCGCTCTTCAAGAAAGTCCGCGAATCCGTAGAAGCTTCGATGAAGAAGTCTGCGGCATGGGATCAGCTTTCATCCGTCGCTTACGCCCGCCAACGTACTCGCGTACTGGGTTAAGCAGCAGCATAGTTTACAGTATATGAAACCGGGCCTTATGCCCGGTTTCATTTTTCTGTGACAGGTAACCGTGCAGGTTTCGAAATTTCGACCTGGAGAAGGCGTAGGACAGAAAACTCCTTGGTAAAAGAGAGAAGGCAGCAGGCGTGCAACGATCACGCAGACAGGGAATAGCTGCCCCGGTCAGTACAGAACACAATTGATTGACTGACATTTATATTGCCAAGGCAATAGATTGCGCATACACCCCGAAACCGGCAAGCTCGATTTGAAAGAACGGCTATGGAAGCGCTTGGAACACTTTTACTTAATTTTTTAATGGGGTTTGTGAATCTCCTGATTCTCCCCTGGCATATTTATAACTGGGCTACTCTCGACACCTTGAAACTGAAAATGAATGCGCTGACCTACGCGGGCATGTCGCAGGAGTTTTTCTTTGTTGTTGTTGCTCTTGTCATCGTCCTCATTGCTGTCGGCATCTATCGGCGCAGTTTTCTGTATAAAACTGTCTATGGCCTTGAGATGTTTAACGGCAAGATAGGGCAATATGCTGCCTGGTTTGCCTTGCTGATGACAATTCAGCAGGTTGCTATTATTGCCGTCGGACAGATTTTCAGAGGCAACGAGATTGTCTTTTCACCGCTAGGCATTTCAATCATTAATGAAGAATTGCAATGGTTGTCCGGCCAGCTCAAGTTCTACAATTCAATCCTGATCGCACTGGCATCCGCCTATACCTTTATTGAAGGGGGCCATGTGCGCGTTGACCTGGTTTATGCTTCTTGCAAGACCAGAACAAAACAATGGATCGATTTTCTGGGTACGTTGTTCTTCTTCATTCCTTCAACGCTTCTGCTCTGGTGGTTTGCCTGGCCGATCGCCATGAATTCCATGTTCGCGCAGAAACCCATGAATATCTGGACAGACTCCACGCGCTGGAGAAACTTCCGCTTTGAAACATCCGGTACCGCTGAATTCAGCTGGGTCTGGTCTTTCAAGGTCATGGTGCTCGTTTTCGCAGGTCTGATGTTTATCTGCGCAGTTGGTTTCCTGCTCCGGAACCTTTTGGCGCTGCTGGAAAAAGACAAAAACATTGAAACGCATTATTCATTCGACGGTGCCCCGGCCAACGGCATGGGAATGGCATCTGCCAATGCACAACAACAGGGGGATAAGGACCATGACGCTGACGCCCCTCCCCACCCCCTTTAAATGTGACGGAGTATTGGACAGATGTTATTTGGTCTAAACGGTATTGAATTATCGCTCATTATTGTGGCGATATCCCTGTTCGGGGGGATACTATCCGGCTATCCGGTTGCCTATGCAATTTCCGGATCGGCCTTCGTCAGCTTCGTTGTCATTGCCGGCCTGAACGAAGCGGGCCTTCTTTATACAATTCAGGATATTAACGGAACCATGACGGAGATCCCGGTCTTTGAAGGGGGGTGGCAGCGTGCGATGCTGTCAACTGCTTCGACCTGGTCCCAAGGGGTGTTTTCCAGGGCCTTCGGGGGCAATGTTGAAACACTTCTCG
>JAKSCD010000051.1 GCA_022360775.1 Sneathiellales bacterium | reverse complement strand
GGAGAGCTTTGGACGCGTGGCTATTCCGTGATGCAGGGATACTGGAATGATGAAGAAAAGACGCGGGACAGTATTGTTAGAGGCTGGATGAGAACCGGTGATCTGGCTACCCTTGATGCAGACGGATATTGCAATATTGTCGGTCGGGTAAAGGATATGATTATCCGGGGCGGCGAGAATATCTATCCTCGTGAGATCGAGGAATTCCTTTATCGCCATCCAGCGGTCCAGGAAGTTCAGGTTTTTGGTATTCCGAGTGAACGGCTGGGAGAGGAAGTTTGTACCTGGATCGTCCTCCATCCCGGGCAGGAAGTATCAGAAGAGGATATCAAGGAATTCTGCCAGGGCCAGATTGCCCATTACAAGATTCCCAAATATGTCCGCTTTAAAGAAGAACTTCCCATGACAGTCACAGGAAAACCTCAGAAATTTATCATGCGAGATCTGATGGTGGAAGAGCTGGACCTTACGGAACAGAAGACAGCCTGAATAAAAAAGCCAGCAACGAGAACGTTACTGGCTTCGTCTTTTGCGGAAAAGGCGGGAGACTTATGCGCCTTCTTTGCCCACAATGGTAAGAGAGCAGATATTCTGGTGAGGGAAGCCCCCCAGATTATGCGTCATACCGAAGACGGGTTCTTCTGAACGCTGGCGTTCACCCGCACGGCCGTTCATCTGAAGATACATTTCATAAATCATGCGAAGCCCGGAGGCGCCGATGGGATGGCCGAAACATTTAAGTCCGCCATCAATCTGGCAAGGGATCTTGCCATCAGCGTCATAGAAGCCATCCATGATGTCATGAACCGCGCGACCTTCATCAGAAATGAAGAGATCTTCCATAGTGACCAATTCAGTGATGGAGAAGCAGTCATGAACTTCAAACATGCTGATCTGATCCCGTGGCTTAGTGATGCCGGCTTCCTGATAGGCACGCTTGGCGGCTGCACGTGTTGTCACAAAGTGGCTGCCATCCCAGGAATTGTGCTGCGCTTCCCGTCCGTTTGAGGCTGAAAGTTGCATGGCTTTAACAGTCACCAGGTCTTTTTTACCAAGGGATTTGGCAATTTCCGGTGTTGTTACGATAGCAACAGCAGAACCATCACTCACTCCGCAGCAGTCAAAGAGGCCAAGAGGCTCCGCAATCATTGGCGCGTTCATGACTTTGTCTTCGTCAATTTTGTTACGAAGATGCGCCTTTGGATTACGAGACCCGTTATCATGACTTTTCACTGAAATATGAGCCATTGCTCGTTTCAGATCGCTCGCGCCAACCTTGTGTTTTGCGCGATAGGCTGTTGCCAGTTGGGCAAAGGAACCAGGGGCTGATGCATTGGCCCAGAAAAGATCATTGACCGAGCCACGACCACGCTGCGGCAAACCGCCATAGCCTGTATCTTTCAGTTTTTCAACGCCAACAGCCATGGCAATGTCAGCCGCACCGGATGCCACAGCATAGACTGCGCCGCGGAAAGCTTCTGAACCACTGGCGCAGTAATTTTCCACACGTGTCACAGGAATGTTCGGCAAGCGCAGTGCCATGGATAGAGGCACAGCAGATTTACCAACATGTTGTTCTTCAATTCCTGTGCCGAACCAGGCTGCATCGATCTGGCTTTTGTCGATACCGGCATCCTCTATCGCTTCAACAAATGCTTCGACGATCAGGTCTTCTGCATTGTCGTTCCAGCGTTCGCCGAATGCAGAACATCCCATTCCAAGAATGGCGACTTTATCTTTAATTCCTGCTGCCATGGCTTATTCTCCTTGTGTTGCAGCGTCCACAGGGGTCGCTTTCCAGAAGTAGCGGCGGAAGCCGCGTTTATAGTCAAAGTCTTTCACCCGGAAGACCATTTTCATCTTCATGCCGACTTCCAGTTCCTCATTTGGATCAATGTCGGTGAAGTCACTCATCAGGCGACCGCCTTCTTCAAACTGGATCATGCCGTAATAGGCTGGTGGATCAGGCGAAAAAGTCAGGCGATCTGCGGTATAGGAATTCATGGACCCTGTACGATCTGCAAAAGGGTAATCCTCCTGCGTATCGATAGCGCCGCAATTTTCGTTCACGCACATCTTGGATTTTGGAAACTGGACCGTTCCGCATTTGGTACATTTCCCGCCGATCATGCGTTGCGCCATTTTGCGGTTTCTGTAAAGAGTGCTGAGGCCCGTATTCTTATCCACTTCTGCGCGGATGCCCAATTCCATATTGATCAGGTTGTTAAACGCCATGAAGCGGTTGTAATTGGTCTCCTCCTTACGTCGGGCGAGGGATCCTTTAATGCCGGCATGACCGGAAACCTTTGTGATGGCATCGGTGACTTCAAACAGCAGGGCATCACTGCCCTGACCAAAGCTGGCAATAAGAATTTTATCACCTGGCTTGGCAGTCTCCAGCGCATGTACCAGCATGATAAGAGCATGGGCGGTTCCCACCTCACCGCAATTGGCTTGCAGATTGTCGGCAACAGCTTCTGCTGGAATGCCACATTTTTTGGCAATACCGGCAGCGACATTCCGTGCGGCAACAGGGAAGCAGAAAGTGGTAACGTCAGCAGCAGCGACACCTGCCTTTTCAAGCGCAGCGTCGATCGCAGCCGGGGCAATTTTCAAATAGCCTTCATCACGAACCCAGCGTTCCTCCCAGTTATAGTCGAAGCTTCCTTCTTCACTCCGGAAGTGATCGACAAAGTCCACAGCTTCAGTGTGTTGGCTCAGGCATTTTGCGATAACATCCCCTTCACCGATAAGAAGAGCAGCAGCACCATCACCTGAAGTGAATTCCAGTGGGCTGGCCGCTTTGGTCCGGCGCTTCTCACTGCTGGTGACAAGAACGGGTGCATCACTGCTATTAGCTGATTTGAGGGCGACGCCCAATGCCGAACTGCCTGCCCGTTGAGACGCGGCGAAGTCAAGCGTCTGGATGCTTGAATTCAGGTTGAGTGCATCGGCGACGACACCGGCATTCTGACGGTCAGTGAAAGGAAAGGTGGTCGACGCCATATAAACGGCTGAAAGATTGTCCCTGTCATATCCGTTCAGGCAATCCCGCGCCGCTTCAACAGACATTGTTATACTGTCTTCATCCCAATTGGCCATGGTTCTCTCACCGCGTGAAAGACCCTTCAGGCCAGGATTTACCCATGCATGCGCCTTGAAGATTTCGCTGCGTTGCAATCGGCTTTTTGGGAGATACCCTCCATAGGCCAATATTCCTGCTGCCACTGTTGTCTCCTTAATCTGACAATTGTTCTTATTCTTTACATACGGCTACTCTATACCTGAGGGGCGGGTGCCGTATGCAGAAGCAATCGGCGCTCATTTTCGCACATCAGGTGATAAAGATCTTTTTCTGACCGTTCTTCAATCCTGTCCGTTTTTCTGATTACCTTTGTCATTCTTCTTTTTTGGTAAGATCATCGGTGAATGAAGTTTTCATAAACTACCTGTCTGCAAATTAATAAGCAAGCTTATTATTTTCTGTATAGTAGCATAATTTATGACAATGTGCTCTTGCGAAAAATGGTATAAGACATGCGCAATGAAGGACTTGAGGGAACGTATGGATTACAAAGATCACCGGGCAGGGTTTATTTTCAGTGATATTGCCAGATTCAGATCCCGATTGTTTGACCGTCTCCTTGCGCCGCACGGATTGACAACCTCTCAGGCCTGGGTGCTTGCCCAGCTTTTCATCGAAGATAATCTGCCGCAAAATGAAATCGCCAGACGTATGGGCGTCGGGACAGTGACTGTCGGCGGCCTGGTGGAACGCCTGGAAGCCCGCGGATTGGTTAAACGCGTTATTGATACCGAAGATCGACGCATCAAACGCGTATTGCTCGAAGATGCCGCTTTTCCCGTTGGCCGGGTTCTTCGAACTGTGGGGATTGAGGTTAATAAACTGGCCTTCTCCAATATGGAGGATCATATCGCACAAGAGATGATGGAGAGGCTTCTGGATGTTCGGGCAAATCTGATCCAGGCTCTGGAAGATGAAACCGATCTAAAAAATGCGACCGATATTCTTTTATCGAAAGAAGCAAAAGATGACACTCGATAGTGAGGTGGATCCGGACCGGATTGACTGAAGTCAATGTATAAAACCCTTATATAGGGAACTCTTTCCTCGGGCAAAACTTGGGGAAATATGTCTTGGCTTTACTCCTTAACGAATTCGAGGATCTATGTATATCAACTCCTGATGCAGAACTGGATCAGCCGCTTTCCTATATGCAAAAAGAACGTCTAAGGCAGATTAAAATTTGCGATTTCTATCTGAAATCCGAGGTTTTCAACGCATTGTGCGAGGGAGAAGTGAAAGACTGGATTATGTTCCTCGATCTCTTTCTGTCTGTTCAGCTTCCCTTGCATATACAGGACGAGCAGGAATGCCTTTTTCCTCTCCTTTTTAAAGGGACAGCCGCGCAGGAAAAGAAGATCGGGGAGACCATTCGCTATATTTGCAAGGAGCATAAATTCGACAAGGGTCTAACTGAATTTGTCATGGAAGATCTCTCGACCCTCAAAAAGGGACGGGCGCTCGTTAATCCCTTGAGGCTGGAGCTCAATCTTACAACCTTGTTAAAAGGTCTGTCTAATCATGCCCATTGGGAGCTTGAGAGCTTTCTGCCCCTTGTCGAAGAAAAACTGGATAAGGCGGATCTTGAGAAAATGGCCGCGCGTATGCGGGAAACAAGAGCGCAATTACAGTAGCTTATAATTCCGACGTCTGGCGTCGATCCATATCTTTCATATTGCCCAGTAACTTGTTTAGAAAATGCACTATGGAAATCTTGTCATCATAAGAGAGACCATCTGCTGCATCTTCATAAAAGCCGCTGATAAGCGGGGTGATTACATTCCATAAATCCTGCCCTTTATCTGTGATACAGATCCTGCGCGAGCGCTGGTCCTCAGGATCAATAGACCGGGAAACAACGCCTCTTTCTTCCAGACGGCTGAGAAGACCTGTCATATTCTGGCGGCTGACCATCAGGTAATCACAGAGTTCCGAAACCGTCATGCCTTCTCTCGCAGACTGTCGCGTCAATGCGCCCAATATAGACCATTGCTGGGTCGTAACCTGTTCTGAATCAAGTGCGCGGCTGCCCACCTTGTTAAGGGTGTTCGCTGTTTGATAGAGCCGAAAGAACAATCTATTGTTTAATTCATCAAGCATAAACAGCATTTTCTCTCATCAGAATTTAAAAAACAATCAATATATTGACATAAATTAAAATTCAAACAATCATTAGAAAAAAGAAAGGGGAGGAGTGAATGGACTTTGCACTGAGCGAAGATCAGCGATCCATCGTGGAGGCTGCCCGTCAGTTCGCCACATCTGAAGTCGCTCCGGGTTATCAGCTAAGGGACAAATCGGGTGTCTTTTCAAAAGAACTGACCCGCAAGATGGGGGAGCTCGGCCTTATCGCGCCGGAACAACCGGAAGAATATGGCGGGTCGTCAGTTGATTATCTGACAAGTGGTCTGATCATGGAGGCAATCGCTGAAGGCGACTTCAATATGGCCTATGTACAGCTTTTAGGCTCTCTTAATACTCAGATCCTGGCACGTTACGCATCAGGCTCACTTGCACAAAAATGGATCCCGAAAATATGTGCTGGAGACGCGATCCTTGGTGTTGCTTTAACAGAACCTGGGGGAGGGTCTGATGCTGCGAACTTGCAGTTGAGAGCCAAAAAAACTGCGGGCGGATATCTCCTGAAAGGAGAGAAAGCTTCCATCTCCCTGGCGGATCAGTCAGATATCATGGTGGTGTTTGCGCGCACCGGTGACAAGGAAAACCGCGCAAAAGGAGTGAGCGCTTTTCTTGTCGAGATGAAAAGTGACGGGATCAGCACCGGTCGCTTTGAGGATATGGGACAGCGTTGTGTCGGGCGAGGTTCTATCTTTTTCGATGATGCTTTTGTTCCAGAGGATCATCGGCTGGGAGAAGAAAACAAGGCTTTTTCCCAGGTTATGGAGGGGTTCGATTTCAGTCGGGCTCTGATCGGGTTGCAGTGCCTGGCTGTGGCCTCAAAATCACTGGAGGAGACCTGGAAATATATACAGGAACGAGAGGCTTTTGGTGCACCCATTTCAGTTAATCAGGGCGTGACCTTTCCACTTTCGGAAGCAGAAACCCATGTGGAAGCAGCTCGGCTTTTGTGTCAGAAAACCCTGTGGCTGAAAGATCAGGGGCTTCCTCATACAAAGGAGGCAGCCATGTGCAAATGGTGGCCTCCTAAACTTGCCTATGATGTTGTGTATCAATGTCTGCTCCTGCATGGGCATGGTGGCTATAGTGACGACTATCCTTTTGAGCAGCGGCTGAGAGACGTACTTGGATTGCAAATCGGGGATGGGACCGCACAAATAATGAAAATGATTATCGCGAGACAAAAACTAGGAGAATATCAGTGAAGGGACTGACAGGAAAAACAGCGATCGTGACGGGTGGCGGCGGCGGACTTGGCGGTGCGATCTGCGCGCGCCTGGCTGAAGAAGGCGTGAAGGTTGGTGTCTTTGACGTTGATCTGGAAAGTGCTGAAAAGGTGGCAAGTGAAATCGGCCCGCTGGCCAAAGCCTATAAAGCGGATATTTCCGATCAGGCAGCTGTGATTGCAGCCGTTTCTGCATGCGAGGCCGATCAGGGGCCGACGGATATTCTGGTGAATAATGCGGGCTGGGACATGGTCGGTAATTTCCTTGAAACAGATAAGGCGCTTTGGGAGAGGATTGTCGGGATCAATCTCTGGGGCCCTCTTCATATGACCCACGCGGTTGCCAGCGGTATGGCGGATCGGGGTAGCGGAAAGATCATTAATATATCCTCAGATGCCGCGCGCGTCGGCTCCTCAGGGGAGGGCGTTTACTCCGCCTGTAAAGGCGGAATGGTCGCCTTCTCCAAAACCCTCGCACGAGAGCTTGCCCGGAAAAAAGTCAATGTAAATGTGGTTTGCCCGGGCCCATCCGATACCGCTATTCTGAATGACTTTATCGGCGAAGGGGAAATGGGCAAGAAGATCTATGAAGGCTTGAAGCGAGCTATTCCTTTCAAGCGACTGGGGCAACCAGAGGATTTCGGCGGAATTGTAGCTTTTCTCGCAAGTGAAGAAGCAGATTATGTAACCGGGCAGGTCATCAGCGTGTCCGGCGGTTTGACGATGGCAGGATAAGAAGGAAAAAGAACATGTCTTATGAAGATATTTTATATGAAGAAAAAAACGGTGCGGCCTGGATTACCATTAACCGTCCTGAAAAATACAACGCTTTTCGGGCGCAGACGGTGGAAGAACTGATCCAGGCCTTTCATAAAGCCGCCTGGAACAAGGAAATCGGCGTGATTGTTCTGGCTGGTGCTGGTGAAAAAGCATTTTGTACGGGGGGCGACCAGTCCGCCCATGACGGGCAGTATGACGGTCGGGGAACCATTGGATTGCCTGTTGAAGAATTACAAAGCCTGATTCGAGATATTCCTCAGCCGGTTATTGCCTGCGTTCAGGGATTTGCCATTGGCGGGGGCAATGTTCTCGCAACCATCTGCGATATGACGATAGCGTCAGAAAAAGCGCAGTTTGGACAGGTTGGACCAAAAGTCGGATCAGTGGACCCGGGATTTGGAACAGCCTATCTTGCCCGTGTGGTTGGCGAGAAAAAAGCTCGGGAAATATGGTACCTGAATCGCCGTTACACAGCAGAGGAAGCCGAGAAAATGGGGCTGGTCAACGCGGTTGTGCCTCATGATCAACTTCATGCAGAAGTTGATAAATGGTGCGCGGAAATTCTAGAAAAAAGCCCAACCGCGATCTCAATCGCCAAAAAATCCTTCAATCTGGATAGTGAAAATATACGAGCAATTTCAGGTATGGGGATGCAGGCCTTGAAGCTCTATTACGAAACAGAAGAATCCCGCGAAGGAGTGAACGCGTTTAATGAAAAGCGTAAACCGGATTTCAGAAGTAAAATGAAATAGTCATTTACCAAAACAGAAGAGCAGAGCAGGTCTCTTCTGTTTTTTGTTTTTCTAATGCTATAGTGCAAGGGCTCGATCTGGTATCGGGCCCTTTTTCGTGGGCCCTTCACGGATCTGCTGCCAATAATAAAAATATGTGGAGGAATAAATGCCACTGAGCAAACAACATAAAACGAATGACGGACCGCTCTCTGGAATTCTGGTGATCGATGCCAGTCAGGGAATAGCAGGGCCGCATTGCGGTGCAACGCTTGCTTCATATGGGGCGCGGGTAATAAAAATTGAACCGCCGCAAGGGGACTGGTGCCGGGGGGTCGGGAAAACCTATGACACATTGACCCCGTATTCCATCGTGTATAATCGCGGGAAGGAAAGCATGGTTTTGGATCTGAAAGAACCGAAAGATCTTGATATTCTATATCAGTTGGTCAGCCAGGCCGATATTTTCATGGAAAGCTCCCGCCCGGGCGTGGCCGAAAAAATCGGGATTGATTTCGAGACAATGAAAAAGAAAAATGCGTCTCTGATTTACCTCTCTGTGAGCGGTTTTGGCCAGAAAGGGCCTAATGCGACGCGACCTTGTACAGATGGGGCCGCTCAAGCCTATGGTGGATTTGCAAACGCCAATGTGGGAGCAGACGGTCAGTCTCATAAGGTGGATTTACCGATTATTGATATAACAACCGGGCTCTATGGGTTTCAAAGCGTCGCCATGGCCTTGTTTAAACGCATGAAGACGGGCGAAGCGCAATATCTTGATATCAATCTTGTTACATCAACGCTTGAATTACAAAAAGCACGCTTGCTCGAACAGCATGTTGAAGGCGGGAGCGATATCAAACTCAACTTGCCATCAGGCGTCTATGATTGTGTGGATGCGAAAATTGTGATGGCACTGGCAACAGAGGCTCATTACCAGAAGATGCTGACAACACTGGAACTGGATGACTTGAAAGAGGATCCTCGCTACGCAAATTTTGAGCTGAGGGCAAAAAATGCGGACAGTATCCGGAAACGTATGGAGACGCTTTTTGCAAGCAAGCCGGCATCTCATTGGGAAAAGATCCTCGGCGGCGCAGGAATAATTGTGAACAAGCTGAACACATTGGATGATGTTTTGAACGATCCGAATGCACATGAAGGGGGAATGCTGAAAAAAGTGCAGGAAGAAGCTGTTGGTGAAATATACTTGCCCGTTCTTCCGCTTATGGAAGGAAACGAGATGTCAGCTCCGCAAAAAGGTCAGGATGGAGACGCAATCCTAAAAGAGATGGTGTCCTGATTGAATGACGCTTGCCGCAGCCGTATATGGAAAGTAGGGTAACGAACTTTCTTCTATCAAGCGAGGCATTGTGACAGAACCGGAAGAGAAGGCGTTTAACGTCCCGCCCGTAACTCTTTATACCGCTGCGGCCATGATTATTATTCACCTCCTGCTTATCGCATCCAGCCAGGATACGGTGAACTGGCTCTATCGCACACTTGCCTTCAGCACAGATAGCTTCGCCGCTTTTTTGAGCGAGCCTACGGGTGCTGGTTTTGTGCCAGTATTTGTGACGCTCAATGGCCATCTCTTCCTTCATCATGACTTTTTTCATCTGCTTTTGAATGCTTTTATGCTTCTTGCTTTCGGGTCATTGATCGAGCGGTTGCGCGGACCTGCGATTTTCATTCTGCTATTCCTCTGTGCGGGCTGGATTGGCGCTATGGGAGAATATCTGGCAGGAGGTGCCGAAGCAGGCTCCTTCCTCTATGGAGCTTCTGGCTCTGTTTTTGGGATGATGGGCGCGTATGTCTGGATCATGATGGCGCGCTCGGGCGCAAAAAAAGCCTGGTCTTTTGCGGCTGCAATTATGGGAATTAATCTGGTCATCGGTATAAGCCCGCTTGGAAACCTGCTTACCGGTGGTGATGCCAATATTTCATGGGCTGCTCATCTTGCAGGCTTTTTGGCCGGACTTGTAATCTACAAGCTTCTCCCAAGATCTCCCGCGATCTGATCACCGTAATTTTATACAGATGTCATGTGAAATCTGATTTTATCTGATTATCTTGAGGGGAAACTGGAATATAGAGGTGACTTATGATCAGAAAAATTGCGCTGTTTCCTATTTTGCTAGTCATTGTCGTTTTTCAATCGTCTCTTGGTCTGGCAGAAGAAAAGCATTTTCAGACAACGCTTTTTGGATGGGGGGCCGAAGGATATGATGTGGTCGCCTATTTTACAGAAGGCAAGCCTGTAGAGGGAAAAAGCGAGTTTCGCTTTGACTGGAAGGGCGCAAAATGGCGTTTTGCAAGTGCCGCCAATCGCGATAAATTTGCCGTCAATCCGGAAAAATACACACCGCAATATGGCGGATACTGCGCCTATGCTGTCTCACAGGGATATACAGCCAGTATCGATCCTGAAGCCTGGTCCGTGGTAGAGGGCAAACTCTATCTCAATTATTCAAAAGGGGTGCGGGCAACCTGGCAAAAGGATATTGCGGGATATATACAGTCAGCCGATAAAAACTGGCCTTCCCTGAAAGCGGGCCTGTAAAGCACAAAAAAAGCACCTGGATTGCGGGGGCGAACCAGGTGCTTTTTTCAATGAGAGCCTCAAACTATGGGGAGAGAGCTACTCATTTTAGGGAGATTTCATCGTCGCCAGATCGGAAACTCTTCATCGATGGCGGGTTGATATTTCACAGTCATTTCATCAAAGGCTTTAAGTGCGGAATTCATATCCTGATCTTCGCGAAGTTCAAATCCGTTAAATCCGCAGCGCTGCATGTAAAAAAGCTGATCTCTCAAAACATCGCCGGTTGCGCGGATCTCGCCTTTATAGTCAAGGCGTTCGCGTAAGGTGCGAGCCTGGCTATAGGCACGGCCATCTCCCATTTTGGGAAATTGCAAAACAACGAGTGCCAGTCGTTCCAGATCATCTTTCAGCAGATGAACATCATCCGTGTTTTCAAGAATGACACCGAGACGGTTATTGCGCTTGAGCAATTCGTCACGTTTTTCCAGCCACTCTGCCAACGGAACATAAATGTCCCCTGACGGCAGGGTCTCGGGATCTTCAAGCCCGGTAAAAGGCATCCAGTTATCTTCAG
>JAKSCD010000392.1 GCA_022360775.1 Sneathiellales bacterium | reverse complement strand
CAGCATGATATAGCTGGGGTTGCCAGCCAGCGCCCGGGCAATCTCCACACGTCGTCTTTCGCCGCCGGATAACGCAATCGCCGGTGTCCTGCGCAAATGGGTGATTGAAAATTCTGCCAGCAGCTCCTCGAGCATATTCTCCCGCTTGGCCTGGACCGGTTCCATCAGCTCAAGCACGGACCGGATATTCTGTTCAACAGTCATGCCCCGGAAAATGGAGGCTTCCTGGGGTAAGTAACCGATCCCGAGACGCGCCCGGCGATACATGGGCATATGCGTGACATCTATCCCATCAAGGGTGATGGTTCCGTAATCAGCCCCCATCAGGCCGGAAATAATGTAAAAGCAGGTGGTTTTACCGGCACCGTTAGGTCCAAGCAGGCCGACGGCTTCCCCGCGATGGACAGTGACATCAACTCCCCGTAGCACGGGGCGCTTTTTGAAAGCCTTGCCGATATTATTCGCCGTCAGGCCTGTATTTTCGGCAACCAGCCGAGGTCCATCCTCAACGCGTCTCTGTTCGTCCGCCATGTTTACTCCGCCTGACCCTATTTCTTTTTCTCAGGTACAAATATACCGCGTACGCGACCATTTCCTGAAGAGGTTCCGCCGCCATCAATCCGGCTTTTCCCGGAGACAAGATCCAGGGTCATTTTTTGTCCGCGCAGCACATTTTGTCCTTGCGTCAAAACAACATTTCCCTGCAACTGGATTTTTTTATCAATGACATTGTAAACGCCTTCATCGCCTTTTGCGGTTTCTCGAGGGCTGGAAAGAAAGACGTTCCCATAAGCATTGATCCGCCGGATATTGGGTGGATCTTCTCCGTTATCTGTTTTTGCCTTGCTGTCATTCTGGGCATAATACACTTCCAGCTTTTCTGCCTTTAAACGAATTTCACCCTGAATAACCTGAACATTGCCAGCAAAGGTTGCAATCTGCTTTTCCTGCTGGACCTCCAGGGAATCTGCCAGAATCTCAATCGGCTGATCCGTATCGAAAGCCCCGCTGAGTGGTGACTGCGCGGATGCTGATTGCGCAAAGATCAAAATTGATCCTGCGATCAGGAAAGCTGCCAGTTTACTGAAAATGCGCGTCATTATCCGTTCCGGAGTTACCTATCATTAAGGATATAATACCATTTTTACATTGCCTTCGAAGCGAATGGTACCCTTTAATTGCCGGGCAACAACACGATCCGCCTCAAATTCACCAAGAGGGCCGTGCCCTTTCAGGCCTTCCTGGCTCTCGATGGTTTTTGTATTCAGGTTTACCTGGGCACTTTCGGCTTTAAGTTGATTGCCATCATCAGAGAAAATATCGATCCCGCCGGAGAGGTTGAGAAAGCCTGCATCCGGATCGAGTTTTCCAAACGGCGCAGACATGGAGATCCACTGGCCTGTCGCCAGGGCGATATCCGCCTGCAAATTGATGAGATCCACTTTTTTGGATTTGATATCCTTCTGAATGGCGGTGTCCGCGGTCACAACATATTGCTGATTGCCATCATCACTGGAGACAAAACGCGGATTATTCATCCGGGTTTCGTTGGATTTGGAATTTTCCTTTTTAAATTCCAGCGTAATCGCATCTTCTTCCTGTTCCAGGCTGGGCAGCAGGATAACGAGCCCGATCAAAAGAAGCGCAATCGCGGCCAGGGCAAATTTCATGATCGAGACAAAACTTGTATAACGTTTCGCACGATGGTGACTATTCTGGTCACCTTGCCGTGGCTCCAAATTACGATGCAGCGCGGTTTTCGCGGGCTTTTCGTGAGGATCTGAGGCCGTTTCCGACATCACTACATCACGCCATTTCTAAGGCAATCATGAACACTCAAGATCCCGACAGGCTGTTTTCCCTCCAGGACAAACAGGCAGGTGATGCCGTTAAAGCCGGTATGGTTCATTTGTGCAAGTGCTTCCGCTGCCAGGGCTCCGGGCCTGGTTGACTGTGGTTCCTGCGTCATCACTATGGATGCAGGCTTGTTCAGCAGATCAGCCCCCATATGGCGCCGTAAATCACCATCGGTAATAATCCCGGTAAGATCTCCCGCCTGATTGGTAAGTCCCACGCAGCCAAATCCCTTTGTGGTCATTTCAAGCAGGGCCTGATCCATCAGGGTGTCTTCAGGAAGCAGGGGCATCTCTTCTCCTGAATGCATCAGGTCACTGACCTTGATCAGGGAACTTCCCAGTTTTCCGCCGGGATGGAAGACGTGAAATTCATCAGCGGAGAAGCCGCGCCGTTCCAGAAGTGCAATCGCGAGGGCATCCCCCATGGCCAGGGTCAGGGTTGTCGAGGTTGTCGGCGCAAGGCCGATCGAGCAGGCTTCCGGTGCATCGGGAAGGACCAGCGCGATATCGCTGCGCCGTCCAAGCGTACTGTCTGCCTTGCCGACAATGGCAATCAGGGGAATATTGAACCGTCTTGTATAGGCAATGATATCGCCCAGCTCCTTGGTGCCGCCGGAATTGGACAGGCAGATCACCACATCCTCCCGGGTGATCATTCCAAGGTCTCCGTGACTTGCCTCACCAGGATGGACAAATTGTGCCGGTGTTCCGGTGGAGGCAAAGGTCGCGGCTATTTTCTTGCCGATATGTCCGCTTTTTCCCATTCCGGAGACAATAACGCGACCTTTGGCGGCGCTGATCATATCAAGCGCCTCTACAAATTCGCCATTAAGGGACTCCTTCATTGCAAGGAGCGCATTGGCTTCGATCTCTAAAACCCGCCGCGCAGAATTGAGATCTCTGTGATCATCCAGTCGAGGGGGTGTCGTTTCTTTGGAAGACGTCATCTTGGCCTTTATCCCGGGGAACGCTAAACATGTGTAAAAACAGAGTTTTCCTGAGTCTTTAACTCACCGGAATATAGGAAAGATCACTGTTTTTAACAAGGCCTGTCCGGTTATCCCCCTTTTTAGCCCTCAGGAATGTGCAAAGATGTCCGTGTCATCCCAGCCAGCAAGATCCAGTTCAGCCCGGCTTGGCAGGAATTTAAAACATTCCTCGGCAAGGTGAGTGCGCCCCTCCCGCTCCAGCATAATATCCAGCTTTTCCTTCATTTCATGAAGATAAAGAACGTCGGAAGCGGCATATTCCTGCTGTGCCTTTGAAAGTTCCGGCGCCCCCCAGTCAGAGCTTTGCTGCTGTTTTGAGATATCGATACCAAGAAGTTCCTGGCAGAGATTTTTCAGCCCATGACGATCGGTATAGGTGCGAACGAGGCGAGAGGCAATTTTTGTGCAGTAAACCGGAGTGCAACTCACACCGAGATATTTTTGCATGACGGCGATATCAAAGCGGCCAAAATGAAAAAGCTTGGTTCGCGCGGGATCACCCAGTTGCTTCACAAGATTAGGGGCATCATATTTTTTACCGTCAAATTTCACCAGATGCGCATCACCGTCGCCGGCAGAAAGTTGCACAAGACAGAGCCGGTCCCGGTGGGGCAACAGACCCATGGTTTCAGAATCCACCGCGATCATGTTGCCAAGATCAACGTCCGCAGGAAGGTCTCCATGGTGAAGGTAAATGGCCATCTTTTTTCCAGTCAGCAAATTTTAAACAGGCACAGCTGCGGACCGCGAGGATCCGCATTTCTCTCCTTCCTTACCGGCAATAAGGGTAAAATTCAACTTTTATGGAGGAGCAGTGCTT
>JAKSCD010000048.1 GCA_022360775.1 Sneathiellales bacterium | reverse complement strand
TTCAGAAAAGGGATAGTCTGATAGCGGCAGTACCAGAGCTTGATAAAACAGAACCCGGCCTGTCCGGAACCATTTATCTCAGGGGATTTTCACCGGACGCTATTTTATCCAGATTACCGTCTGAGCAGATCCTGCGGGGACCTGTTCAACAGTGGTATGGCATGAGAGAACTCTATTTCAGGGATCCGGACGGTTATATACTCTGCGTCGGTAATGCAGAAGGGCAGGCTCCTTCCTGATCTTATGGCTGAAACGGATGATCTTTTTGGATTGAGATGCGTTGGCGCGTAATCTTTTCGATGGTCTTTAGAAGCGGCTTTTGATCAGGCGTGCAGAAGGAGAGGGATATTCCTCTGGCGCCGGCACGAGCCGTTCGTCCGATCCGGTGGACATAATTATCCGGATCTTCCGGCAGGTCATAATTGATCACATGGCTGATATCATCAATATCAATACCCCGCGCCGCCACATCTGTTGCGACCAGTACCCGGACGTCTCCTGTCCGTAGTCCTTCCAAGGCTTTCTGTCGGGTATTCTGGGCCTTGTCACCATGGATGGCCGCTACACTGATCCCCCGCTTATCCAGAAAGGTGCGAAGCCGGTTTGCGCCATGTTTGGTGCGGACAAAAACCAAGACTTTTGAATAGACATCATCTTTCAGGAGATGATCGAGGAGGGACCGTTTACGGTCTTTTGCCACCATCAGAATATGCTGTTCAACTTTATCGGCGGTTGTTGCCGCCTTGGCAATCTGCACCCGTACCGGATCCGTCAGCAATCCGTTTGCCAGCTTCTCCACCGGCTTTGGCATGGTTGCGGAAAAGAGCAGGGTCTGTTTCTTTTTGGGCAGTTGCGACGCTATCTTCCGGATGTCCCGGATAAACCCCATATCCAGCATCCGGTCCGCTTCATCAAGGACGAAATATTCCACCTTGCCAAGCCATAAATCATCTGACTCGAACAGCTCCAGCAGTCTTCCGGGTGTTGCAACCACCACATCCACACCGCGATTGATCGCTTTGATTTGCGGTTTGGCCGATGTGCCGCCATGGACAAGGGTTGTCCGAAATGAAACATGAGCCGTCAGGGAACGAATGGCGTCGGCAATTTGCCTCGCAAGTTCCCGTGTCGGGGCGAGAATAAGGGCCCGCATGGTTTTCGGCACGTAAGCGTCCGGTCGCGTCTTGATCAACCGCTCAATCAGCGGGGTTGAGAAAGCCGCCGTTTTTCCGGTTCCCGTTTGTGCAATACCTATCAGGTCCTTTCCTTCCAGGAGAGTTGGAATGGCCTTTTCCTGAATGGGTGTCAGGGTTTCGAACCCCATTTCTTCCGTTGCTAACAGAAGCTCGGGAGACAAGGGCAGATCAGCGAAGGTTTTCCGCTTTGCCGGATGATGGGTACTGGACTGTTTCATGCATGCGAATTACCGGTCTTTACCGGTCAAGTCAATGTCCGGAGTTCTGTCCGCCAACTTAATCCAGCGGAATTCCGGAGCTTGTTCTTTATTGAAGTTTAGAAAAATCTGTGACACGCTTTTAGAGAATAATGAATAAAATCGGGGGGAGTGATGGCAGAGGGGGATGTCAATAGGCTGACCCGGTTTTCCTATAGCATCGGGTCTATTTCGTTCGGTGTGAAGGATAACGGCTTCACCACTTTTCTGATGGTCTATTACAATCAGGTGCTGGGGCT
>JAKSCD010000049.1 GCA_022360775.1 Sneathiellales bacterium | reverse complement strand
GGTGAAATCCCTGCTTAACCCGGATGGCAGTATAGCTTCCAGACACTATCCGGATGGGCGGCAACTGGGGCTCGGATATTCAGTCGAAGGTTGGATTTCTTCACTCGGTTGGAAAGGCACGAGCCCTTTAGCCCGATTTGAAGATCATGATTTATATGGAAAGCCGAGCGGGGCTTTTTACGCCAATGGTGTAACTGAAAAGAGCCGTTCTGATGCTTCTGGTAATCTGCTAACTTTTTCTGTTCTGAACAGGGCGCGCAGACCTTTGCTGTTTCAGCGCTATTCTTACGGCGAGGGCTATATGGGCATGGTATCAGCACTGGAGGAGAGTCGGCAAGGGCGATCAGGAGAGCAGTATCGATTTAACTATGACAGCTCAGCACGGCTTACGAATGTCTCGAAGACCGATAAGGGACTTATTGAACATTATGAGTTCGGAAAAGCCGATAATGTCATCCAGTTTGAAGCGGAACAGACCCTTTTCAAGGCTCAGAATGCGCTAAATTCCTACCAGATCACCGACTATTCCGGCGCAAAAGGTGCCGATGGTTATCTTGCTTATTCTGAAAGCGGTGATCTGAAAAGCTGGATCGCAGCCGGTGAGCAGCATGAATATCGATATGATCCCTTTGGATATGTTCAGAAAAGCACTGTTGGAGCTGGAAAGAAAGCGAAAAGCGCTGAATTTGTACGCGAACAAACGGGCAATCGGCTTTGTAAAATAACGAGTGAAGGACAGGTGTATTTTCGACTAGATGATGATTTCGAATTGTCCAGAAATACCAAAGGGGAATGGTTTGCAACGGCGTTTCTTCAAAATGAAAATGGCTGTGTGGTAGAATCAACTCTTCCCTTTAAAGGCTTCACAAAAAACTCAAAATTCTTCAGGAAACTGAAAGCTCCTCACAAGGTGAACACCAAGTCATTGAAAGCTTCTGACCTGCAGGAGGAAAGACAAGCGGGAGATATCTATCTTCATCTCGATATAAGGGGAAGTTCGCTCCTGGCGACAAATATGGATGGGAAAGTTCTGGCTTCCCTTCACTTTAGCAGCCGCGGGTTAATTGATACCAAATCGTCTTCCGGAAAAATCAGCTTCACGCCTGTTTTCGCGGGAATGCAATATGACGCAGACCTCGCACTATATGACGCGGGAGCAAGATATTATAATCCGAAAATCGGGATTTTCCTCTCGCCGGATCCAATACGTGATTCCGTCGATCCTTATGCTTACCCTGCTGATCCGGTCAATTATTATGATGATCGCGGTGAATGTGGTCGTTTTAACTGGAAAAGACGGTTCGCAAGAAACTGCGGCAGGGGCTTTACAATACTTGGCTGGGTCCTGACTTCCTTTTTTATAAGTGTTCTTTTCTATGTGATCTGGGACATCAGTGTTTTTGGTATAGATGCTGATGAAGCCCTACGTTGGGGGCTGGTCGTCGGGACCTGGTTTGCTCTGGCCGGCTTTCTTGAGATGTCCCTGTTACAATGCTCCGGGTTAAACCGCGCCAATACCAATTGTGAGATCTTGCTGGCAGAGACGGCACGGCTTGTGACCTCTACTGCTGTCGGGGCTATAATCCTGCCGCCCATGGGGTGTTTTATCGGCACGTCACCCGAAACACCTGTGCCCTGGGATCCGACCAATTGCGAACCTCACCATTACATGAGCAATCTGTCCCGCGGTGTGGTGGTGACGGCGGCCTCTTCCGTTATCAAGACAGTCGGCCGCCTTCTGATCAAAAGGGTCAAATGGTTCGATAAAAGTGTTGTCGGAAAATATTTATCCAGCATTTGCATCAACTATGTGGGGTATGCGTCCTGGCAGGGTCTCGATACACTTTATGTGCATACCTTTATGAAAATGTCTTTGAAGGAGATCTGGGCGCCGGGGAAACTTTCTTTTGCGACCGGTGAGATCATTCTGGGGCTGCTTCTGGCGAGCCCCAATATAATTCTCGCAGTTATTCCTGCGTCGTTATGTCAGCGGTTTTCATGGAACTGGTTCGCAACACCTAGACTAACTACGGAAGGTGGAGATCGATATCTGCCGATATGGCCAAACGGTTCTTCCGAGTATGTTGATTTGGATGCTGATCAGGAAGCGGAACAGTCTCGCCGCCGCGACAATTATGAAGTCCTGGGCAGCGGGCACACCGACCAAACTATCGTTATGACCTCTTCTCCTCAGGCCCAGAATTACGGAGCGCTCAGCCATCATTCTGAATTTGGGGAGGAGTTGTTGGATCAGGGTGATGATCTGCAACAGGGTTCTTCTGGTGATGAAGGAGGAAGTGAAGAGGGTATATTGGAACTGGAGATGATCAACGAAGGAGAATTGAGGCGGCAGATACCCTCGTTATCACCAGAAGAGGAAGAGGAGGATAATAAAACTGAAGACAAGGAACGAGACGATCTGTCTGATCTGGAAAAAGGGCAGGGAAAAGATGAGGATGCAACGGATTAACTTTGATTCTTTCCCTTATGGACAAAGGTCTTGTTGAATTTAACAAGGCCTTTTTACTGTTCCTGAAAGACTAAAAGTCATAAAAGGGTCTTAATTCGCTCCTACATGCGGTGGAAATACAACTATTGGAAGGATTTCTCATGAAAAAGTTGGTTCTGGCGGCAGCCGTTGCAATGGCATTTGTCCCCGCGTCCCTTGTCATGGCGGATGAAGGGGAAGGCTACCTGACTGATCAGATTTTTCTCAATCTCACAAAAGAAGGCTGGGTAACAACAGATTCAGCGCGGGTGTTTGTTCATTTTGATATCACCCAGCAAAAAGAAACAGCGACTGAGCTGAAAACAGAGATTATGAAATCCCTCTCCAAACTGTCTTCTACAGCTGTCTGGCATGTGACTTCCTCACGCGAGAGCAAGGATCGAACCGGCCTGACCCGCTGGTCTGTTGGTGCTGAAGCAAGAATTGAGGAAAAATCCATTTCCGGGCTTTCTGACAGGGCGGAAGACGCAGGGCGTCCAGGGTTCAAAATGAGAATTTCTCATGTGGATTATTCTCCTTCGCTTGAGGAAACCGAAAGATTGCGAAGCGAACTTCGTACCAAAATCTATGAAGAGGCTCAAAAGGAAGCCGCGCGCCTTAACAAAGTTATCACCGGCCGGGAATATCGTATCTATTCTGTCGATTTCTCACAAATGAACGGCCCTGTCCGCTCTCCGAGAATGGAAATGAGAGCCCAGCCAATGATCGCCAAATCCATGGATAGTGGTGTCTCATCTGTCAAGGGCGGCGGCGAGGGGGCACAGCTTCCGGTCTCTCGTAAACACAGCTTGTCGGCACATATCGTGCTGACATCAACAGCCGCCAAAAAGTAAGGATTATCCCCATGTCTCCCCGGCTTTTCTGTTTTGGATACGGATTTACTGCGCAAACACTTGCGGCAGCCCATCCGGACTGGGAAATCTGGGGAACAGGACGACAGGAAAAATCGCAGCTCCTGGATCATGAGAGATATTTTTGCTTTGATGGTGAAAAGCCTGTTTCCGGTTTTGAACGAATTGCGGACAAGATCACCCATATCCTGCTTTCCATTCCGCCGACGGAGGAGGGAGACCCGGTTTTCAAGGCTATGGGTGACACACTCGCTGCCTTGCCGAACCTTAAATGGATAGGCTATCTTTCTACTACCGGCGTTTATGGGGACCTAAAAGGCGGTGAAGCGACAGAGGCGACACCATGCAATCCTTCCGGTTCGCGCGCTGCCCGGCGTGTCAAGGCGGAGGAAAACTGGAAATCTCTTGCGGATGCCGGAGGCTTGCCTCTTCACATTTTTCGTCTTCCGGGAATTTATGGTCCGGGCCGCAATCAGCTGGTTTCTCTCAGGAAGGGAAAGGCGCATCGGATTGTTAAGAAAAATCATGTTTTCTCCCGAATTCATGTCGCGGATCTGGCCAATATCCTGCATGCATCAATGCAGGCGCCCAACCCGGGTAGAATTTACAATGTCGCAGATGATTTGCCGGCTCCGCCTCAGGATGTCGTAACCTTTGCAGCAGAGCTTTTGAGGATGGAGCCTCCGCCTCTGCAAGACTATAAAACAGCGGATATGTCCCCCATGGCACGGAGTTTTTATGCCGATAACAAATTCGTTAGTAATGTGCGAATTAAGACCGAACTTGGCATTACCCTGATATATCCTACCTATAAAGAGGGTTTAACAGCCTTGTCACAATCCCTGGAACCGTAGTAAATTGGCGGTTGCCGGGGGGCAGTTGAGTAGAACGGAAACCACAGTATGCCGAGAACGAAGAGCTTTAATCGGACCGAGGCACTTGACAAAGCCATGCAGGCATTCTGGGCCCACGGCTATGAAGCAACCTCTATTCAGGACCTTGTCGATTGTATGGGCATCAACAGGGGAAGTCTTTACGACACCTTTGGTGATAAACGTCAGTTGTTTCTTGAAGCCCTGGATCAGTATACCCATACATCACTTGCCAGGGGCACAATCCTTACAAAACGGGATAGACCGGCGAAAGTGATTCTGTCCGAATTTATGTATGCATTTATGAACAGGAACCTGCGGGACGCGGAAAAGCGGGGCTGTTTCGTAACCAATACAGCGATTGAACGAGGGGCTAAAGATACAGATTGTGCCAGTAAGATACGGTTCTATTTTGCCTCTATTGAGGAGGATATGACAGACCTGATTTCTTTCGGCCAGGAGACGGGTGAAATTCGCTCTGTCAAAGATCCGGCATCACTTGCGGCCTTTTTTATTGGTATCATGCAGGGAATACGTGTCGTTGCAAAAGTAAACCAGAGCGAAGAAAGCCTGCGCCCTCTGGTGGATGTTGCTTTGGCCTCCCTGAATGAATAATGCAGACAGGTAGAAATCGTGGATCTTTCCCAAGTCACACCTGAATTCTGGGCCTCGCTGGCCAATATGGTTATTTTTCTGTCTCTTATCGCCATCCCGTGGGTCGTGGGCACCGTGCGCCCTCTGATCTTTTTTTTGGGAGGAGGGGGCATTCTGGCTCTACTTGGTTTTGATTTCTGGGTCGGTATTGAAACAAGGGATTATGACCTTGCTGCTGATCTGATGATCCTGACAGCGTCAAAAGCCGCTTTCTTTTTCCTGATCAGTTATGCGCTGGAAAAAATTGTCCGCACTTTCTTTAAAAAATCCAAAGAAGAAAATGCGGGCAAGCAACTGCAGCAGGAAGAAATTAAAACCCGATTTGATCGTAATTTCCGGGGGGTGAAGGATCCGGAGGAACGGCCCTGAGTTCAGGAGCCGCTCGCAGAGATTTTCATCACATGTTTGATCAGCGCTTTCGCTTCCTCTTCATCCCATTCAGCAGGCCCGATCAGCCTGCCGAATTCGCGCCCGTTTTTATCCAGAATGAGGGTTGCCGGTAAACCAAAAACCCCGGCATAACGACCGGATTTGACACTTTTGTCGTTAAAAGGCGTGAGATGCTGAAGCTTGAGGGCCTTGAAAAACTTTTTGACCTTTTCAATGCCTTGCAGATCCTGACCGACCGCCAGTACCTGAAAATCATCAGATCCCATCTCGGCTTGCAGCCGGTCGATTCCCGGCATTTCCTTGCGGCAGGGTGCACACCAGGTCGCCCAGAAATTAACGAGCAGTGTTTTTCCGCGATAATCTGAAAGATTGTGCGTCTTCCCGTCTCCGTCAATGAAGGAAAAATCCCTGATTTCCGGCTTTTTGGAGGAAATAACAAAATTCTTCATTTCTCCCACAAGCAGTTCAGATGCATTTTGGGAGAAAGCGGTTGATGTCACGCCCCCAACGCCTGTAAATGTAAGCACTGTAAGAAGGAACAGGTGAGAAAACTTTCTTGTGATCATGTTCTTTGAGGTCCAACTGTTAAAAGAGAGCCCGACATTATGAGTGCGAATGAGCTTTGGGGTGGCAGATTTGCCAAAGGCCCTGCTGAAATTATGGAACGGATCAATGCCTCCATTGATTTCGATAGACGCCTTTACGCACAGGATATTGCCGGCTCCATGGCCCATTCATCCATGTTAATGGATCAGGGTATTATAAGTAAGGCCGATGGGGAAAAAATTCAGGAGGGTCTTCAGACAATTCTTCGTGAGATCGAAGCGGGGAATTTCAAAACAGACCCGGCGCTTGAAGATATCCATATGCATATTGAAGCGCGCCTTCGTGAAATTATCGGGGACGCTGCAGGGCGGCTTCATACGGCAAGATCGCGAAATGACCAGGTTGCAACCGACATGCGTCTCTGGGTTCGCGACACCATGGATCACCTGGATGGGGAATTGAAGGATCTGCAAGATGCGCTGCTGTTCCAGGCAGAAGCCGAAGCAGAAACTGTGATGCCAGGCTTCACTCATTTGCAGGCGGCTCAACCGGTTACTTTCGGTCATCATATGCTGGCCTATGTGGAAATGATCGGTCGGGACCGGTCTCGCTTGAAAGATGCACGCGCACGACTTAATGAATGCCCGTTGGGTTCCGCAGCACTTGCAGGTACGTCCTTTCCTATTGACCGTGAAATGACGGCTGCAGCGCTTGGGTTTGACCGGCCAACCGCCAACTCCCTTGATGGTGTATCGGATCGGGATTTTGCGTTGGAATTCTTGAGCTTTGCATCGATCTGTTCCATGCATTTGTCCCGGTTGGCGGAAGAAATCGTGATCTGGTCCAGTGCCCAGTTCCGTTTTGTTGAATGCTCGGACAGCTTCTCGACCGGATCATCCATCATGCCACAGAAGAAAAACCCGGATGCAGCGGAGCTCATTCGCGGCAAAGCGGGACGCAGTTCTGGTGCGTTTAATTCTCTTCTGATGATGATGAAGGGGCTTCCCATGACTTATGGCAAGGATATGCAGGAAGACAAGGAGCCGGTTTTTGATGCCGCCGATAATCTTCAGCTCTGCATCGCGGCCATGACGGGTATGGTTCGGGATATCAAGGTGAACGGTGACATTATGACGGCTGCTTCCGGCGCGGGCTTCACAACAGCAACGGATCTTGCAGACTGGCTGGTTCAAAAACTGGATATGCCCTTTAGAAATGCTCATCATGTGACAGGCGCTCTTGTCAAACTGGCAGAAGAGAATAACTGTGGTCTTGAGGATCTGTCTCTGGAACAAATGCAATCTGTAGAAGCAGGTATTCATGCGGGCGTGTATGAGGTTCTCGGTGTTGAAAAATCTGTAGCGAGCCGCGTCAGTTACGGCGGGACTGCACCCGCTGGTGTAAAAGCGCAGGCTAAGCGCTGGAAAGACCAGCTTGCAGGAGAAAAGTGATGAAAAAGATACTTGTTATGGCTCTTGTAAGCACTTTTATGGTGGGAACGCTTTCTGCCTGCGGAAAGAAAAATGCACCAAAATACAAATCTTCGCTGACTGACAAGATCGAGATGTCGACGCAAAGCTGATAGTTTCACAGGGTATTGTTATGGATCATTTTGAGTATCGGGATGGCGAACTTTTCGCTGAAGATCTGAAACTTTCAGAAATTGCTGAAAAGGTCGGCACCCCTTTTTATTGCTATTCCACGGCGACACTAGAGCGTCATTTTAAGGTTTTCTCCGGGGCGTTTGACGGGGTTCAGTCCCTTGTCTGTTACGCGGTTAAGGCCAATTCAAATCTGGCTGTTATCAAAACCCTGGCAAAACTTGGCGCAGGTGCTGATGTTGTCTCTGAAGGGGAATTGCGGCGGGCCCTTGAAGCTGGCATCCCTGCAGAAAAAATTGTTTTTTCCGGTGTTGGTAAACAGCCTCATGAAATGGCTTTTGCCCTTGAAGCCGGTATTCACCAGTTCAATGTGGAATCAGAACCCGAAGTCAGGGTTTTATCTGATGTTGCCGCTCGTCTGGGTAAAATTGCGTATATCGCCTTCCGGGTTAATCCGGATGTCGATGCTAAGACCCATGCTAAAATCTCAACCGGCAAGGCGGAAAATAAGTTCGGGGTGCCCTGGCAGGATGTTTCCCGAATTTATCGGGAAGCAGCGGAACTTCCGGGTATCGAGATCAAGGGTGTGGATGTCCATATCGGCAGCCAGCTCACAGACCTGGAGCCTTTTGGCAATGCTTTTGATCGGGTTCGTGAACTGGTCATGAAATTGCGCCTGGAAGGGCATGACATTACCCGTGTTGACCTTGGGGGCGGATTGGGTATTCCCTATGACGGCAATATTCCGCCAGGCCCTGAATCATATGCAACCGTTGCTCTTAACAGTCTTGGAAATCTCGGATGTCAGCTTATCTTTGAACCAGGGCGCCTGATTGTGGGCAACGCCGGGCTTCTTGTCTCAAAGGTGATTTATGTGAAACAGGGGGCCGAGCGTAAATTTGTGATCCTCGATGCGGCCATGAACGATTTGATAAGGCCGGCCATGTATGAAGGCTATCATCAGATTGACACAATTCTGGAGCCTGATGGAGGTGCAGAATTAGAAGCTGTGGATGTGGTTGGACCGGTTTGCGAGACAGGAGATACATTTGCGCGGGAGCGGGATCTGCCGCCGGTAGAGCCTGATGATCTTGTAGCTTTCAGGAGTGCAGGAGCGTATGGTGCAGTGATGGCGTCAACCTATAACACCCGCCCTCTGGTGCCGGAAGTGCTCGTGAGCGGTGATCAATATGCAGTGATCCGGGAGCGTCCAAGCTTGGAAGCTCTTCTCGATCTTGATAAGATGCCGCCATGGCTCGAAGAGAAATAAAGGGAATTAAGCTATCCCTCGACGTGAAGAGGCTGGATGAAAGAAACGCAATCGAGGCCGGATAAAAAGCTTGATCGAAAGATCGCTGTTGCCAGGTTCAATCTTGTGCTTGGCAGGCTGTGGATTGCGTCCAGAACCCTCCTTACCCTCGTGCTGGTATTTATCGGTGTGACCTTGCTCGGAATTTGGGAATTTGTCTCTCCCTATCTTCATGCGTTAGGTCTTGTGATCTTTGCCGGTCTACTGATCTATACCCTTCATCTTCTAAGACGGGAGTTTTATTGGCCGTCAACGGAAAACATTCTGAAAGAACTTGAAGAAAAAAACAGTCTTCAGCATCGACCCTTACGCTCCCAGGATGAACAGCTGGCACTTGGAGCAGAGACACCCCGGCAGTCAGAAGCCTTGTGGCAACAACATCTGCAACAAAAACAAAAGAGCCTCGAGACATTAAAGACAGGTTTTCCCAATCTCGGACTGGCGGCGGGAGATGCTCTTGGATTGAGATCTTTTGCCATCCTTCTGCTGGTGGTCGGTTTTTTCTTCGCAGGTGGAAGCCGTGAAGATCGGCTGGCGGCCGCTTTCTGGCCGGAATTTCCGACCCAGAACAATCTGGTGGAACTCAATATCTGGATCACGCCACCCGATTATACCGGAAAAGCCCCCCTCCTTCTTGCGCGGCAGCTTAACCCGGGGGAGCAGGCTGTGGTTCCATTGGTCAAAATTCCACATAACAGTCAGCTTATTGCCCGAGTCTCGGGCGGTAATACTGCTGTTCCCCGGTTTGTGTTCGGGCAAACGCCACTTGCTTTCAAACAGGTTGACGGAACGAATTTCGAACTTGAGACATTGCTTGATACCGATGGTGGCTTGAAACTGGAAAAAGACGGGGATCTTCTTGGCGAATGGCGCGTGGAAATGATCCCGGATAATGCCCCGGAAATAAAGTTGATTTCCTTACCTGAAGTCACGCAAAGGCTGGCATTCTCCCTTCAATATTCTGCTTTCGATGATTATGGCCTGAAGAAACTGCGTGTAGAATTCTCAAGAAAAGGAAAATCTGAAAAACTGGTTCTGCCGCTTCCCTTTAGAACCGGGGAGAAAGACTATACCGGCCGAAGTTTTCACGAACTGACGGCACATCCCTGGGCCGGTCTGGATGTTGAACTGCAGCTTGTCGCTACTGATGATATAGAGCAGGAAGGAAAATCCGAGACGCTGCTCTTTACTCTTCCTGAACGAAGCTTTACGCATCCGATTGCCAGGGCCCTGATCGAACTTCGCAAAAAACTGGTTGAAGATGCGAAGAAATATCGCAATGAAGTCGTGATCGCGCTTTCCGCCATTTCAGAATTGCATGAAGGGCTCAATAACGATTTTACGGCCATGCTGCTAATTGCTCATACACGCGGAATGCTTCTGTATGGTGATGTGGATGAGGTTGCAGATGAGGCAATTCGCCTGATGTGGGATACAGCTCTTCGTCTTGAAAATGGTAACCTTGGGGCCGCAGAGCAGGCACTGCGCGCGGCTGAGCAAGCCCTAATGGAAGCCCTGAACAGGGATGCCAGCGATGAAGAAATCAAGCGGCTTGTAGAAGAGCTGAAGCAGGCCATGCAGAATTATCTGCAGGCCCTTGCCGAGCAGAGCCGAGAGCAGGATCCTGCACAGCAAAATGCTGATCAAGGACAGGAAATGCAAACCAGGGATCTGCAAAATATGCTGGATCAGGTGGATCAGTTCGCCAGATCCGGTGCGAGGGATGCAGCGCGCCAGCTTCTGAGTGAATTACAATCCATTTTGGAAAACCTGAAAGCAGCCCGGATGCAGCAACCGAGTGAAGCGCAGCGGCGTGGACAGGAAATGCTGAACCAGCTCAATCAGATGATGCAGGAGCAGCAGAATATCCTGGATGAGACCTTCCGGCGAAGCCAGCAACCCGGTTCCCAGCAGCGGCAGCGTTCCCAAAATGGATCGGGCGAGCGTTCTCCTTCCCAGTCCGGACAAAGTCCCGAATTTTCTGATCTTGCCAAAAGACAGGAACAACTTCGTCAGCAATTGGGCGAAATGATGGGTGAGCTTGGGCTTAACGGTGAAATTCCTGCGCCTTTTGGCCAGGCGGAGCGAGCCATGAACTCTGCTCGTCAATCTCTGGAACAGGGTCAGTCACAAAATGCCATGGGGGCTGAGGGACAGGCGCTTGAACAGCTTCGCGACGCGGCGAGCGGTCTCGCACAGCAGATGCAGGGGCAAGGCAATGGTCAGGCTTTTTCCATGCCGGGAAGTCAGGGTCAAAGCAATGGGTTTAACAATCGTGACGGCCCAAATGGCCAGGGACCTTACGACCGAAACGGGATCAAGGTTGATGAAGGTGAGCTCTCCAAGTCCAGAGCGATCCAGCAGGAGTTGAGACGTCGCCTCGCAGATCCGAACCGGTCCCCGCTCGAGACAGATTATCTCCGCCGGTTGATGGAGCGTTTTCGCTAGTTTTCTGTTGGGTCTCCTTTGCCGGGGGAGTATGGTTTGGCAAACGAGAGAACAGGGAATTCCATGACCATCACTGATCATCCATTTGCAGAATTCGTCCGTGCCCTTGGCAAGGGGCCGAATATGTGGCGGGATCTTTCCTTTGAGGAGGCAAAAGAGGCGATGGGGATGATCCTGATGGATCAGGTTGATCCTCTTCAGCTGGGCGCCTTTCTGCTTTTACTCCGACGAAAAGGAGAAACACCGGAAGAGCTGGCTGGAATGGCTGCCGCCGCGAAATTGAATTTCGCGCCAGGAAAACAAATTCGGGAAAATGATGTTGACTATGACTGGCCGTCTTATGCGGATCGGCATCGGCAACAGCCCTGGTTTATCCTCTCGGCGATTCTGCTGGCGGATCAGGGACATACTATCCTGATGCATGGTATTGAAGGATATGCAGAGGGATCTGCGCCTACGCGCCCCGCCTTGAAGCTGTTTGGTATTCCGGAATTGTCCTCGCTTGATGATGCACCGGCGGTTTTTAGGGAAAGTTCTCTGAATTATATAGGGCTTGAAAAATTCTGTCCGGCTTTACAAAAACTTTTTGAATTGCGGCCTTTTCTTGGTGTGAGAACAGCCGTCAATACTTTTGCGCGTGATCTCAATCCGCTGAACGCCTCGTGCCAGATGCAAGGGGTTTTCCACCCTCCTTATATTCCATTGCATCTTAAAACGGCTCAGTTGCTGGGCCAGGAGCAGGCGATGATCTTTAAAGGCGGCGGCGGTGAAGTTCAGCGTAACCCCATGAAGAAGGGGCGTGTTGCCTGGCTTCAGGGGGAGCAGAGCGAAGAGCTTCTCTGGCCGGCATTGAGCGAGATTTCCACTTATAAATGGCGAGAAGAAGATCTGGATCCTGTTCAGCTCCTTAAAATGTGGAAAGGGGAAATCACCTTGCCCGTTCCCGAGCAGGCGATAATCGGCACCTTGGCTGTCGCCCTTAAGATGAAGAATAAAAGCGCTTCCCTGGAGGCACTTGACCGCCAGGCTCGGGAAATATGGATGTCACGCGACAAAAAGCGATTTAGCTGATGACCCGGTGGAACTGATATTCGCTCTCTGTTGAGTGAGAGGGCTGGAATTTATATCCGGCCTCGGCAAAATCTTTAAGTCCCTCGGGAGTTTCAACGCGGTTTTGTGTCAGATAGCGAGCCATCATTCCGCGAGCTCGTTTGGCCGAGAAGCCAATAACCTTGGCAACGTCGTTTTTTACTTCCTTAAAGACAGGCGTAATTACTTCGACATCCAGGTTTTTGCGTTTGATCGCCTTGAAATATTCGTTGGAGGCAACATTGATCAGGACTTTGGATTTGTGATCCGCAAGCTCTTCATTTATTTTTTTGGCCAGCCTGTCTCCCCAGAAATCATAGAGATTTTGACCGCGGGTATTAGAGAGCCGGACACCCATTTCAAGGCGGTAAGGCTGAATGAGATCCAAGGGTTTCACAAGGCCATAAAGTCCAGATAAAATCCTTAGATGACTTTGTGCATAAGCAAGATCTTTATCGCTTAGCGTTTTGGCGTCCAGGCCGACATAGGTATCTCCTGCAAAGGCGAAAGCCGCCTGTTTTGCATTATCGGGTGTGAAAGGAAACTTCATTCCCTGAAAACGCTCATAGTTCAGGCTGCTTAAATCTTCACTGATTTTCATCAGCGCTTTCAAATCGGATGCTTTTAGTTTTTTGGCTGTTTTAAGAAGCTCTTTGGTATCTTTTTGAAAGTCGAGCTCTGAATGATCCTGCGGAAGCTCAGAACGATCAAAATCCATTTTTTTTGCTGGTGAAACAACGCTAAGCATAGGAAACCCGATTTGTTATCAGTGAAGGAATATTCTTTATGGCTGTTGAAGGGATTGGCGTCAATAGAGGCCGGACCACCAGAGGCTCATATCTGTTCCATTATTGACCGGTTTCACAGGGATTTGAATAGGAGATTGTGCAGCAATCCATCTTTTTTCCGCATGATAGAGTGGGATCCCGTAATATCCCCACATAAGGACACGATCAAGGGCCCGGGTTGCCGTGACAAGGGTTCCTCTGTCCCTGGCAGATCGAATGACATCAATCAGGCTGTCCACAGCATTTAGGGAAATTCCAGGATAATTGCGACTTCCTTCTGTCCTGGCTGCGTCTTGGCTCCAGTAAAAATGTTGTTCATTTCCGGGAGACAGGCTTTGCCCCCATTGAACAAGTGCCATATCAAAATCAAATTTGTTCAGTCGGTTCTGATAACCTGCACTATCCATCAACCGGACCTTGAGGCCAATTCCGAGGCGACCCAGATTTTCCTTGAAGGAAGTC
>JAKSCD010000351.1 GCA_022360775.1 Sneathiellales bacterium | reverse complement strand
AGCTTGCCGTTCACCCAGAGGGCCATGGTAAGCGCAATAATGATAGACGCCGGGACAGTCACAACCAGATACCAGAAACTGTTGCTCATCACCTGCCAGAGAACTTCATCCTCCCATAGATACTGGTAATTCTCGACGGTGAAGCCGGTGGTTTTCTCTCCCAAAGAAAACAGACTGCGCCACAATGTTTTCACAGTTGGCATATGCGTAAAGGCTACCAGCAATGCCATTGCCGGAAGCAATAGAAGCCATGCCTGTATATTATTAATTCTTTTCATAGGATCCGATAAAGAAGGATGCCCCGGAACGGAGATCGGGACATCCTGTAGGTTGGATTATTTGTACTTCTTGAGGATACGATCTGCCTGTTTCTGAGCGGAAGAAAGGGCGTCTTCAGCCGATTTCTGACCTGTCAGAGTAGCCTGGATCGCATCATCCAGCAGTTTACGAACACGTCCAGCCTGATGAGTGGAAAGTTCCGCAGTTGCATGTTGCAGCTGATCACGAGCAACAGCAGCCGGCGGGAAATCCACCACATACTGTTTCAGTTTCGCAGTGTCATAGGCATCCTGGCTGACGCCCATATAACCGGTTGCAATGCTCCAGTTCGCGGCCTGATCCGGAGATGTCATGAATTTCACCAGTTTAAGCGCGGCTTTACGCTCTTCCGGGGTGGATTTCTTGAACAGGTAGAAGTTACCGCCACCTGTTGGAGAACCCAGTTCCTTGTTTTTGGGAAGTTTCGCGACACCGAAGTCAAACTTTGCGTTTTTCTTCACGGCTGTCAGGTTACCGGTAGAATGCCACATTATGGCTGTTTTCTGTTCCAGGAAGTTCTGACGCAGTGTGCCCCACTCGATTGTACCTTCTGGCATGATCTTGTGGTCAGAGCCGAGAGACTTCCAGTATTCCAGTGCTTCAACAATGCCTTTGTTATTGAAGAAAGTCTGGTTACCGGCCTGGTTCATCAGAACCTCGCCATTCTGCTTTGTCAGCGCACCAAACATCCAGTAAGGATAGCCAGTGGACGGGATCATTGCACCCCACTGACCGTCTTTTGTCAGTTTTTTACCCATGGAAACCAGTTCGTTCCATGTAGCCGGCGCTTTTTCAGGATCCAAACCGGCTTTGCGGAACAGGTCTTTGTT
>JAKSCD010000050.1 GCA_022360775.1 Sneathiellales bacterium | reverse complement strand
GGATCTTGAAAAGATTGCTGCCGACACCGATCGCGATAACTTCATGGATGGTCCGACTGCGGTTGAGTATGGGTTGATTGACCAGGTAATGGAAAATCGCCTGATTGCCGAATAATTTAAAAAATTCGACCTTTTCAGTATTATTAACCTAATTGGTATTGTTTGGGCTGCGCTAACAGCGCTGCTCAACTCTTAACGAGGTAGCATAATGTCCGACGAGAACACCATCGACGGAGATGATAACGGCAAACTGCTGTATTGTTCCTTCTGTGGCAAGAGCCAGCATGAAGTACGCAAACTGATTGCAGGGCCTACCGTATTTATTTGTGATGAATGCGCCGAACTCTGCATGGATATTATTCGGGAAGAGCATAAAAGCACCCTGGTAAAATCCAGCGACGGTGTTCCGACACCGCAGGAAATCAGCGAGGTTCTGAATGACTATGTTATCGGCCAGAAACATGCCAAGAAGGTATTGTCTGTTGCCGTGCATAACCATTACAAGCGACTACATCACAGTGCCAAAACGGATGATGTGGAACTGGCGAAATCGAATATTCTGCTTGTTGGCCCAACCGGTTGCGGTAAAACCCTGTTAGCGCAAACCCTTGCCCGTATTCTGGATGTTCCTTTCACCATGGCTGACGCGACCACACTGACTGAAGCCGGTTATGTGGGTGAAGATGTCGAAAATATTATTCTGAAGCTTCTCCAGGCGGCAGACTATAATGTGGAACGGGCTCAGCGCGGTATTGTCTATATCGATGAGGTCGACAAGATCAGCCGTAAATCTGACAATCCGTCTATTACCCGCGATGTTTCTGGTGAGGGCGTACAACAGGCCCTTCTGAAAATCATGGAAGGCACAGTAGCGTCTGTTCCACCGCAAGGAGGACGGAAGCATCCGCAGCAGGAATTCCTGCAGGTGGATACAACAAATATTCTGTTTATTTGCGGTGGTGCTTTTGCCGGTCTTGATAAAATTATCGGCTCTCGCGGTAAGGATACGTCTATCGGCTTCGGCGCAGATGTGCGCAGTGAAGAAGATAAAAATGTCGGTGAACTTCTAAAAGACGTGGAACCGGATGATCTGACCAAATTCGGAATGATCCCGGAATTTGTTGGTCGTCTTCCTGTCGTTGCGACTTTGGAAGATCTGGATGAAGATGCACTGATTGAAATTCTGACCAGCCCGAAAAACGCGCTTGTAAAACAGTATCAGCGTCTGTTCGATATGGAAGATGTGAAGCTGACCTTCAAGGAAGATGCTTTATCTGCCATTGCCACAAAGGCCATCGAACGCAAAACCGGTGCCCGTGGGCTTCGGTCCATTCTGGAAGGCATTCTTCTGGATCCGATGTATGATCTGCCAACAATCGAGAATGTTGAAGAGATTGTCATCAATGGAGACGTTGTTGATGGAACCGGTCAGCCGCTCTATATCTACTCAGATCGGCAGGACGCAAGCAGCAGCGCCTAAAACCTGAAAATACTGGGGCTTTCGAGCCCCATTATTCCTGTATCTACAAGCTAGTTTCGTTACCCAATTTACAATAACGACCAAGCGGCCACAAAGGCGACATAATGATCGACACACCGCAGACTCAAGTTTTTCCAGTATTGCCTCTTAGGGATATTGTTGTTTTTCCTCACATGATTGTTCCGCTTTTTGTCGGAAGGGACAAATCTGTTCGAGCACTCGAAGATGTGATGAAAGATGATAAACAGATCCTTCTTGTGGCACAGAAAAATGCAAATCAGGATGATCCGGGCGAAGAGGATATTCATCGGGTCGGTACGATTGCTTCTGTTCTTCAACTGCTGAAGCTGCCAGACGGAACGGTGAAAGTCCTGGTTGAAGGTGTCGAACGTGCCCGCATTCAGCAATTCTCCGATAATGAGGATTTCTTCCAGGCGCATGCTGAAATTGTTGATGAAAAAGAAGATGAAACGGCAGAACTCGAAGCTCTGGCACGGTCTGTAATCGCGCAATTTGAGCAATATGTGAAACTGAACCGCAAGGTCCCGCCTGAAGTTCTGGTTTCACTCAATCAAATTGATGATCCATCCAAACTTGCGGATACCATGGCGTCTCACATGGCGCTGAAAATTGCTGAAAAGCAGGAACTTCTTGAAATTGAAGGAACTTCCGAGCGTCTTGAGCGTGTTTACAGCCTCATGGAAGATGAAATCGGCGTTCTTCAGGTTGAGAAGAAAATCCGCAGCCGCGTTAAACGCCAGATGGAGAAAACCCAGCGCGAATATTATTTGAATGAGCAAATGAAAGCCATTCAGAAAGAGCTGGGCGAGGGGGAAGATGGCCGTGATGAGCTGTCGGAACTTGAGGAAAAAATCAGCAATGCCAAGCTGACCAAAGAGGCGAAAGAGAAATGCCAGCAGGAAATGAAAAAGCTGCGCAGCATGAGCCCGATGTCAGCCGAGGCGACAGTTGTTCGCAATTACCTGGACTGGATCCTTGGTATTCCGTGGGGCAAACGCACTCGTGTGAAAAAGGATCTTGCCCTTGCTGAGAAGATCCTGAATGACGATCATTACGGTCTGGAAAAAGTGAAAGAGCGTATTCTTGAATATCTCGCCGTGCAGCAGCGTGTGCGTAAAATTCAAGGCTCCATTCTTTGTCTTGTAGGCCCTCCAGGTGTTGGTAAAACCTCACTTGGGCAGTCAGTTGCGAAAGCAACAGGCCGGAATTTTGTGCGTGTAGCTCTTGGCGGCGTTCGCGATGAAGCGGAAATCCGCGGCCATCGCCGTACCTATATCGGTTCAATGCCCGGTAAAGTCATTCAATCCATGAAAAAAGCGAAATCCATTAACCCGCTTTTCCTTTTTGATGAAATTGACAAGCTTGGAAATGATTTCCGGGGCGACCCTTCCTCTGCACTGCTTGAGGTTCTGGACCCAGAGCAGAATACACATTTTGCCGATCACTATCTGGAAGTCGAGTATGACCTTTCTGAAGTGATGTTCATTTGTACAGCGAATTCTCTGAATATGCCGGGACCACTTCGGGATCGCATGGAGATCATCAACCTTTCCGGCTATACCGAAGATGAAAAGGTTGAAATAGCTAAACGCCATCTGGTGCCAAAACAACGCAAGAACCATGGTCTTAAATCAGATGAATGGACAATTGGGGATGAAGCTGTTCGGGATCTGATCCGGTATTACTGCCGGGAAGCTGGTGTGCGTAATCTTGAGCGCGAGATTGCAAAGCTTGCGCGTAAGGCTGTGAAGGAAATCATCACGGATGGTACGAAATCCATTCATGTAACACCTGAAAATCTTGAAAAATATGCGGGCGTTCGCCGTCACAGATTTGGCGAGATTGAAGAAGAAGATCGTGTTGGACTGGTAACCGGTCTGGCCTGGACCGAAGTTGGCGGTGAATTGCTGACAATCGAGGCGGTCAAACTTTACGGTAAAGGCCGAATGCAAATCACCGGCAAGCTTGGTGATGTGATGCAGGAATCAGTTCAGGCCGCGAAAAGCTTTGTCCAGTCCCGTTGTCTTGAAATGGGGATCAAGCCTATGGACTTTGATCGCCATGATATTCATGTTCACGTTCCTGAAGGAGCGACACCTAAAGATGGACCTTCCGCCGGAACAGCGATGGTGACGTCCATTATTTCGGTTTTGACCAATATTCCTGTTCATAAAGATGTGGCGATGACCGGCGAAGTGACACTTCGAGGCAGGGTTCTGCCTATCGGTGGTTTGAAGGAAAAACTTCTTGCCGCTCTTCGCGGGGGCATCAAAACAGTTCTTATTCCGCATGATAATGAGAAAGACCTGGCAGAGATTCCCGACAATGTGAAAGAAGGCCTTAAAATCATTCCTGTTTCTGACGTTAAAGAGGTGTTGGAAGTTGCTTTGACCAAGCCTTTGGAGCCTCTGAACTGGAGCGAAGAGCGTCTTGCACAGGAGTTGGCGAGTGCTGCATCTGCACAAAAGCTATCTGATGGCTTAACTACACACTAAATTTTAAATAATTTGTCTGTAATGCGCAGAAAAGCTGGGGATATCTTTCATTTTCCCT
>JAKSCD010000052.1 GCA_022360775.1 Sneathiellales bacterium | reverse complement strand
TTCGTGGATGATCTGATCCTGGCAGAAGGGCTTTATGCCTTTGAACAGGCGGTGCTGGAACCTGTCTCCCGGGTGGAAAGAGAATGGGCGGGCCTGCGTACTTTCTCTCCTGATCGAAATCCGGTTGTCGGGTTTGAGCCGACAAGTGAAGGGTTTTTCTGGCTTGCCGGTCAGGGAGGATATGGAATTTAGACCTCTCCTGCCATAAGCAGCCTGTCGGTTGCCCTATTGACAGAGAACACAGATAACCAGGAAATTTCCGCCGCAGTTATTTCCGACTTGAAACCAGATCGTTTTCGCTAAAGAATTCCCTTCTTTTTTAACAGGCAGGTGTCTCAATGACGATTGAAAGAATTCAGCCCGGTTCCCGAATGAGCCAGGCCGTGATCCATGGAAATACGGTTTATCTGGCCGGGCAGGTTGGTGCACCAGGTGAAAGCGTTACAGCGCAAACTCAGGATATCTGTTCCAAAATCGAAAAGCTGCTGGCCGAGGCCGGATCAGATAAATCCAAAATGCTTCAAGCGACAATCTGGCTCGCTGATATGGCTGACTTTGCTGAAATGAATGCGGTTTGGGATGCCTGGATTGATCCCGATAATCCCCCAACCCGCGCTTGTGGTGAAAGTAAGCTGGCAACTCCTGACTTTAAGGTGGAAATTATTATCGTCGCAGCAAAATAATCCTGTGGATAGAAACCTACAGTTTTTTTGATTCGAAATTTGAAGATGCTGAGGGAGTTTTGACGAAAAAAAACTCTCTCGGTACTCCTATTTGTAATAATTTTACTAAATTATTTAATTAATAGTAGATAATATTCCAAATGCGAGAAACGGATACTTAAAATACCCTTAATGGACGAAAATACTGAGAGTTTTTAATATTTTATAAAGTCATAGCTAATCATCATAACATTTGAAGTTCCAGTATATCGAATTTTGAATGTGAGATTTCGCACATTCAGGGATGATCAGAATTATGGCTATTTTAAATTTGCGTATTTCGCAGAAATTACCACTACTTATTCTCTCTGCATCGTTGCTTCTGGGTCTAAGTCTTGGATTTCTGAGTTATTTCCAAGGATCGACCGCTGTAAATGAAGAAGTTGTCAAAAAGCTTCAGGTCGTTTTACAGGGCAGGCAAACCGCCCTTTCAAACTATCTGCAGTCTATTAAAGAAGACCTTCATATAACAGCGACAAATCCTGAGGTTATAACAGCCATAAAAGGGTTCTCACGTGCGTGGGAAGAACTTGGTGATAATCAGCTCGGCAAGCTTCAAAAATCATATATTACGGACAACCAGTTTCCGACGGGTGAAAAAGAGAAACTGGATTACGCCAAAGATGGAACAGCTTATAGTGATCTTCATAAAAGCTACCATCCCTGGTTTCGCGAGATGCTCTACACGCGGGAATATTACGATATTTTTCTCTTCGACCTTGAAGGAAACCTGGTCTACAGCGTTTTTAAAGAGCTCGATTACGCGACCAACCTGAATACGGGTGAATGGAAAGACTCCGGTCTTGGAGAAGTTTTTCGAGGTGCCCTGGCCAATAAATCCGGTGACGGGCAAGCTTTTATTGATTTCAAACCTTATGCCCCAAGCGCTGATGCGCCAGCAAGCTTTATCGGATCTGTTGTTTATGATGCAGAAAAACCGGTCGGTGTTCTTGTTTTTCAGATGTCCATTAGCCGCTTAAACAGCCTGATGCAGAACTCAACCGGACTGGGTGAGAGCGGAGAAAGCTATATCGTTGGTGGCGATTTCCTGATGAGAAGTGATAGCCGCTTTTCTGAAGAAACAACCATTTTGAAGCGAAAAGTTGAAACAGAAGCTGCAAAAAAAGCAATCAATGGTGAAAGCGGCGCTCTTCTTGGTGAAGACTATCGGGGGATCGTGGTGAAATCCGTCTATGGTCCCATTAACTTCATGGGAACAACCTGGGGTCTGCTGGCGGAGATGGACGAAAGTGAATATGCTGAGCCTGTATCCAACATGCGTAACATGCTCGCGCTCATTGGTGTTATCCTTCTTATTGTTATCGGTGCAATCGGAACATTCTTTGCCAGAAATATCGCGGCCTCTCTTGTCACTGTTACGGATGCAATGAAATCATTGGCGAACGGTAATCTGGAAGTCAAAATTCCTGAGAATAACCGTAACGATGAAGTTGGTGATATGTTTGGTGCCCTTGCTGTTTTCCGTGATGGCGCAGTGGAGCAGAAACGTCTTGAGAAAGAAGCAGCAGATGCTGCAGTTCAGGCCTCTGAGCGTGATAAGCAGGATCGGGAACGTGAAGCGGAACAGATGCGCCAGGAGCGCGAGCGCGAGCAGACCGAGATCGCAGAGCGTGAAGCCCGATCCGAAAAAGTCGCTGGTATAGGCCAGTCTTTTGAGC
>JAKSCD010000307.1 GCA_022360775.1 Sneathiellales bacterium | reverse complement strand
GTCGAGCAGGCGTTGGATTCGCTTTGCCGGGTGAGCGGTTTGTGGTTCCGTTACAACAAGAAAAGTAAAACCTATCTGGTGATGACCATCGAGCAATATAACAACGATCTGGTTGTTTATAATGAAGATATCACCAAGGTTTTTACGGTACTGCACCAGAATGTCATCACGACAGCCAATATTATCGAAGGGCTGTATGGCGATGATCGAGTGGTTCTGGAGATTGATACTGAAGATGAGGAGGCGCTGGGTACCCCTGGATTTGGTTCCAGACTGCTTAACAGCCAGACGATTACAACCACAATCACCAATAATGAAACCACAGATCAGCAAAATAATGATCCCAGTATCAATGATGAAAGGCGCAGTTTTGATCTTAGTCCCGGCCAAATCAGAGAATTGGGGACAACCGGGGCAGGCGCGCCAGCGATTTCAGCAGAAACACTGAAGCGGTACATTCCCCAGGAGCCGCCAATTTATGTCACCGTCAATAGAGAACATAATCTTCTGTATGTTCGAACCAGTGACGAAGTGGCGATGAAGGAAATTGAACGGATTGTTATTGAAAGCGACCGTCCGACGCCGCAGGTCCTGCTCGAAATGAAAATCCTGGAATTATCGAGAGGGGATAATTTTAGGTCTCTCGTTGATATCAGCCTCAGTCTGGGAAAAGGAAGAACAACTGTCGATGATGATGGTAATGTTACCAGGAACCCGTTTTTCTTCGGCAATACAGGTGGCTTTCCATTGGAGGGAGGGACAGCCCTGTTCCAGATCCTGCATGACAATATTTCGGCTGCAGTGGAGCTGGCCGAGCAGGAAAATGAGCTGAAAATCCTGGCAACTCCCATGTTGCTGGCTTCAAATAACCGGGCATCGCGCCTGTTCATTGGTGAAGAACGGGTGATTACAACAGGATTTGAGACCAATACGACCACAGGCACAACCGGTGCCACCAACACTGTCTTCAATCTGGAAACTGAACGTAGAAATGTCGGCAATACGCTCAATATTGTTCCGCGGATTAACAGCGATCGGACTGTTACAATCCTTGTCCAGCAGGATAACTCCTCAATTAATATTGGTGCGACGAACCTTTCTGCCATCAACAATAATGGTCAGGTCACCCAGATTCCGGTTGATACAGTCGATTCCGCGAATATTGAATCGACCGTAATCGCAAAAGACGGTCTCACGGTTGCCATCGGCGGGATGATCAGACAACGTAAGGAGTTTGATGATAATAAAGTTCCGGTTCTTGGGGATATCCCGGTTTTGGGGAACCTTTTTAAGAAGCAGGTGGATGATGATCAACAAACCGAACTTATTTTACTTGTCACACCACATATTCTGACAACACCTGAAGAGGCTGAAGCGGTTAGTAAAAAGCGCCTCCGTGAACTTTCTTTGCTGCCGGAGCTTGATGATAATCTGGAGAATGGCACAAAAGACAAACAGGAAACCATTACGGCCACGAAAACGGCAGACCTTGTTTCACTGGCTAAATTTGCAGCCCGCCGAATTCGGAACTTGCCGACCAATGATCCGCGTATTGTCCCCGTGGCGATTAATCTTAAAACGCCAGTTGCCCTGATTGCAGGCAAGCCGATTGAAATGACCCCTATTTACGCGTGGCGAAGAAATGATCTTTACCTGACCGTTCTGGTCAATATCAATCGCTCTGACAGGGAACAGCTTTTACGCGAGGATGAATTGGAAGGCCCCTGGCTTGCGGCCAGCATCGAACATCGCAATCTTGCGCCTGCCGGAAGCACAAAAGCAAACGGGTATATGTATCTTGTTTCAGATCGTCCTTTTTTGGATGTGATCGCCAAATCCTACGGGTATCAGAGAAGTTCAGTTCGCAGAGTTGGGGAGGCTAAATGATGCTCATTTCAAAAGGATTGCCAGCCTGCATAATGTTGCTTTTTGTGTCCGGTTGCATGATGACCGGCCCGCAAGACAAGCTGGCATCAGAGGCCGCAAAGAACGAGAAAAATTTACAAGTTGAGGCGACTCGTATTCCGTTGAAGGAGCAGCCTCATATTGAAGTTTTTGTATTCACGGATAGCGGCGAAAAGCCAGTCTCCGCACCAAAATTCCGAGATGGATATCGCATACGGATTTCCATTGAAGAGTAGCGCTTTTATGTCGCTTTCAATTCAAATTCAGTAAGGCCGGTGTGGGGCAGGCTTACGTCAACAATCATTTATTCGACGACCATGGTGATGGATTGTGAAAAGGAATTTATCATGACCTGCTCAGTTTTTTTGCTCGTTGCCAGACACAAGTCTTTTTTGTCTCCCTCACTGAAATCCCTTTGAAATGAATATATTGGAAAATAAATCAAAAACTCTCTCGGGCTCCGATTTTCTGTCACAGATCCAGGAAAGGCTCGAAGACGTTCTGCTTGGACGTTCTGAACAGGTTAAACTCACCTTATCTGCGTTTGTTGCGAACGGGCATGTGTTGCTGGATGGTCTTCCCGGTGTTGGCAAGACGGTCTTTGCCGAAGCTATCGCACGGGTTTTGGGATTAAAGTTCGCTCGGGTGCAATTCACTAGCGATTTGCTTCCAGCAGATCTAATAGGTGCTTCTGTTTATGAACAGAATTCGGGGAGTTTTTCTTTTCACAAGGGACCAATATTCAATGAGATGTTACTCATCGATGAGGTGAACAGAGCAGGGCCAAAACTGCAAAGTGCGCTGTTGGAAGCGATGGCGGAAAGGCAGGTTTCTTATGATGGGCATAGCTATCCTCTACCGGAGAATTTTTTCACTATTGCAACAAGAAATCCGGGACAGCAGTTAGGAACGTTTCCTTTGCCGGAAGCTCAGCTTGATCGCTTTTTATTTCGGCTGGAGCTGAGTTATCCGGATCGTGAGATTGAACTGTCCCTCCTAAAGCTTGGGGAGAGAAAGACGGCGATAGGAGATATCGAGGCTGTTCTGAATGTATCGGAACTAAAAGAGCAGTGTGAGAGGGCGTCACAGGTAACGGTTCGTGAAACCTTGCATGACTATGTCATGAATTTGCTTATTGCCTCCAGAGAAGATGGAAACTTCCTTCATGGGTTGTCTTCGCGTGCTGGGATTCTACTGGTAAATGCGGCTAAAGCCTATGCCTATTTAAGCGGAAGAGACTATGTTCTTCCTGATGATATTCAAGCGGTTTTCCCTGCACTGACAGACCATCGGCTGGTTTGGCTCAATGCACAATATGATAATAGCCCTGCAAGTGAAGTTCTGCTGGGGCAGGTAAAAGTTCCGTAATGAATGCTCGATCTGTTTCTAGTTACTGGAAGGTTGGAATCCGGCCGACACTGATCGGTGTTGTTTGGGTGTTGCTATGCTTTTCCTGCATGTTACTGGCCTTTCATTTTAACAGTAATTTAGCGCTCGCCTTCGTGTTTATGCTCTTTTCGCTTTGGTTGGTTGCCCCTGTTTTTGGATATATGAACCTGGTCGGTGTTACGGGCCATTTCACCTCAAAACCAACTGTATTTTGCTCCCAACCCCTAGGCTTAAAAGCGCATTTCAGCAGGAAAGTAAGTGCAGCAGAATTGCAATCGCCTGGCAATCCGGCGCCCCTGTATATGTCTAAAACAGCTGAAAACAGTTTCACCGTTATCCCGGACAAAAGAGGGATTTTTTCACTTGAACGCCTCCTTCTCCTTTCTGAATATCCGTTTGGTTTTTTTCGTTTCAGTCGCACACTTCACCTTGGATCCCCGCTGGAGGTTATTGTTTATCCGGCAGCTTTAGGCGTTCCGGAATTTCCGGAAAACCACATGTCAACCGGTAAGCAGGATCTTTCTGATCAGCAGAGCAGTGCGGATATCCGCGAATATGCATTTGGTGATCCATTATCAAGAATTCACTGGCGTCAAAGTGCGCGTGGAGCCGGGTTGATGACCAAGCAGTTTGATGAAGGAAACAGGATTGATGACCTGTTCCTGAAGTTACCGGATGACCAGGATTACGAAAAAGCAATCAGCCAACTCACCTTATGGGTATTGAAAGCAGATCGAAATAAAACGGTTTTCAGTTTCCAGGTGCCCGGGAGTGAAGCATTGAAAGGGCAAGGCAAGGCCCATGCCTCAAATTGCCTGCAACAACTTGCATTCCTGCCAGAGAAAACAGGTAAGGCTGGTTTATGATCAGGGCATTAGCTGCACCATATCCACGAACCGCCCAAAACTCAGGCTTTGTAAACAAGGTGGATCCAGCTCAAAAGCGCATTTTACTTCTTATGCAATGCGTGCTGCTCATTCCGTATTTCCAGATAAGCAGTGTTCTGCCATTTGTCTCCATCCTCGTCGGGGCAGGTCTCCTTCAGGTTTCAAGCTATTACGTTCAGGGGAGAGCCAGATTGTTCATGGCAAGCGGGTACGCTGCTTTGGGTGCACTCGGGTTGCTGGTCCTCTATGGATGGCGAGATATTTCAGCTATCTCTCTCTTCTTTCTGATTGTCGGTCTGGCAAAACTGGTGGAGATAAACTCACATCGTGACACCGTATTTCAGATTTGCCTGATCGTTATTCAGACCGTTTTCGTGTTGCTGCTCTCACCAGTTTTTACGACATTTGTTCTCTCCTTAATACAAATGACCGGGATCTCTATGATCCTTTTGAATGCGCGCCAGTTTTCACTGTCAGGTTCCCTGAAAATAGTGGGTATTCTTGCTTCAGCCATCCCTTTAACAGTGGTTTTCTTTCTGTTTTTTCCGAGGTTCAACGCAAATCTTTTTGACCTTGGTATGATGGTTGGGTTGCCTGGAGCTTTCCAGCTTTCTCAAGGAGAGCCAACACCCCTCAATGATAGTGTTGGTTTTGATGATATTGCAGCGAAGTCGGGTTCAGATGTCAGGGTGTTGATTGCCGACTTCTATGGTGGTGTCGGTGAATTCCATGACGGTATCCCACCCCTTGATCAGCTATACTGGCGTGGCCCTGTTTTATGGCAGTATGAAAATAATCAATGGCTTCCAAGGGAAGGGTGGAACAAGCGCGCGAACCGCATGCGCGGCAAATTGTCGGAAGAAGATATTTACAAAATGGTGGAACTTAAAGGAAAGCTGACGGCATACTCGGTTACCTTGTTTCCAAGCAACTCCTATTGGACCTATGCGCTGAATATTCCCACAAGATCAGCGGCCTCCACCTATGTGACAAAAGATTTTCAGCTTCTTAATCTCAACCCGGTCAGAAATGTATTGCAGTATCATATGTCTTCCTATCTAGGATATGAGATGAAGCATGAGCTGGCTGAAGAAGACCGCATCCTTGCACTTCAAAAACCCGTTGATCGGGATCCGAGACTTAAAATATTTGCAGAGGAAATCCGGGCGGATACGCCAGATGATATTGAGTTTGCAAACAAGCTACTCAAGTATTTCCATGAGGGCTTTGCCTATGATCCCGGAAAAAAATCCACGGGAAAGATTCATGCCATGGACATTTTCCTGTTTGAGGAGAAGCTGGGCAATTCCGCTCATTTTGCATCAGCCTTTGCCATGATGATGCGTCATGCGGACATACCGACCAGACTGGTCGCTGGATATCGCGGTGGAAATGTCGTGGGTCTTACCGAGAAGGTTCTGATTCTGGAGAATAGCGCATATGTCTGGGCAGAAAGCTGGTTCGAAAATCGTGGCTGGGTACGTATTGATCCTGCGATGCCTGTTGCCGGGCCGCCCGGGACATCAACTGGTGGAGGGGGCTGGGGGCTGGCAGGAAATGCCAGTGAGGACAGCGATAAAGCGGGCAAGCGTTCTTCGAAAAACAGTTTGCAGGAAAAAAATACTGCCCGTCAGCCTGCAGATCCTTCTGCTTCCAAGCAGGAACGTCTGGCGAAGGGGCTTATGGTGGAGGAAGATGCGAACTGGTTTGATACCTTCCAGTCAGACTGGGTCAGTTGGCTTAATAATTTTGACGCCAACATCCAGAAAGAGAGTTTTCTGGAAAATACCGAGAATGTGTCAAAGCGAAACTGGCTTGATTTGCTAAAACTGCTGGGCGGCGGAGCACTGATCATCTTGTTGGGAGTGGTCCTCTTTTTGAGTCTCTTTAATTTTCGAAAAAGAAGAAATGGGAAAAGAGATGAAGTGCGTTACGAATTTCAGAAATTCCGGAAACTCCTGGAAAACAGAAATGTGGAGCTACCGAAAATCGAAAACATAGAAAAACTGCAATCCCTAATCATGTCTCAATCCGTCAAATTAGGGGAAGAGTTTTCGAAGGTAGCAAGAGACTATGTTAAAACTTACGCTCTCCTGAGATATGGCTCTATGGTTCATTCGGAAAAGATAAATTCTGTCAAAGAACTTCGAGCGATTCGAAAGCGATTAGAATCAGCCAGGTGATTCTATTTTTGAGAACGGTTCTTAATAACTGGTGGTTTCAAAACAGTTTTCAGATGAGCTCTCAGGAAAATGGCGCCATCTGAAAAGCCTTTAAAACTGCGATAAAAAAAGACCCACAAAATTATCTTAAAAATCTATTAACGCCTCTTGACATTGTGTTCATATTTTTAATAATGCAAATCATTCGCAACTAAAAACGCCCTAGAGAAAATCTCTAACGTTCTGTTCTTTAGTAAAACTTATGGAGTTCAGTGACATGTCCGCTGGCAACAAATCCACAAATGAAGATGTTCTGGAAAAGGTGGGTGAACTTTATTCATCTCTTTTCGAGCATGATGGGTTTGGCGATATTCGCATTGAGATGCGTATTCTGCATCGCGGGCAAAAAGAGGTCATTCTTCATTGCGGTAAGCAGTATCGATTTGTAATCGACGCTGCTTCCTAGATCCAAAGGCGCAGTGGCTGCGCGTGGACAACTTATTTGCGTAATCTAAACCTTGCGCAATGACTGACATCCCGGAGAGACGGGAGCTCAATAAGTTGGCCGAGTTCCATTGGGTGGAATCTGCTGACGTGATTACTATCTCATGTCAACAGGAGAAATATAATGGCGTTGAAGTCCATTCGAAATCACCTGCGCCGTCGCGCAGTAAACCTTCGTAAAGGTAAAATGTCTGGTTTTACCCTTCTTGAATTGCTGGTTGTGGTTGCCATTCTGGCAGCAATTGCAGGTACTGCAACAATCGCCCTTCAGGATACAGATGCGCGTGCATCTGCTGCAGCTCACGTTGCTATGATGGATGAGCTGAACAAAGGTATCCGTACCTATCGTGTTCTGAACAGAAACGAACTGCCTAACAACTGGGACAGTCTGCTCGACAATACCGGTGCTATTCTTGCCAATGCTGATGATGAAGTTCTGGGTATCCAGGATATTACGACCTTCGCATTGGACGCGACAATGGTCACTGCACTCAATGACATCGGTATTGAAAACCTGCGTGCAGTAGATCCGGCTGCTGATCCGGATGGTGAAGGCGATTGTTCAGATCTGCAGGGCCTGATTAACAATCGCGGCAATGCAGTTGTTGCCGGTAACATCTTCCTGAGCGCGTCCGCAAATGGCTGTGGCGTTGACTATCCTGTAACAGGTACGCCAACCGTTGCGATCTGGTCTGGTGGCCAGGAACGTGTTCTTGGATCAGGTGCGCCTGAACTTGCTTTCGATGCTGGTACTGGTGCGCTTGACGCAGCAGGTTCCACTGTTGACGCGAAAATCCTGATGGCTGTTGGTGCAGGTCCTTCTTCTAACCTGTTCGATGCCTCCAGCCTTGGTGGTTTGACATCTGTTCCAGTATACCGCCACGTTGCACAGGATCAGTACAACCGCTTCATTATCCTCTTCCACATTGCAACAATTCAAGATGTTGCTGGTACAAACACTGCTGTCTCAGTTGACCAGGTTTCACTTGCAGGTGTTGTAGACGGTGCTGGTGATACTAAAGAAGAAGAATTGGGTGAATGGGACGGTACTCGTAACACTATCTAATTCATCTTTCGGATAACGAACCGTTATCAAGGGTTGGCCCGACCGGGCCAACCCGTTTTCAGTAAAGGTGTGACTTTCAATGTTTTCATCGTCTGTGATTCCTGCATCGAAATACAGGACCCGGCAAAGAGGCTTCACACTCATGGAGCTACTCATTGTGATCGGGATTGTCGCCGCCGTTGCAAGTATTGGGATTGCTTTTTTTCCGGGAGCCAGTGACTACTCTGATGATGCGCTTGTCTTGAGTGAAATGCAGACAATCGCAACGGCCGTGCGAAGGTTTGAGCAGGATACAGGATATTTGCCGCGAAGGGGTCCATTTGAGGGAGACGAAGGACCTGATCTGGATGGAAGTGGCTCTGTTCGTCCCATAGTGAACTCACCTTTCAACCTGGAACAGCTGGTTCTTGAGCCTGATCTTTCAGCCGGGCAGGAATACTGGGTTGAAACTTTTAATATTCCCAGTGCCCTGATTTCTTTTAACCCAAGAACCGGGCGCGGGTGGAATGGTCCCTATCTTAAGGAATATGCAATCAGCTGTGTTTCCATTGGCGATGAGTTCCGCGCTTCCAACGGGGAATATGACAGAGGGGAAATCGCATTTGTTCCAACAATTTCCGATCCGTTTGAGCATGAGTGGGTTGTTGACGGATCAGAAACCTATTTCACCTGGCGGCCTTTGCGAAGAAGTGCCTCGGCTACACCATGTGCATCAGACTCTGATGTACCTGAAAGACAGACCAGAGGGCGACCTTACATGCTTATTGTCCAGGAAAGTGAAGCAAATACGATTTCAAATTGCCAGGTCCCCTGTCTCGTCAGTCTGGGGACGAATGGCCTGTTTGAAAATGGTAATGGCGATGACATCGTCCTTAGTTTTTAAAAGGAAGTACAGGTAATGCAATTTGTTAAACGAATGAGAGCTTTGGGGGCTGTTATTGCATTGTTAGGTTCCATCAGTTTTACAACAAATGCTCAGGAAATAACGCCTGAATATACCCATGTTGATCTTGACAATTTTATTGCCGTGCAAAAGCCGGCGATGCCGGGAACACGCACCATTTTACCGCCAAACGATGTAAGCTTTACCGGCGTCCTGATGGAAGGCCCCAAACAGATAAAGGTGAAATACCTGTTTGAGGCTCTTTCCGTCATGAACGTCACGCCATTGCCAAAAGTCTCTCATCGCATGTTCATCTCAAGCCGGCAGGGGAAAGTCATTCCTGTCTATGTTGAAGATGCAGCTGTAGAGGAAATTCAAAAGAAGATAAAAGTGGATGAAGAGGCCCTCTTCCTTGCGTACCACGTTTATAACTATTCCAAGGGACCGGCAGTTGTTGTTCGCGGGCTCGGAAAAAAATGATCACCCGCCAACATGCAATACAGGTCGTCAGGAAGAAGGAGCAAGCCGGTTTTACCCTTCTTGAATTGCTTATTGTTGTCTCGATCCTTTCGGCAATCGCATATGTCGCGCTGGATACCCTCAAAGAAGATACCGCTCAGGTAAGGTTTGAACAAACAGAAGCGCGCCTGAATTCTATTGCAAGAGCAGTTATCGGAAAACCGGACCGTCAACTTGGAAACGGCTCAGAGATTTCCGGATATGTCGCAGATACAGGGCAATTGCCCTCAAGGTTGCGGGATTTGATTGAAGATCCCTGCCAGAATGTGACGGCGGGAGCCTGTGGCTGGTTAAGTGACGGGGATATGCGCTTCGGATGGCGCGGGCCTTATCTTGCAACTCCTTCTCTTGGGGGAGATCTTTCGTTTCGCGATGGATGGGGAAACATCGCTGCAACAGCCCTTGAGGATGATGACAATTTCGGATGGGATTTTTCTTTTTGCCGAGATGAAAGTGGAACTTTTATCAGCTGTTCCGAAGGCGTTACTGATGTGAATGACAGCGCGCTCAAGCTTGAAGTGATTTCTGCAGGTCGCGATGCTTCACGGAATGGGACAGATACAGGATATGATGCGGATGCAAAATATCAGTTTTATCTGGCCGATTACGCTCATGATGCCTTGGTTCTGGAGATGGAACTGACCAACAACATAAGTCCAGCAGGTGTCGTCTCAGACATGTGTTTAAGACTATCCATTCCGCAGCTTAATGATAACGGAACAGCATCCGATCAGACAGACGATTTCTACGAGCTGGTTAATGTGGATCGTGTTGCAGCTGATGTTTCGATAAACCCGGGAGAAACTGTGACTGTCAGTTTTGATTTCTCAGGAGATCTGATTCCATGGGGCATTCGCAGGGTGCAAGTCTTCGACAATGATGGTCTGGGAGCGTGCGATGATGGCGGACTTTATTCCAGTGCCGCAAAAATGTTTCGGCTTCTTCCGCGCACAGCACCACCACAGTTATCCTTGGGACTCGAGTAGGGGGCTTCTATGTCTGTCTTTAGTAGTATTTTAAAACAGAATATCGGAACCCTCTCAAAAGGGATAAATGGCATATTGATGTTTCAGTATGACGGATTTTTGTTGACCGGTAGTATTGCCAAAATTGTTAATGGTGCAGTGGAGGTTGAAGGAGAGGTCACGTCACGGGCGGTCGAGCTTTCAGCTGCTATCGGAGAAGTGCTGGACGGTCTCAAGCCTGCAAAGGGGCGATTGCCAAAACATGCCGTGCTGGTAAGTGCCGGTATGGTATGCACCATGATGGATTTGCCGGTTGATCCGCAGAAACCGCGCAAGGATAACGAGATGAAAGAGCTGGTGAAATGGGAGTTGGAACCCCTGTTCACAGAGCAAAATGACATCTGGATGATTGGTGCTGTATTGCTGGGGCGCGGTTACATTACGCGCGAGCAACGTCAGGACATTGCTGTAAATCTTGAATTGGCGACAAGTGCGACAGGCGGCAGGCGTTTGACTCGCTTCGGTGAACTGGCTGTCGAAATGGGGGTTGTAACACGTTCTCAGCTCGATGAATGTCTGTTACTGCAAGAACGCCTCGTCATGATGGATGAGGATGCGGAATGTGGCTGGCAGGCGGAAATTATTCAGGATCCTGATGGAGGGGAGCGAAGCGCCTGGTTAGGAACAGCAATTGGTCAGTCCACCCGTCAAAAATGGGTGAAGGCGTTTCAGAACAACAAAATCTCTCTGGATTGGATATATCCGGCAAATACCTCTTCAGCCAGTCAGATCATTCCATCTGTACAGTCAGATGGTGAAAAGGTGATATTGGAGGTCCATCAGGAGCAGCTGGTTTGTGTGCGGGCGAATAGCCGGTATCTAGTGGCATGCCAAACTCAAAAACGCAGCGGACTGGATTTGACGGTGGATGCCTGTGTGGATGTCTGCCATGAGCAGATGCGCCCTGGAATCGGGGTGATTTATCTGGTGGGAGGAACGCCTGAACTGGCATCAGGTATTGCTGTCAAGCTTGACCGCCAGGTGGTCCCGATAAGTGACAAAACAATTTATATGAAAGCTGCTGCCTCCCATTTATTCGGGATTTCTGCCAGTCCACTTGGCGTGCGGGTTAAAGCAAAAGATCCTGCTCCTCCCGTTTATAAAGATATTGAATTTTTGCGGCTTGCGGCCATTGCCATGGTTGTTGGCGGAATTTTGGCAACAGAAATTCTTACCCGATATGAGATCCTCAAGAAAGAACAGGAACTGGCCAAGCTTGATAAGGAATTTAACGAAAAGCTGCGCCTGAACAAACAAATACAGGGCTTGAGTAATGAGACGAAACAGCTGCTTAAAAAGGTAAAAATCAAACAGACTGAAGTTTCTGAAACGACCAAAAAGCTTGCTGTTATCAATGATATCCTGATCGACCGACTGGATCTGGTGCCCGGATTAATGGGCGCCTTGAAATCTTCAATAAGTGAGGAGGTCGTCATAGATGCAATTGTTGAAGATCGCGGTAAGACAAATCACTTTCTATTGGCGGGCTGGGCACTTACGGATACGTCTGCGCAGCTATTTGTGAATAACCTCAATTCAAGTCTCGCACGTTGGGAGCTTATGGTCATTGATGACGCGGTTATTCGTCAAAGTAATGCCTATGGAGTTGCAGGCTATACCGTGACTTTGCAAATTATTCCGAAACCACCGGAAGAGCTGGCGGCAGGTTCATTTCAGAAGAGGGAGCCCTGATGCTAAAAAAGTACAAGGAAATGCCTTCTTCCGATAAAACCAAAATTATCGTGATTATCGGTGTGATGATGATGGCAGGTTATTTTGGTCTCTGGTATCCATCGTTAAGCGACGAAGTTGCCTTTCAGGAGAATATGGTCAATCGCCGTCTGAACAGGATGGAGACCCGGCTGAAGAAAGTAGAAGAGCCAACGGAATCAGCTGCGAAGCTTGAAAAGCAGTTAAAGGCGCTTGAAGATAATCATACGCAGCTGAGAAAACAGATGGAATTTCTAAGCGAAAAATTTATTCCGCTGGATAAACCAAATCGGCTGAAAAACATGCGTCTTGAAGTAAGCCAGCTGGCAGCAAAAGCCGGTATGGATATTGATCAGATCAGAAGTGCTTTGAGTGGAGACCCTCAAGCGGCCCCGCCCACTGCAGAGATAATCGAACTTGAATCCAAGAACAGATTTGGACGCCCTCTTATTTCTCTAAGAGCAAAAAGCGACTTTAACGGCTTGATGCAGTTTCTCCAGGGATTAAGAAACTTCTCCTCCAATATTTCAGTTGTGAGACTGGCAATGGAGGCTGACCGATCTTTCCCGGATGCAGAAGATGAACAGCAGCAGGCGAACCTGCCACAGCTGCTGGATGTAGAATTGATTTTGGCCATGTAATCCCAGAGTAATCGATGACAGAACGCAATGAGCTAGTCGAAGAGTTCAATTCTCTTCTCGAGATGATGTCAAAAAAAATGGCTTCAGACCTGCATTTGTCGGCTGGAGATAAACCGTTTGGCCGTATCCATAGTCATCTTAAAGCTCTAAATGACAGGATTTACACCGAAGCTGAACTAAGTGAAATCTCCGAGCAGATTATGACCTCAGAGCAGAAAGAAGCCTTCGAAACGGCTCGTTCTGTGGATATCGGCTATAGTTATAAAAAGCTTCGTTTCAGGATAAACCTCTACCTTTCCCGAGGCCGTAAGGCTATGGCGGTAAGATTGCTCGATGGTAATTTAACGACATTGTCTGCGCTTAACCTGCCCCCTCAACTCTCGGAACTTGCGCAGCTCAAATCCGGTCTTGTTCTGGTCAGTGGGATTACCGGCAGCGGCAAAAGCTCGACATTATCCGCATTGCTGACAGAAGTTAATGATACCCGCGCTGATCATGTGATTACCATCGAAGATCCGATCGAATTTATGTATGAGAATAATCACGCCCTTTTTCATCAAAGAGAAGTGCATAGAGATGTTCCTGACTTTGCAAGTGCGGTGAGAGCCAGTCTGAGGGAAGACCCGGATGTCATTATGGTGGGCGAGATGCGGGATCTGGAAACCATGCGGGCTGTTCTCGTCGCTGCTGAAAGTGGCCATCTTGTATTTTCGACACTGCATACAGCTTCCGCAGTTGGCGTGATCGAACGCTTTGT
>JAKSCD010000056.1 GCA_022360775.1 Sneathiellales bacterium | reverse complement strand
CACAAAGGGAACGGTCACTATTCGCGATCTGAACCGAAAGTGCGACTGGTCCCTGCCGGATGAGGAAGCCGCCACAATTGCTGGCCTGGTTCTTCATGAGGCGAAAATCATCCCGGAAATTGGACAGGCCTTCACCTTCTACGGTTTCAAGTTTGATATTTTGAAAAAAGAACGCAATCAGATCACCGAACTAAAGATAACCAAGCTGCAGGCCTGAAACCTGCCCCAGTAGAGTAAGCGAATTTCGATGTTTGAGATCCTGTTTAACATTATTGCCCCTGTAGTGATTTGTGCCGGGCTTGGTTTCTTCTGGGCGCGCAGTAAACGCGCCTTTCATATGGAAACCGTCACCGGCCTTGTCTCAAACATCGGTGCGCCTCTTCTGATCTTCACTACGCTTGTTCAACTGAAGGGTGACCTGCTTGATTTCGTCGAGTTCGGCTTTTACGGATTTCTGGCGCTGATGAGCTTCATTCCCATCGGTTTTCTGGTTTTGAAATTTCTGAAACTGGATTATCGGGATTATCTTCCTGCGCTTATTTTCCCCAATACAGGCAATATGGGGTTGCCACTTTGCTATTTTGCCTTTCAGGACGAAGGTCTGACGCTTGCCCTCGCCTTCTTTACGGTCTATGCAATTTTACAATTCACATTAGGTGTCTGGATTGTTTCGGGCACAGGCTCTTATAAGCAGCTGCTCAAGACCCCCCTGATCTACGCTGTGCTTTTGGCAGTTTTCCTCAAAGGCTTTGAGATTTCTGTTCCTGTCTGGATAACGGATACGACAAAATTACTGGGCGGCATTACCATTCCGCTTATGCTTATGGCACTGGGCGTAAGCCTGGCCAGCCTTTCTGTCAGACATCTGAAAGAAGCAACAATCCTGTCCATTGTGCGGCTGGCGATCGGCTTTGGCGTTGGTGTGGCTCTGGCAGAGATCTTTTCCCTTGAAGGCGCGGAAAGAGGGGTCCTTATCCTGGAATGTACGATGCCGGTCGCCGTCTTCAACTATCTTTTCTCACTTCGGTATGGTCGCGCGGCTGGTCAGGTTGCCGGCACGGTTCTGATATCGACCATATTGTCCTTCCTGACGTTGCCGCTCCTTCTGCTGTTTGTCCTGAGCTAGTTCAAAAGCCTGCACACGGTTCATATAATTGAGCAATATTGCACAGCGTATCTTTGACGTTCGCGAATGTTCCTGCCTTGTCGGGTGAAAATCCACCAGACTACAGAACCGGTGAATGCTCATCTTCTTTCTTGAGCATATGGCGCGCATCGCATCCCATTCCAGTTTCTCCAGGCGAATACTGGTTCTATGGACCTCCCCGGTTTCAGGATTTTGAATATTAATATTTCCATTGATCAAAGACTGACGTTTTGACATATGCACTCCCGAATACCGCTTACTACCAATAACAAAAAACACTCATAAGTAGTATTTAGAGAGTTTATATTTCCATTCAATAACTGTCCTACAATACTCCTCTGCTACTCGTCACTTCCCTTCACAAGAAGCGCAAGGGCATGTATGTCTGTTTGCATTTCATCGCTTAGAATTTTGTAGATGGCTTGTTGCCGTTTTACCCTGGACATCCCATTAAAATATTCTGCAACTATATGAACATGGAAATGGCTTTCACCTTCCGGCCTCGCTCCCGCATGGCCCGCATGCTGGCGCGATTCATCTGTAACCTTCAGCATTTGCGGTTTAAAAGCATCTTGAAGCTTCCGCTCGATCTGGTTTGCAACACGCATATATCTCTACTCCAAAAGAGGCAGGGTATCATAAATTCTACAAAGCTCTATCACCCAAAAACGAGCATTAATGAGCATTTCTTCAATTTATTAAAATAATTATTGCGAGAATGAAAAATTAATATTATCTTATATTAGTTTCATTGAATTTACCAAAGTACAGGTTCGCATCAACACTGGATTCGCTGGAGAGTGATAATGACGGTCCACGCCAAGGTTAGAAAACATGTACAAGTATCAACAACTTCGAATAGTAGCCCGGACGAAACACCAACAAGACAAATAGATATTCATGTCGGAAATCGCATTCGCGAAAGAAGAATTCTTCTGGGATTTACTCAACAACAAATGGCAAACCTGATCGGTGTCACCTATCAGCAGGCCCATAAATATGAAAGAGGGATAAATCGTATCTCAGCTGGACGCCTTTACAACATTGCAACGGCACTGAATGTTCCAATAAACTACTTTTTTGATGGGCTGGAACCAACAGATACGGCTGAAACCTCATCTCGCCAGAGAATGTGCCTGGAAATGGCTCGAAACTTCTCGCAAATTGAGAATGAACGATATCAGGACGCGCTGAGTCATCTGGCCCGCGCCCTCTCTCAACCCACAACAAATTGAATTTTTGTTAAATCGTTTCTTCATAGTCTGTTGCGATACTGCTCAGAAGTGACTTCCAGGGGCTCATTTTAACGCATACTGTGCCCTTGGACTTGCCTACCCTTTTAGCAGGCATCATAATACTGAGCATGACAAAGTACGATTTCAAACGCTCCTCTTCGGACGACAAGCCCAAGACCCGAATTTGCGATCATGAAGGATGTGATCAGATCGGTGAATTTCGTGCGCCGAAATCGCGCATGCTCGATCGCGGCTCCACAAATGACTATTACTGGTTTTGCCTCACTCACATTCGCGAATACAATAAATCCTGGAATTTCTTTGACGGGATGTCGGACAACGAAATCCTGAAATACAAGGACGAGGACATTACCGGCCATCGCCCTACATGGAAACTGGGCAGTCGATCTGGCGGTCCCCGGCCTGAATATAAATATGATGATCCGTTTGATTTCCAGCGCGAAACAGGTCAGCAATATGAGCGGTCTTCCGGATCACGGCAAAATTCCCATGCTGATCATGATTCTGTTGATTCAACGACCCGGGACGCTTATGCATTACTGAATCTCGAACCCGGATGCGGTTTGAAGGATATCAAGCGAAGACATAAAGAGCTTGCGAAGAAATACCATCCTGATATCAGAGGTGGTGACAAACAAGCCGAAGAAATCCTGAAAAACATTAATCAGGCCTATACACATCTTCTTTCTTGCGGTAACTCCTAAAGGTAACCGTAAAGAAAAACCCAATTAAGAGATACGGAAACGTTATGACGACGCCATTAGAAATTGCCGGAAGCGTACCGGAGATTAATCTTCCTGATACTGAAGTATCTGTCCGGGAAGTTTTCAAAATTGATAGTGATTTAAAAGTTCCGGCATTTAGTCAGGCAACCGACCTGGTTCCAGATCTTGATCCAACCTATGTGTTTGATCACGATACAACAATGGCAATTTTGGCCGGTTTTGCCTATAATCGTCGTGTAATGGTGCAGGGTTATCATGGTACCGGTAAATCCACCCATATTGAACAGGTCGCTGCGCGTCTCAACTGGCCTTGTGTCCGTGTCAACCTGGATAGCCACATCTCTCGTATTGATCTGGTGGGCAAAGACGCCATCGTTCTTCGCGATGGCAAGCAGGTTACCGAATTCCGTGAAGGTATCCTTCCCTGGGCCCTGCAATCTCCAACCGCAATTGTTTTCGATGAATATGATGCCGGTCGTCCGGATGTCATGTTTGTTATCCAGCGTGTTCTCGAGGTGGAAGGTAAATTAACCCTTCTCGATCAGAACCGCGTCATCCGCCCACATCCGGCGTTCCGTTTGTTTGCTACCGCCAACACGGTCGGCCTCGGCGACACCACCGGGCTTTATCACGGCACGCAACAGATCAACCAGGGCCAGATGGATCGCTGGAACATTGTTGCCACGCTCAACTATCTTCCGGTCGAGCAGGAGGTCGGTATTGTGCTCGCCAAGGTGCCGGCGATGGATGACGAGGACGGCCGCGCCACCATCGCGCGCATGGTCGAGCTTGCCAACCTGACCCGCACCGGTTTCGTCAATGGCGACATCTCGACCGTTATGTCGCCGCGCACCGTGATCACCTGGGCCGAGAACGCGGATATTTTCAGCGACCTGGCCTTCGGCTTCCGCGTCACCTTCCTGAACAAGTGCGACGAGACCGAGCGCCCGGTGGTTGCCGAGTATTATCAGCGCTGCATGGGCGTCGAGCTTACCGAGTCGCCGGTGACCGCGGCCGTCAATTGAGTGGCCTAACCCGCCATGACCGAGCGAGGCGAACTGCCATCTGAGGCGTTTAAGCGCGCCGTTTCCGCCGCCACACGGGCGATCGCCCGCGACGGAGAGATGGAAGTCACCTTCGGCGCTAACGGTCCGCGCTTGGAAGGCGACCGTGTCATCCTGACCCCGCCGTCGCGCGATCTCAATATCCAGGAAGTCGGTGAAATTCGCGGCGAAGCCGACGCCATGGCGCTGCGGCAACGTCACCATGACGCCGATATGCACCGGCTGCGCCGGCCGCCGGGACAAGTCGCGCAAGGCATTTACGACGCGCTCGAACAAGCGCGATGCGAGGCGATCGGCGCGCGGCGCATGATGGGCGTGGCCGACAATCTGAGCGCGGCCATGGAAGCGCGGTGCCGCGAACAACGATTTGACCAAGTCGAGAACCGCGTCGACGCGCCGATCATCGACGTGGTGGGCTTGCTCGCGCGCGAACGACTCACTGGTACGCCGCCGCCCGAGTCGGCGCGGCACATGTGCGACCTGTGGCGCACGTGGCTCGACGAACGGATCGGCGACGATTTCGAGCAATTGGCCGAGAAGGTCGACGATCAAGCGGCCTATGCCGAGCGCTTGCGCCGACTGATCGCGCATCTTGAATTCGCCGACGAGGACGAAAACGACACCACCAATATGGACAGCGAGGCCGGCGACGAGGACGCCGCCGACGACCAGATGGATGCGCAGTCGGAGGGCGAATCGTCGGACGAACCGGTTGAAATGTCCGGCACGCCGGGCGCCGATTCGGACGAGATCGCCGATGATACATCCGAGGTTGAGATGGACTCGACCGATGACGCCTCGATGGCCGGCGATGAGGAAGCGTCCGCCGACGCTGAACCATGGCGCCCGCCGCACGACCGGTCGAATACGCGTCAACCGGCCTATCACGCCTACACGACCGATTTTGACGAGGTGATCGACGCCGCGGAACTGTGCGAGCCCGAAGAGCTGACCCGGCTGCGCAACCATCTCGATCAGCAGCTCGCGGCGCTTCAAGGGGTGATTACCCGACTCGCGAATCGCTTGCAACGGCGTTTGTTAGCCAAGCAAATGCGGTCTTGGGAATTCGATCTTGATGAGGGAATTCTCGATACCGCGCGCCTCGCCCGCGTGGTGACCAATCCCACCTATCCGTTGTCGTACAAACTCGAGAAAGAAATGAATTTCCGCGACACGGTGGTGAGCCTGCTATTGGACAATTCCGGATCCATGCGCGGACGCCCGATTT
>JAKSCD010000053.1 GCA_022360775.1 Sneathiellales bacterium | reverse complement strand
TTCTCAGTTGTTTAGTACGATGAATGGACGTCGTTAAACTCCACGCAGAGTCTGACTGGCCTCGATATATATAATTCTTCTGTTCTCGTATGTCTTGACCAACGATCGTTTTGTATTCATCCCATGAAATTTTCATGCTCAATCTCTTTATTGCTAACAGCCGGTTATATAGTCGGCACAAATATTGTGATATGCCGTTGGCACTGATACTGGAATATGCTGCGAAGCAGGAGATTGGCATGGGTGAGAGCTTCCTGCTTGCAGGCGTTCCTTGTTAGATCAAGATTATCAAATGTGTTGAGCCGCTTAAAGAGGTTGTTCAGTACGAAGGCAGTAGAGGTGCAGAAAGTAATTTAGTATCCATCGATTTCCTTGAACTAACATTACACTCGGCGGCTGGAGATAACTTAACTGACTTTCCAGTTTCCATTTATTGCCTGCCGAAGGGCAGCTTCCGCCAACAGGCGGTTGGAATCAAGCGTCGGCAGTGGCGAATTAGAATCCTGGATAATAAGTGGAATTTCTGTACAGCCAAGAATAACAGCGTCACACCCCTCGTCTTTCAAAGCAGCAATAACATTTTGAAAGTAGGCCACCGATTCAGGTTTGAAAATACCATAGACCAGCTCTTCCATAATGATACGGCCCATTTCTTGGCGATCGGTTGGGTTGGGGCGTAGCCACTCCAAGCCTCGCGCTTCAATCTTCTCTGGGTAGACGTTGCTTTCTACCAGCCAGCGTGTGCCGGTGATGCCGAGTCGTTTATAGCCTTTTTGTCGGGCGCGTTCAGCGACAACCTCGGCGATGTGTATCCAGGGCAGGGGTGAGCGGTGTTCTATGTGGGGAAATGCCTGGTGAATAGTGTTGTCTGGGCAGATTAGGAACTCTGCCCCTGCGCTTTTCAGTTTGCTTGCTGAGGAGAGCATCAGCTCACCGACACCGGCTAGGTCATTGGCATCAAGGCATTTCACGTAATCGGCGAGTGAGTGTGTGTGCATGGATACTTCTGGGTGGGCGTGTTCTCCCATCAGTTTTGCGCCTTCGATACAGATGGTGCGGTAGCACAATGCAGCGCCTTCTGCTGAGCATCCGACAATGCCGATGTGTTTGGGTATCTTTTTGGGCATATGTTTTTCGTCTTTATCCAGTTTTTTCTGGTATGAGGATAATCCACTTATCTCCTCAGCGGTTTATAGCATAGCTTATATAGCACGCTTACTGCTGGTGGTGTTTAGAGTGTTTTCCGGAAGATGGAGACGTCCGAGACAAAGTAGGGGCGCTTCTCCATAAACTCCCAGTCTCGTTTACGCAGTGCCGATTCGGGTGTGCCTGAGCCTTCGCCAGTGCCTACATATATAGTGTGAAAGCCGAGTTCCTTGGCTTTTTTCTCTATCGCTTCTATTAATCGCTCTGCGATTCCCTGTCGCCTGAATTCAGGTGTGACCAACAGTGCTGCCAGCCAAGGGCTCAGGTGAGGATGGGTTGTGACGGACTCCTGTTTTAAGGCGGCTGTTCCGCATATCTCGCCGTCTAAGATAGCGACAAAAGCGATGGGTAGTTCGGTTTGGTTACAGAATTGGCGAAGATCACTTTCCGCGTCGCCGGGGCCTTCCGGTCCGTAATAGGGTGTCCACTCTCGTTCGAACCATGCTGTCAGGATCGGTATCGCTTCGGGATGGTCGGCTAACAGGTCGATTTGCAGGTTGTTGTTCATCGTCTCATTGATGCTTTAACCATTGATTAGTTACTCCCAGTGTTGGTCAGACTCCGCTGGCCACACTATTAGCATATGCCGTGAGGTGGGAGATTGATATGGAGGAAGGGGGCTGCCAGCGCTGATCAAT
>JAKSCD010000054.1 GCA_022360775.1 Sneathiellales bacterium | reverse complement strand
TACTCGACGGAGTAAGGGAGGAGTGCAAAGAAAGCGCTGGGAGCAACACCAATAGCAATTGTCAGCATCCCAAGCACGGACATGGCAAGGAGCATATGGCGAGGGGCTTCCTCCGCTTTAATACCATTTTCCTTTGAGAAGAAACCAAGGAACGGAATTTTAAGGCCAACATTATCGATAACGGCAATTGCGGCAAAAAGCATCACCAGCCATATGACGATCATCTTCTCCCCAAGGGCTGCAGAGAGGATCAATGATTTGGAGGCAAAGGCAGCCGTCAGCGGGAAGGCAATAATCACCAGGGAGCCGAGGACAGCAAAAAATGCTGTGAGCGGCATGGATTTATAAATACCGCCAAGTTCCGTGATTTTGGCAGTTCCGGTCCGATAAAGAACAGCCCCTGTCGCCATAAATAGCAGACAGGTATAGAGAATACTCACCGTTGCATGAGCCGCAACACCGTTGAGGGCCATTTCTGTACCGATCCCGATCCCGATAACCATGAAGCCCTGCTGACTGTTCATGGAATAGGCGATTGTTCTACGCAGGTCATTTTCCAGCGTTGCATGAACCAGCGGAAAGATCACCATAACTGCGCCGATCAGCAGGAGGATATCCACTCCCGCAAAGGCTCTCGCCAGAGCGTAAATTGCAAGCTTTGTTGTGAAGGCTGACAGGATAACTGTGCCAGTGACCGTCGCTTCCGGATAACTGTCCTGAACCCAGTTATGAAGAAGCGGGAAGGCCGCTTTGATCCCGAAAGCGATCAGGAAGAACCAACTCGATAAAGTTCCGAAATCCATTTGTGTAAACAGGATTTCCTTGGTCTGACCAAAATAGAGAATAACGCCGCAAAGAAGCAAAACCCCGGAAGTAACCTGAATAATCAGATAGCGGATACCCGCATGAAAGGAGCGTTCTGTCCGGCTTGCCCAGATCAGGAATACAGAAGAAATAGCTGTTAGTTCCCAATAGGAAAACAGGCTGATCAGATCGCCTGAGAAAACAGCAGCGATTGCGGCGCCTGAATAAATCAGGGTTGCCATATGCTGCATGGTGTCTTTCACATGCAGGGAATAGAGAATGCCTGCAAAGGCAGCGACTGTGAAAATAAGGCCAAAAACCCGGGATAGGGGGTCGATATGGGTCAAAACCATATTCATTCCCATAATTTCCACATGCCCCCAGCTCCCAAGCCC
>JAKSCD010000451.1 GCA_022360775.1 Sneathiellales bacterium | reverse complement strand
GCTTCTATGCCAAACCGGAAGCCGGGACGTTGATGGTCTCCCCCGCCGATGAAGACCCCGTGGAACCCCATGATGCCTGGGCCGATGACATGGTCCTTGCTGAAGGGTTACATCGTTTTGAAGAAGCCACCACCATGGCAGTAACACGAGTGGAGCATAGCTGGGCTGGCCTTCGCACATTTACCCATGACAAGACGCCTGTTGTTGGTTTTGCTCCCGATGCCGATGGTTTCTTCTGGCTCGCCGGTCAGGGAGGTTACGGCATCCAAACGGCCCCTGCTCTCTCGAAGCTAACGGCAGATCTGATTTTCAATCGTCAATCCGATGTAAATGAGACCGTCAAACGCGCCCTGAGCGCCGAAAGATTTATTGGTCCGTAAAATTGCCCCGCCCCATAAAAAGGCCATCAAAATAGGGAATCCATTTTTTGGTTGTCAGCGAAGCTTGAAGGCTATGACCTGAAACCCAACTAAGCTTTTAGAAAACCCTTTTTAATGTGGGCTTCTTGGGCAAGCATCAATTCGCGCGCCTCTTTCATATGTTCGCACAGAATTGTTTCTGCATCTTCTGGTGATTTTCGCTCAAAGGCAGATAACAGTTGCTCCTGATAGGACAGACCCCGCTCTCTGAGTTCCGGATTGGATTTTTTGTAAATCTTCTTACAGACAGTAAGTTCTTTCAGCATCTTGATCAAAAACCGACAATTGAACTTTAGGAGTGCATTGTCACAGAAATCTGCCAGCAATTCATGGAATTCCAGCTCCTTTTCCCTTTGAGATTGTTCTTCTTCTATGGAAGCCGGAGGATAAGCGTAATATGTCATTTTCTCACGCAATAGATCAATTTGATCATCTGTAATCGACACGCAAACTGCCGCTGCGAGCATTGGTTCCAGTGTTATACGGAGTGCATAGATATCTTCAATTGAGATTTCCTGGAAAAAGAAATGAGTTGCCAGCAACGAATAAGCGGTATCGCTGGACATCTCTGAAACAAACGCACCACCTCCAGGGCCGGTTCGCGTCCGAATAAGCCCTTGAGTTTCCATAATTTTCAATGCTTCGCGCGTCGTACCTTTGCTAACCTGCAGACGATCTATCAATTCGTGTTCCTGAGGTAATCTATCCCCAGGCATTAGCTTAAGTTCAAGGATCCAGTCTTTGATAATTTCAGCTGTTTTTTGAGCACGATTTCTATTTCGGCCAGCCTTAACAGCGGATTTATGATTATCTCGGATAATAGCAGGCGGAACCATGTTGCTCTTCTGTTTCAACAAGTTGTGGCATCTCTAATCGACATTTGTCTTTAACATAATTGCAACGTTTGGCAAATGCACATCCCTGCGGAGGATTTAAGGGATCCGGAAGTTCAGCATCACCGGCCTCCAGTTGCTTAAACCGTTTGCCAACAACAGGGGCACTTCCCGCCAATAACTCTGTATAGGGATGTTTTGAGTTTTGGAAAATATCCTGTGCAGGTCCGGTTTCAACAACAGAACCGAAATACAAAACAGCCACCTTGTCTGCTACAGCCTCCACGACTCCGAGGTCGTGACTAATAAAGACATAGGTCAGGTTATATTTCCTTTTCAATTCTTCCAGCAAGTTCAGAACCTGTGCCTGAACAGAAACATCCAGAGCGGAAACAGGCTCGTCCAGCAACAAGATTTTAGGTTTTGCAGCCAAGGCCCTTGCAATTCCTATCCGTTGCGCCTGCCCTCCCGAAAATTCATGTGGATAGCGCGTTAGAAATTCAGGTCGCAAATTAACAGCCGCCAGTAGTTCCTGTAAAAAATCTTCCCCCTCCTGCTTATTCATTT
>JAKSCD010000058.1 GCA_022360775.1 Sneathiellales bacterium | reverse complement strand
GGCTCTGACTATGGCAGATGCGCAGCGTGCCCTCTAATAACGTTCTTTCACATAAATGTGACGCTTTGAGAGGAGGAGAAAGCTTTGAAAAATGGCAGAAAATAAGGGTTTCATGAAGTCGCCACAGCATGTACCGGCATCCGTTCAGGATCCTGGCACACCTGTGGCTGACAGCGGATCACGCCCTCTTTGGGGAACCGCCGGGAAATGCAAAACCGAAGGAAACCGGTTTGCTAAAAAATACCGGGCTAATGCCCCCTGCTAAAAGGCGACATATCGCTCATAGGTAACAGGCGTATAGGCCCATGTTGGCAGACCGATCAGGTCATAATAAAAAAGCATCGCCGATAGCATAACCAGCGATAATGTTGCAACGCCTGCATGCCAGCGGGCCCAGCGGGAAACATCTTTCGCCCTGAACAGCATGATCACGGCAGGAACAGCGAAAAGCGGGACCAGTATTCCGCTTGTCAGGATCGCCCAGGTCACCAGATTACCGGCTCCCAGTATTTCATAAGCGTTCGGCGTGAGAAATGTAGGGACAGCCGCGATTAAATTTCCCGCGATAAAAGCCAGGATCGAAAGCATGGGAAAGTTCCAGACCCGCCAGCGATGCGAATTCCTGAATTTGCCGAAACTCCGGCCAATGCCCCACACCAGTGCAAAAAGGATCGCCAGTACCGCGTTGAAGGAAAAGAAGGCTATGATGGCAATCGGTCCATAAGCACGAACGGGGCTCACTTTACGATATGCGCTGCCTGACACATTATGGCTCATGGACAATTCATACTGTCCCTTTTCATTTTTATAAAAAATACGATCCGCTTCCGGAAAACCAAAAGGCGCAAACTGCCCCTTTCCAAAGGAGGCAAGCCTGGCAGCCTCTTCGCCGAACAGACCGCTTATCGAAAGATGGTTCCCTTCATTCTTTACGGTAATCAGGCTAAAGGCCTCCACAAGAAAACGGGCACTTTCACTGCGGGGTGTAAACGCCTGATAAAGACCCTCATAGGCTTTCAGATCAGGATCATTAACGGTGCTTGGTTCAAAAGGAACGGAGGACACAGAATAGAGATAATTCTGCACCGCCTGCTGAATTTGATACATCCCTGAAGGGTTTTGCGAATTTATGAGGATAGCAAAACCAAAGCCGGTTTCTTTTTGATACCCGTAAACCGCCAGAAATCCGTTTAATCCGCCATCATGACCATGATAGACAATTTTATTTTTCCAGTCGAATGACGCATAATTTCCAAGACCATAGCCGCTACTCAACCCCTTTGCTGAAGCCAGTGTTGTTTTGGGTGTCTCACTTCGGCTTATACTTTCCGGGGAGAGAAGCCTGACCCCGTCAACTTCACCGCGGCGGATGTAAAGCTGGGCAATACGCCCCAGTCCTTTGACAGACATTGCTCCTGCACCTGACGCATTTGCCCAAATTCTCGTATTCTCAATCGGGGTGCCCTCAATCGTGTAACTTTTGGCAAGCTGCGAAAAATCCTCTTCAGTTTGATCGAAGGTTGCCTTTTCAATCGCGAGGGGCTCAAACACATATTTCTGTGCAAGCGCGTTAAATTCCTCACCGGTTACTTTTTCAAGCACATATCCCATAACCGCAGGCCCTGAATTGGAATAGGCAGGATAATATCCCGGCGGCCAGCGGGATGTTCGGGACTGCGGATTAATGCCAAGCCCTTCAGCAAGGCTCGTCCCCTCTGCAACGCTGCGATATTCTGAAAGCTGGAAATCATCCCAGCCTGTTGTATGTTCCAGCAGATGCACCAGCCGAACAGGCTTTTCGTCTTCCCATTTATTGGTGAAAGCGACTTCCGGCGCGACATCGTGCAAGCGTGCAGAAAGATCAAGGCGTCCCTCTTCCACCAGGCGCATGGCGATCAGGCTTGTAATGCTTTTCCCGGTTGAGCCTGCCCGAAACAGGGTTTCCGGTGTGACCTTTATTCCGGCTTCCCTGTCCGCATACCCAAATCCTTTTGTCCAGAACACACCGTCCCTGTTCACCAGGGCAACCGCTGCGCCTTCAAGCGTCGCTGTCTCCATAATATGGGTAATCCGGGCTGAAAGATCTTCAAGCGTTTCACTTTTTTTAGCGTGAGCCGGATCCGTACTTTCTGCGAACGCACCGGTGGTCATTCCCAGGAGAACCAATGCATAACAGAGTATCTTTTTCATCATCATTGTCTTGCGCCCCACTCTTTTAAAACCTCTTCACACACGGATTTTCTACACATAAATCACTTGGGATGAAGGGGGATAACCTTCTCTTCCTCATCTTCAAAAATGTCTTCAACAGGCCGCTCGAAAAGCCGCGCAATTTTGAAGGCGAGCGGCAGGGAAGGATCATATTTCCCGTTCTCGATCGCATTCACGGAGTTTCGCGAAACGCCCAGCATTTTTGCAAGATCAGCCTGCGTCCAGCGGCGTTCCGCCCGTAAAACCCGGATAATATTCTTCATGATGTCACCCTATCGCTTGGACGCCCACCAGTACCAGTGACTGGCAGCGAACACAGCACACATCAGGATGATCATGAAAGTAACCCCCAGGCCGAACCCCACGGCTATCGGCATTATGCCGCTTCTGGAATAGGCAGCTATGCCCGCGATCACATTTTGAAGCTCAGGCATTGCAACCATCAGCATCACACAGGCAAGGGAGAGGGGCACACCGATACCGCTCGCGGCAGCAAGGCCATATCGTATCCCCGCTGCCTTTAACTCATCAGTACCCTTGAATATCTGAACGAAAATCATGCCTGCCCACAAAATGCAGAAAATGGTGAAAAGGGCTGTCATGTAAAAGGGAACGCCGTAAAACCAGATATAGGCGCCTCCAAGACACAGGACGACAGACGCCAGGAGTTGAGATTTGGTTGACATCAACATGAAAAGTTTCCTTACCTAAAAGACAAGTAAACTTGTCATTAAAGAACACACACTGTCAAGCGCAAGATTTAAAAATCTGCGCTATTTGCCCTAAAAGGCCCCTTCCCTGATCTCTGGCACCGACAGGTTTTCGCCATACGAAATCAGGGACAAGCCCTTGAAAGGAAACTAGTTATCAGTCACGACAAGCTTGTAATCAGGTGTTGTATTGAGCGGGCAGGAATAAAGATATTCTCCGGGCTTCAGCGTCACTGCATAATCCTTCGATTTTCCCTGATGGAGCCCGCCACCGGAAACGCTGATCTTGTTGAGTTTATGAAGGGGATTGGCCCAGTTATAGTCCTTTTCGCGCAGCCAGAAGCCGAGCTCATAGGGGACATTTTTATTGCTGACCCTGAAGATATATTCCCCCGGCGTCAAGGTTATCACCTTTGCAGAGGCAACGCGTTCGCTTGCGGATTTCTCATTGATCGCTTCGCAATCCGCCTTGCTCGCCGAGGCATACCCCTTATCGCTTTCCACATCCAGAAACTGGCAGGGAACCTGAGTCATTTCAATCACCTTGGGGGCTGCCGATACCTGTGAAGCAGTGGATGCAGCAATTCCACCCACGACACCGATAAGGGCCGAGCCGATGAGTCTCTTTCTTAACATGATGACCTCCTCCGATTGTGATCCCAAAATCTCCGAAGCACCCGACCTCAGCTGTTTTTCAGCTCAAACAGGGGCCTTAATTTCATTCCGATCCAGTTTCCCGGAAGGGCACACAGGATCCAGACCCATCCATGAAAACTGGTTGAGGCGACACCGCTGACAAAGGCCCCGATATTGCAGCCATAAGCAAGGCGCGCACCATATCCCAGCAGCAAACCTCCTATAATCGCGGCGATCAGCGGTTTGAGCCTTTTATTCCATTTGCCCTGACGGCGACCGGACAGGATCATGGCCGCTGTCGCACCGGCGAGAATGCCGATATTCATGACAGAGGTGGTATCCCGCCATATGGGCAGGTTCAAGGCCTCTGCCTGAAACGCTCCGCTCCAGAAGTCACTGGATGCCGGATCCCAGCCCAGGCTCACAGCGGTTTTTGCCCCCCAAAGGGTAAAACCCCATGTGATGGACCAGGGATGTCCGGCATTGATCAGGGTAAGCCAGTTTAAAAAAGCAAGCGCAACCGCCCCCCAGACAAGAGGCCAGGGCCCGCGTAAAAACCGCTTCCAGAGGATCAGATTATTGTTGGTATCCACGCCCTCGTTTTTCTTTTTCCGGTACCGTCCAAGCCAAAGATACACTCCGGCAAGGAAAGCAAGCTGCAGGGGAAGCGCCGCTTCCCATCCCAGTTCTGACGCCAGGGACATATTTTCGAGCGCAGGAAGGGACTGCCACCAGAGAAGATCCAGGCTTCCCCAGAAGGCACCGGCGCAAAAGAAAAGCAGGACGATCATCATTCTCGGATTGCCGGAGCCTGCTGTATATAGACTTCCCGATGCACAAGCCCCGCCCAGCTGCATGCCAATTCCAAAAATGAAAGCGCCGAATGCCATCCCCAGTCCTACAGGCGCAACAGCACCGCCAACGGGCTGATCAAACGCCTCTCCCTGAATGAGAGCAGGAGCAAAAAACACGGTTGTGAGCGCGATCAGGATAATCTGGCTATCAATACCAGTTGTTTCGCGGCGGATAAAAAAATTGCGGTAGGCTGCACTAAAACCGTAAGACGCATGATAAAGGGCAATCCCCATAACGAGGGCTATTGCAAATAACCCGCTTTTTCTGTCCGACGCTTCGCTTAATATCCATGCAGACAGGCTGATGCTCACAAGAATAACCGCCGCCGAAAGCGGGTTAAACTGTCGTGACAAGGGAGGTGAAAGCGTGCTCATGCTTTACAGATGTCCTTAATTGCGCCTTTTCCCCACCTTAGGGAAAATGGACCTCACACGCATCTCAACTTGCCGAGAGCTACCGATCAGCGCTTCTGGATTTCAACATCCCTGTGCAGATAGACACTCATGATCAGGCCGAAACCGATCAACAGTGTGAGCATGGAAGTGCCGCCGTAAGAAATCAGGGGAAGCGGTACACCCACCACCGGTACAAGCCCCATCACCATGGCAATATTGATGAAGACATACAGGAAGAAGACGCCGATCAGGCCAACAGCCAGCAATTTGCCGAACTGATTGCGCGAACGAAGGGCAATCGCATAACCATAAGCGATCAGCAGGATATAAAGCGCGAACAGGATCAGACCGCCCACCATTCCAAATTCTTCAGCCAGCATGCTGAAAATAAAATCCGTCCGCATTTCGGGCAGATAATTGAGATGGCTTTGCGTCCCTTGCACGAGCCCCTTACCAAACACCCCGCCGGACCCCAGGGCAATCTTGGACTGCATGATATGATAGCCTGATCCGAGCGGATCCGATTCCGGGTTCAGGAAGATCAGAATCCGTTTCTGTTGGTATTCATGCAAAAACTGATAGGCAAAGAAGGCCGTTGGAATGGCCGCGCCAATAACCGCACCAAACATCCACATGCTCACGCCGGCGGCGAAAAAAACAATACCGGCACCAGCGATCAGCAGAAGTGTTGTCCCAAGATCCGGCTGACGCAGAACCAGGGCTGCAGGCATGGCGATCAGGATCAGGGGGATGATCAGCCAGCGAATTCGGCGCACATCCTCAAGCGATAACCCATGGAAATAGCGGGCCATCGCCATAATCAACGTAATTTTCATCACCTCGGACGGTTGCACCTGAATGGGGCCAATTTCGACCCAGCGCTTAGCCCCCATTCCGACGACACCCATAACCTCCACAGCGCCCAGCATCAGAAGCGCGAGCGCATAAAGCGGATAGGAAAGTCGAAGCCAGATCCGTACATCCACCAGGGCAACAACGAACATGATCGCCATTCCTGCAGCGAAGCGGATCATTTGCCGCGATGCCCAGGGTTCTACACTTCCATTGGCCGCAGAATAAAGCATGACAAATCCGACCGACGCCACAGCGCAAATCAGGAGAATAAATCCCCAGTTCATATCCCAGATTTTCTGGGTCAGCGGGAGATTCTGTTCAGGGGCGCCAATTTCCCGTCCTTCAAGAGGCATCGTCATCCTCCTCGGTGGCTGGCGGGTTCACAACAAATTTGGACCGGGTTTTATTGCGGACAGGATCAAGCCGGAGCGCCTCTTTCAGAAGATCACTGGCAATAGGTGCCGCCACCTTGGAGCCACTTCCTCCATGCTCGACAATCACGGAAACCGCATATCGGGGCTCATCAAAGGGGGCATAAGCGACAAACAAGGCATGTTCCCGTTCCTCCCAGGGACGTTCTTCCGCTTTCAGGACCCCGGTCAGGCGTTCTTTCTTGGAAATCCTGCGCACCTGAGCCGTTCCGGATTTTCCGGCGACTTCCCAGCCCTTGACTTTGATTTTAGAGGCTCGCCCTGTTCCTTTCTTGCCGTTCATCACATCAAACATGCCGTCCAGAACATATCGAAGATAGGTTTTATTAAGGCCAAGATCCGCAATTTCAGGGACCTCTTCCCCTTCTTTCAGGGGCTGCTGCTTTTGCTTTACAAGTCGCGGCGTAACCGCCTTGCCGCCATTGGCAAGACGAGAAGTCATCACTGCCAGTTGCAACGGCGTGGTCAGGACATAGCCTTGTCCAATACCGGCATTATAGGTATCGCCGACCTGCCAGCGCTCTCCCTTCACCGCCTGTTTCCAGTCCTTGGTCGGGATCAGCCCCACTTTCTCCCCGCGCAAATCAAGGCCCAGCGTTTCCCCAAGACCAAAGCGATTGGCCATTTCGGCGATTTTATCGATGCCGACTTTTCGGGCGATATCATAAAAATAAACGTCACAGGACTGTTCAATCGCCTCGCGCAGGTTAAGCTTGCCATGCCCGCCCCGTTTCCAGCAGTGAAACTTGTGTTTTCCAAGTTTCGTTGACCCGCCGCAATAGACTTCATGATCCATTCCGATCGCCCCATGTTCCAGGGCCGCAAGCGCAACAATCATTTTAAAGGTTGAACCTGGCGGATACTGACCGGCCACGGCTTTATTTCCAAGGGGGCGTTTCGGATTATTCTGAAGGCCGCGCCATTCCTTATGGCTGATCCCGGTGGTAAAGCTGTTGGGATTGAAACTCGGTACGGAAACCAGTGAGAGGATATCGCCGGTATGGATATCCATCACAACTGCCGCCGCACTTTCCTGACCCATGCGTTCCGCTGCATATTTCTGCAGTTCGGCATCAATCGTCAGGACCAGATCATCCCCCGGGCGTCCTTCCTGTCGGTCCAGTTCGCGAATGACGCGGCCATAGGCATTGGCCTCCACCCGGCTGGTTCCCGCGGCGCCGCGCAAGGAAAGATCATAATATTTCTCGATCCCGTTTTTGCCGATCCTGAAACCTGGAAGCTCCAGCAGGGGATCCGGTTCCAGATTTTGCAGATCCCGTTCGGAAACTGCCCCGACATATCCGACCGTATGAGCAAAAAGAGGGCCGTAGGGATAATAGCGGGTCTGGCCGACTTCCAGCTGGATCCCCGGAAGCTCCGGACTATGCACATTAATCCGCGCAAATTCTTCCCAGCTCAGGTTTTCCATGACCGGGATGGGTACAAATCCTCTTTTACGCCTGGTTTCTTTCAAGACCCTCGCCCAGTCGCTCTCGGGTACCGGAACCAGTTCAGAAAGATGCTCCAGGGTTTTTTCAACACTGCCGGTTTGCTCCCGGATCAGGACAACCTGGTAATTCTGACGGTTACTGGCAATCTCTTCTCCGAAACGATCCATAATCCGCCCGCGAAGCGGGGCGAGAAGCCGGATATTCATCCGGTTTTCATCGGCCATCATGGAATATTCATCAGACTGGATGACCTGCAGATAATAAAGGCGTCCGGCAAGCAGAGACATAAGCCCCGCTTGCCCGCCCGCAATCATCAGGGATCGGCGGGTAAAGGTCTTGGATTTTTCCTTGTTTCCTTTTCCGCGCATCTCAAACACTCTTCAGCATGCTGTTCTGGACGGCCCCAAAGCACCAGACAATTAAGGGGAAAATAAGGATGGTGAGCAAAAGCTGCAACAGGACGGGAAGGATCGGGATCAGGGTGAGTGAATAAAGGCAGGCAACAATCCAGGTCAGCAGACTTGTCCCGCTGGCCACCCAGACATAGCCCCACCAGGTCAGGATAAAGGCCTTGCCGACAAAAACATGCCGCTGCGAGATGGCAACCAGATGAACAATCAGCAGCATCAGGGAAGAAAGTCCCAAAGGAACCCCGGTCAGAATATCAGAGATCAATCCCACCAGGAAAACCACCGGCGCCGGCATAAGATAGGGCCGATGCAGGCTCCAGTAAAAAACCGAGATCATGACGAGCGCTGGTGTTACGGGCCCAAAACCTTCAATACGCAGGGGCACGACGGTCAGCAACGCAAGGAAAAAGGTCAGCCAGAAGGGAATGCTTCCTCTCAGGATGCGGTTGATCTGATATGAAAAGGGTGGCTGTTCTATCAAGGCCTGTCCCTCATCCTAATTACTGAGCTGGCTTTCACCCAGATCGCCAGGGTTGGTTGCCCGGTCCGTCAGGCCCGGCAGGTCATAGCGAAGCACGCTGACATATTCAAGACGATCCCAGTCCGCAAAAGCCTGGATCCGGATCTGCCCGTCCGCAACTGAAGAAACGATCCCGATTGGTCGTCCTGCAGGCAGCATGGCACCATCACCGGAGGTCACGACCCGGTCACCCGGGGAGACTTGCGCATTATTGGGAAGATATTCAAGAGTTGGTGATGTGGAGTTATCCCCCACCAAAATACCTTTATGACGGGACTTTTCAAGGATCACCGGAATTCGGGAGTTCAGGTCGGTCAGCAGCAGAACGCGCGCAGAATTTTTTCCAACCCCTGCGACCCGGCCAATAAGGCCAAGGGGTCCGACAACAGCCTGTCCGACACGAATGCCATCGCGGGAACCGGCGCTAAGCAGCAGGGTCCGCACAAAGGGACCACCGGAATCACCCACAACACGGGCTGAAATGGGAAGCACCAGGGGATCGGTAAGGGCATTCAGCAAGCGCCGATATTGCTCATTTTCCTGATCCAGCGCCCGGCTTACGGATTGCCAGCGCAAAAGCCGTTCATTTTCGCGGCGAAGACGTTCATTCTCTTCAACAAGGCTGGCCAGTTCCTGTACCCGCTCGATCCCCTTGTTCAGGGCATCCACAGGTTGAGACAAGGTTCCAAGAACAGGAGAGAGGGCATCTGTACTGATGGTCCGCACCCGCTCCAGCAAGACAAGATCGGCTTTACCAAGAACCAGAAGAGCGATGGAAATACAGATCAGCATCATGAAGGCAAAGCGCTGAAAAATCACTTTCAGCGGAAGGGCCAATCTCCAGGCTGATCCTTGTTGCAAGGCCATCTAGTAACTCCGTCTTACCCTTGCTTTTTTATGCACGGCCAACTGCAAATGATCAGTTATCCGCGCTCAACACACCGCGAAGGGTCTTGATTTCCTCAAGTGCCCGCCCTGTTCCGATTGCCACGCAGGAAAGGGGCTCGTCCGCGATAGAAACGGGAAGGCCTGTCGCATGGCGCAGAACATAATCAAAATTGCCAAGCAATCCGCCGCCGCCGGTCAGAACAATGCCTTTATCAACAATATCCGCAGCCAGTTCCGGTGCGGTATGCTCAAGGGCGACTTTCACCGCTTCGATGATCGCACCAACAGGTTCCGCGAGACTTTCCGCAATCTGGCGCTGGCTGATCACCAGTTCCTTCGGTACGCCGTTCATCAGATCCCGGCCTTTCACCTCAAGGGTTTCCCCGTTGCCATCTTCTGGCGGGCAGGCTGAACCAATTGTTTTCTTGATCCGCTCTGCCGAGGCTTCACCGATAAGCAGGTTATGATTGCGGCGGATATAGGCGATAATGGCTTCATCCATCTTGTCGCCGCCAACGCGGACGCTTTTTGAATAAACAATGCCGCCAAGAGAGAGAACCGCAACCTCGGTCGTTCCGCCGCCGATATCCACAACCATGGAACCGGTGGGTTCGGTTACCGGAAGACCGGCACCAATGGCTGCCGCCATCGGCTCTTCAATAAGAAAGACCTCACGGGCACCCGCATGTTCGGCTGAATCGCGGATCGCCTTGCGCTCAACCGCTGTTGAACCAGACGGCACACAAATAATCACCTGGGGCCGCGCAAAGCTGCTGCGGCTATGCACTTTCTGGATAAAGTGCTTGATCATTTCCTCGGCAATTTCAAAGTCTGCGATCACACCATCCCGGAGGGGGCGAATGGCCTCGATATTTCCGGGCGTCCGGCCAAGCATCAGTTTGGCTTCATCTCCAACAGCAAGGACCTGCTTTTTCCCCTGTTTATGGATAATGGCAACAACCGAGGGTTCGTTCAGAACAATACCGCGACCTTTTACATAAACCAGCGTATTGGCTGTACCAAGGTCAATTGCCATGTCAGCGGAAAGCATGCCAAGCATTTTGGAAAACATTAAATTGCCTCACTCACGTCAAGAAAGAGCAAGCCCCCCTGCCCTTCAAAATTCCATTCTTATCAGGCTTTAGTCCAAAAACCTGACCCAAACTGTAAACCGATCCTCTGACAGATCTTTGCTTAAGGTCCGGATGCTAGCATCCGAAAATAACAGCATTTACCAGCACTTCAACGGGTATGTCAGAAGATGGTTAATATTTTCCAACTTTTATGAATTCTGTTTAAAACTATTCAGAAGATCTCTGCAACCGAATTATGGCTTATTGCCCATTTTTTGCACGTTTAGAGGGACTGAAAATACAGATACGTCCCACCCGCTGCCAAAATCAGCAAAAGAACCTTGGCCAGAAGCAATTTGATCACCCATCCGGGAAGACCTTTTTCCACTTTTTCCGATGATGTATTTTCCAAGAGTTTCTCCGTTGACCGAGAAATAGATTTAGGCTTGCCCGTTATCCCATATCAAATTTGCAAAAGCTATTGGATGATTGTTCGCCTGCTTAAATTGCTACCGCACTGATATCAATTCCGCTTTCGCCAGATGAGGGAATGGATCCAGTTTTGAAGCCCATAATGCGCAAAAGCAGCAAAAAACATGGCGCCAATGAAAATGTACCTATTCAGTTTCTGGGTTAAATGAGGATCAGAAAACCAGGCAAACATCCCTAAAACAAAGGCTAAAAGCGAGATGCCCATCATTTTCAACGGATGTAGTTTCTTTAAAAAATCAGCGCTGATATTCGTCCGCGAATATATTGTTGCAAGGAGTAAAAAGCTGCCCAGCACTCCCGCCGGGATGAAAATTTGCGCAAGCGCTTCAATATAAAAAGCTGAACAGATATATCCGCTGACAAATAAAACGATCCAGAATGCGTCCAGAACCGCTTCATGATCCCGACCATCGAGAATATCGTTTAACGATCGATGCAGTGGAGCATTAACAATACGGTGATAGACTTTTTCACGCTTCTCTTCCAACCGCTTCTCTGCTTTCAGATGTTCGGTCAGATTCGAGAATTTATGGAATACCGTATCAAGAGTATCTTCCGTCATCACCGTGAAGGGTTGTCTCTTACCGATTTTACGTTCCTTGAATTCAATTACCCCCACCGCAGGCCATTCTCTTTCGTCCAATAGCGTCGGGGTTACAAAAGTTATCTTCACTTCCCTTTCCAGCAGATTCCCGGACATGTTGCAGGATATTGAAATCTTTTCCGGGTCTTTTTCTCCTGTCCGGTTGACTTCAAACCACCTGAATAAATGCGCGTCAGTTTTACGGCCCTCTTCGCCCTTCTTGTAATGGGGCTGATCCTCTACATGTTCCTGAAATCCCCAGGCGACCAGGATGCCGGCAATCTCATCCATACGCTTTAAGACGCCGCCTTTGTTCCGTTTCTCCTGTATTTTTTCCAACAGCCACATAAGCCCGAAAAGGATTGCGACAAAGACTACGACTATAAACAGGAGCAGCACTAAATCTGGCTCATTTGATTGCATTTTTGTTTACTTCCGATCCCGCAACAAAGCTAAAAACCGATCCTTTATGGAGTGGGCAGGATCAGTGCATGAAGAGTGTTTTGCAAGATATAGTGAAAATGTGCTGCTGGCAGCAGAATGAGAGGTATTGCCCACCATAAAGAAGCTGTGCTGGAAAAAAATCCCGAACTGGCAAACATCAGCCCGTAACTGAAAGCAAAGGCGAGCCCGCCTAACAACAATTGCATCCAGACTGGCACCCCTGTTATCGCGCCAAAATGATTGACCAGTTTCGGATTGTTCCAGCAGAGGATAAAATAGGCAAGGCTCATCAGAAAATTGATGCCGATAAAATCCAGAAAATTCTGCGCAACAGCCGCGCTTGCCCAAAAGGCACCAAGAAGAGACAAAATCGATAATGTTATGGTGAGAGACGGCGTTTTCCAGGCCCCTAACACCTGATCCAGCGGTTGGCTAACGGGCCTGACAACCTGACGCACTCTTGTGTCTTTTTCAAGGTTCGCCTTGAGGTTCTTGCGGATAAACTCCTGCTCCAAATCACGAAAATAACGAAGAATCTGCGCGGGTGTTTCTTGATCAAAAATCAGTTTCCGCCGCTTCTTCCCAAAAATCTGATCTTTCAACAGGACCGCACCAATAGGCCTGCCCCCGCATTTTCCTGGGGAGTAGGCATGAAAAGCGATCCACAACCCGCTTTGCTGGTAATTTGTAACAAGACAAGTGATAGCGAGAGTATCCTGCTTTTCTTTTTTCACATTCAGGTGAAATTCCTGAAAGTCTGAAGGGTCATAATCAGGACCCTGATATTCCGGTTCTGAATAATCGGCAGGAGTAAATCCTGAGCCTTTCAGAAGGCCCGCGATTTCCGTCATTCGATCAATCTGATCCAGATGCAGTTGCTGGCCCGACCGATGACCGGAACGCCAGGCGATGAATAAAAGGACAGTGAGGAAAATCGCCCCCCCGATCAACGCGATATACCCGATCATCGAGCTGGTCATGATTTTCCTTGTTGATCCATCCGCAACAGTTTTCTCATACGCCAAAAAAAATATTATTCATCGCCTCATTATAGGTTGATTATAACAACATAAAAATGTCTTTTTAAGTGCATGAACAGGAAAATGAAAACCAAACTCAGTAAAGCCCTTTCCCATGCACTTCGGCATGCCCCGGAGGAATACGGGCTTATCCTGGACGGCGAAGGCTGGGCGGGACTTGGTCAGGTTGTCCAGGCTTTTCAGAAACAGAACGGCTTTCAGGAAGTCACCGAACAGGATATCCGGGATATTGTTGATCATTCCTCCAAGAAACGGCATGAGATCAGGGATGGAAATATTCGGGCCTTTTACGGTCATTCCCTTGATGAGAAAATCGAGAAAAGTCCAAATGCCAATCCACCGGCGCGGCTTTATCATGGAACAAGCCCCCAGACCTGGCCGCTTATTCAGGATACAGGTCTCAAACCGATGGGGCGTCAATATGTTCACTTGAGCATCGGAACAGAGGAAGCCAATCTGGTTGGCCGCCGAAAAGCACAAAACCCGGTGATCCTTATTATCGATACGGCAAAAGCCCAAAAGTCGGGCACCGTCTTTTATGAAGAAAAAAACGGGATCTGGCTCTCAACCGATATTCCGCCGAATTGCGTTTCCATCCGGGAAACCGCTTGAGAAAATGCATAGATTTAGGCCCTATATTTTTCTTTTTACAGCCTATACGAGTTCAATCTGGGGAACCTATTTTATCTATTCAGCGATATTTAACCCCGATCCGGTGGTCATGATTGTTATTTCGGTCATGGCTTTCATTTATGCATCACCAATTGCATTGGGAATAGCGTTTATATTCTATTTTACGTCTGAGAGGGTTATTGAACGACCTTTTCTCTTTTCATTATCCATACCTGCACTGGTCTGTTTTCTCTGGATTGCTATCGAGTGGTTTCACTTCAGTTCAAACCTGTTCAAAGGTGAAACGCAGCTTCGTTTATTTTTAACTTTCTATTACACAACTTTAGCCACTGTGATTTTCTCCCTGCTTATGAAACTGGAACAAAAGCTTCGAAGGAAAGCAGTGAACCGCCTTGATGTTTCAGCCTCTCATTCTCCTCCCTCGTGAAAATAAACAACCAAAAACATCTTCCCTGACAGCGGCAGGAAAGCTTACATGCGGATCTGGATTTTTCGGATAAAAGCATATCCGGGATGCAAAGCATCGGGTACAAATACAAATAAGAACAACAAACAGGATGATGCTTCACATCACCGGATATGAAGTCATTTTTATGATTGTTACAGACATAAAGCCCTTACGTTCTCAAGAGGACGATTTGTTTCGGCATTATTCCCCACTCCTGTGAGAGTGCTTGAACGGTTTCCCTCAAGGCTGACCTCATGTCCCGGAGACTGATTGCTGCAACAGGCACAGGCTTTGGTATCAAAAACAAGGGCCAGCAGATCAGTCATTGGAAATAAGGAGTGGTGGCATTACCGTCGATGCCTATAGGCACCGTCTTTTTGCATGCCCGGAAAGTATAGCAAAGCTCGACACAAAAATCAAGAGATTTGATTTTCCAAACATTCTATTATCTGGAGAATATAAATGAGAATACAGCCTCTCTCTACCTTCAGGGCCGATGGTTACACCAGCCCGTGGATTTTGGCAAAAGGATCCCAGCCCGCATCCGCATGACGCTCATATTCTGAATAAAGGGCGGTCTGAGTTGCCACCTCTTCTGAAACCAGATGTTCAATGAGGGCAAGGCTCATGTCGATCCCGGCAGACACACCGGAGGACGTCCAGAAAGCGCCGTCTTCTACCCATCTCGCTTCCTTCACCCAATGCACCTGATCTGACTGGGATTGTACCCAGTCAAAGGAGATCTTGTTCGTTGTCGCCTTGCGCCCGTCAAGAAGACCTGCTTTTGCCAGCAATCCGGCCCCGGTGCAGACACTTGTGGTAATTTCCGCTTTTTCACTGGCTGATTTGAGCCAATTAAGAAGCGGTTCATTGCCAACCTGTGTTCGCGTCCCGCGCCCGCCCGGCACCAGGATCATGTCATAGTCATCCCGATCTTCGAGCCTTGTCTCAACCCAGCTTTTTGGCCCCTGATTGCTGGCGACGGCCCCGACCGTTTCTGCAACCAGTGTGATGGAAAAGGCTTCCGGGTTAATGCCGAACATTTCAAGGGGACCAAAAACATCCAGTAATTCAAAACCAGGAAAAAGAACAACCGCTATCTCTCGCATTTTTTTGCTCCTTCTTTTAAATGCACTCTTACTGGATATCTCATGAGAGATATGGCATAAATGACATATATCCCTCGTTTTATGCCAAATGAAGATCCAGTCATGACCGTTCAATCTCCCCCACCTTCGCGCCGGGTCGTTCTTTTTACCTATCCCGGGGTCAAGCTTCTGGATGTAACAGGCCCCTTTCAGGTTTTTTCCGATGCGAGACTGGTGCCCAATTCTTCTCCGCTCTATCGCCCTCAACTGGCATCCGTGAAAGGAGGGCCAGTGAAGACAGATACGGCGATAACGCTGGAGACGAAATCTCTTGAAGAGGCCCTGCAGGGATCCCTTGACCTGTTTCTTGTTGCCGGCGGTGAAGGCGTTGATAATGCCGCCCGAAATGAAGAGATGATCAGGGCCGTCTCCCGCCTTGCTGCAAAAGCCAGGCGGATGGCGTCCGTATGCTCCGGTGCTTTATTGCTGGCTGAGACGGGTCTTCTGGAAGGGCGCCGGGTCACTACTCACTGGGGGCGATGCGATCAATTCAGGAAAAAGCACCCGGATATCAAACTGGAAGGGGCACCGATCTATATCAAGGATGGTCCTGTCTGGACCTCCGCCGGGGTGACCGCCGGGATCGATATGGCCCTTGCTATCGTCAAGGAGGATTATGGAGCAAAAACCGCCCTTGCCCTTGCCCGGCAACTGGTTGTCTATATGGCGCGCCCGGGCGGCCAGTCCCAGTTCAGCACTGTCCTGAAACAACAGTCGGAAGATACAGAGGATCGGTTTGGGCGGCTTCATGACTGGATCAGGGATAATCTTTCGGCTGATCTTCGGGTCGAACGCCTTGCTGACTTCATGAATATGAGCAACCGGTCCTTTTCCCGGATTTATAAAGGAAAAACAGGATCAACCCCGGCAAAAGCCGTTGAAGCCCTGCGTATTGAGGCCGCCAGAAATTTCCTGGAGGAAACATCTATTCCGATCAGCCTTCTGGCTGCCCGCTGCGGCTTTGCAGATGATGAAAGGCTCCGGCGCGCGTTTACCCGCCGCCTCGGTGTTTCCCCCAATGATTATCGAAAGCGATTCTCTACGGTATCCTAGGGCCTGTCTTCTTCCGCCATGGTACCCGGCTCGGGAACAGGCTCAAAGCCCATTCCCTTCATCAGATCCTGATCTTCCAGAATATCTTCATCCTTGATCATTGTAAGCTCCCAGGTTTTAAGG
>JAKSCD010000563.1 GCA_022360775.1 Sneathiellales bacterium | reverse complement strand
GCAATATTCTGAAGAAGAACGGTTTTACCGGTTCTTGGAGGCGCCACGATCAGGGCGCGCTGCCCCTTGCCTTGCGGGGAGACCAGGTCAATAACCCTGGCGGAACTGACGGCTGTTGTTGGGTCCGGAGTTTCAAGTTTAATCCTCTCTTCCGGATAGAGAGGGGTCAGATTATCAAAATTGATCTTGTGACGGGCTTTTTCAGGATCTTCAAAATTGATTTTTTGAACTTTAAGAAGAGCAAAATAGCGCTCTCCATCTTTGGGGCTTCTAATCTCCCCTTCAACGGTATCGCCCGTTCGAAGAGAGAAGCGTCGGATCTGGCTTGGGCTGATATAAATATCGTCAGGTCCCGCCAGATAGTTCGCATCAGGGGATCGCAAGAACCCGAAACCATCCTGGAGAATCTCAAGAACACCGCCGCCTGTGATTTCTTCACCATTCTCGGCTTTTTGTTTCAGAATAGCGAAAAGCAACTCTTGTTTACGCATTGTCGAAGCATTTTCGATATCCAGTGCTTCGGCCGCCGCCAGTAATTCAGGCGGGGTCTTCTTTTTTAATTCTTGAAGATTCATGTTTGTTTCTTGAGGATCCATCTAAATCTCTGATGATTGTCACAATTTGATCAATAATATCGAGAGGATGTGTCTGATTTTACTTTGTCTGGGAAGTAAAGCGTTACACTAACGCTGGTTCTCTAGTGGAATGATACATAAGTCCTGACTCAATTTTAACATTAAAACTGCGCCATTTTCTACATATCGCTCAGACCGGGAGAATGCCGATCAGTCAGGCAAGAAATGCCAGCTTCTCCACGGCAAGTCAACGGAAATATGAGATAAGTTCAGCTATATTTGCTTAAAAAGGCTTAACAGCAACCATTATGACAATAACAATCATCAAAATGGTGGGTATTTCGTTCGTATACCTATAAAATTTTGAGGAATTCTGGTTATTGTCCTGTTCAAAATCCTTGCGCCAGCGGGACAATTTTCCGTGAAACCAGCCCATTATCAAAATCGCACCCAGCTTTATCCAGATCCATCCTTCCGACCAGTCGACAATTCCTGGAGTCAAAAGGAGAAGACCGCCGAAGATAAAACTGGATATCATCGCCGGGTTGATAATGCCGCGTAAAAGCCTCCGTTCCATGATTTTGAAGGTTTCGGATTGAGCTGATCCGGGCTCTGCATCCGTGTGATAAACATAAAGCCGCGGCAGATAAAGCATCCCCGCCATCCAGGCCACGACCGAAATTATATGAAGGGCCTTGGTCCAGGGATAAAAATCCGCGAGAAAATCAGCCATATCCCCTACTCCCCTGCAAGGGCGCAATCGCCCGAAGTTTTTGGACAAATTGCCCGTCCACAAAGACTGGTGGTTTTTCCTTTTTTTCGCCTCCGAACAAGAGAGGCAAGCCCTTCAATAAAAGCCGGATGCAATCCAACTGTTGGTACCCGGTAATAGCCCGGAACACCCTTCTCTTCTGCAAGTTCCGCATATTCTATGTCCAGTTCAACCAGCGTCTCGGAATGCTCGGACACAAAAGCTACAGGAACAACCATCAGGGACCGTTTTTCCTCTCCGGCCTGTTCAATTTCCTCTTCTGTAGCAGGTCCGATCCATTCTACAGGACCTACCCGGCTCTGAAAACAGATCCTATAATCCAGATTGTCTTCACCCAGCTCCCTGACAATTGCTGCAACTGTTTGCTCCACCTGCCACTGGTAGGGATCCCCGCTCTCGACAATTTTCTTGGGCAAACCATGGGCAGAAAAAAGAAGACGGGGTTTTTCTCCTTCAATTTCCTCAAGCTTTTGCCGGATCAGCTGTACATTAGCCGCAACAAAGCCTTCTTCGTCCGGATAACAGCAAAGAGTTGAATGAAGACAGGAAAGCCCTGCTTTTTCCGCTTCTTTTTTCCATTCCTCAATCGAGGAACGAGACGTTGTCGTGGAAAATTGCGGATAAAGCGGCAACAGAATAATCTCATCCGGATCATAGGCTTTAACCTCGCGGACAACCTGTTCCGCCCTTGGGTGCCAATACCGCATCACAACGAAGGATTTATACTGATCCTCTTCCCCTTGCAAAGCTTTATCCAGCGCCTCCGCCTGATCCACTGTTTGCGGTAATATGGGAGAGGAGCCGCCGATTTCCCGATAAATATCCTGTGCAATGGGCGTGCGACGACTGGAAATCAGCTTGGCAATCAGAAACCTGAAGGGATTGGGCACGCGGATAATGGCGGGATCATTGAAGAGATTAAACAAAAAGGGTTTAACTGCATCCAGACTGTCCGGACCCCCCAGATTAAACAGGACCACCGCTTTGCGTGCCATCTCAACCGCCGTTATGAATTGTAATTATGAAGGGTTTCTGCAAGCAGCGCGACATTTTCAGGAGGCGTCTGCGGAATAATGCCATGACCCAGATTGAAGATATGTGACCCGTTTGAAAAAGTTTTCAAGATATGATGGATCCGATCGACCATTTTCTGACCGCCTGTGACCAGAAGGATCGGGTCAAGATTTCCCTGAACCGTGACATGAGGCTGAATTTCCGTCGCTGCCCAGTCAAGAGGCGCCGCTGTATCCAGACTAACTGCATCAATGCCGGTTTTCTGAACATAATCCATCAGATTACCGCCTGCTCCCTTTGGAAAGCCGATGATCGGAAATCCGGGATGTTCGCGCCGGATAGCCTCAACAATACGCCGAGTTGGTTCCGTCACCCATCTGGCAAATTCCTCATCAGGAAGAACACCAGCCCAGGTGTCAAAAATCTGCACGACCTCGGCACCGGCCTTGATCTGGTGAAGGAGATATTCTGTTGTCGAACGGATCAGGATTTCCATTAATTCCTGAAAACCATCAGGATCGGAATAGATCCATTTCTTGATATTCACATAATCCTTGGACCCCCGCCCTTCCACCATATAGGTCGCTACCGTCCAGGGAGCACCAGCAAAGCCGATCAGGGTACAGTGAGAAGGAAGAGAGCTCGACAGGCGGTCTACGGTCTCGTAAACCGGATTTAAAACCTTGTGAAGGTTATCAAAGGAAAGGGATGAAAGCTCCTTTGCCGAGCGAACAGCTTCCAAAACAGGTCCCTCCCCTTCCTTGTAAGCAAGAGGCTGACCGAGCGCATCCGGGATCAGAAGGATATCTGCAAAAAGTATGGCAGCATCCATATCGTAACGACGAAGGGGCTGCAAAGTGACTTCTTCTGCAAGTTTCGGGTTATAACAAAGATCAAGAAATGATCCGGCATCAGCCCGGGTCTGGCGATATTCAGGAAGGTAACGTCCGGCTTGTCTCATCAGCCAGAAAGGTGGACGGTCCAGCTGTTCCTTAGCCAGGGCCCTGATCATGCGTTTAGAAGCGAGAGTGGACACGCTATACCCTTCCTAAAAAGTTATCCCATTCAATATATAAAGATAAAATAGGTAGTAGTTGTTGTTTATCCCTGTGGATAACGGGGATGAATATTCATGCACAGTCTTTACAGGATTTCTGGGGATAAAATCCAGTTTTTATCTGTAATTTGCATAAGTTGTGAATAGCCGCGTTTTCCGGCCTGATGGAATTACGGGAAAAACGGGGATAACTTCCCTATTTTGGAATTTGTTTATTGTTATTCCTTTTTTCCCCATCCGGTAAACTGACTTATCCTCCTCTTTAAAAGGAAAGGGAGGAATCAGGTATGATCGGGAATAAAAGTTTTTGATACGGGCAATAGTGCCGTGTTATCCCTGTTATTCACATTATTCACAGGCGGATCACAAGACCAGTTATGTCCGAATTTCATTTGCATCTTGTTTCAGATTCAACCGGCGAGACCCTTCAATCCATGTCAAAGGCGGCTCTTGTCCAGTTTGAAAAAGCGCGGCCCATTGAACATGTCTGGTCAATGACAAGAACCATCCGTCAATTGGATGATATCCTTGATTCAATTGAGAAAAATCCAGGTCTGGTCCTTTTCACGCTGGTCAATTCAGAGATGCGGAAAACCCTGGAAAAAGGATGCCGCAAGTTAAAGGTGCCTTGTGTTTCCATTCTGGATCCGGTGATGCGGGCCTTTTCCGGTTTCCTGGGTCAGGAAAGCCGTAACCTGCCGGGTCGCCAGCATACATTAAATGATGAATATTTTGATCGGATCGAGGCTTTGAATTACACCATGGCCCATGATGACGGGCAGCTTCCGGATGGTCTGAATGAAGCTGATATTGTGCTGGTCGGGGTTTCAAGAACATCAAAAACCCCGACTTCCTTTTATCTGGCGCACCGGGGGATAAAAACGGCAAATGTCCCGATTGTGCCGCAAATTCCTCTGCCTGATCAGGTTTTTCATCTCTCCCGTCCCCTGGTGGTGGGATTGACCACAAGCCCGGAGCGCCTGTCGCAAATCCGCAAAAACAGGCTTCTTTCCTTGAAGGAAACCCAGGATACAGACTATGTGGATAAAGACAGGATCAAGGAAGAGGTGATCGAGGCAAGAAAGCTTTGTACCAAACAGGGATGGCCGGTCATTGATGTCTCCCGCCGGTCTGTGGAAGAAACAGCCGCCCAGATCATCACCCTTTATAACAGCTTCCGCCGGGAAAGTGTCTGAAGATGAGTGAAAATTATCTGGCAGCAGAGAAAAGCCCTGTCATATTGGCCTCCGGCAGTAAAACGCGGGCAACTGTTCTGAAAAATGCAGGTGTGGAATTTGAGCAGATTTCCCCTCGTGTGGATGAGGAGGAGGTAAAACTTTCCATGCAGGCAGCAGGGGCGAGTGCCGTGGATACCGCTGTCGCCCTTGCGGAATTAAAAGCCCTTAAAATTTCAAAGGATTATCCTGAGCATCTGGTTATCGGGGCCGATCAAATGCTGGAATGCAATGGCATCTGGTTTGATAAACCGGTGGATATGAGTCATGCAAAAGCCCATTTGACATCCCTGAAAGGCAAAACCCATTCGCTGCATAACGGGATTTGTGTTGCCAAGACCGGAACTGTCATCTGGCATCATACAGATGAAGCCAGACTGACCATGCGCAATTTTACCGAAGACTTTCAGGATCACTATCTTGCCTCTGCCGGGGAGCCTATCCTTTCTTCTGTCGGGGGCTATCAGCTGGAAGGGCTGGGATCACAGCTTTTTCGAAAAATTGAAGGGGATTTCTTTTCGATCCTCGGGCTTCCCCTTCTTCCCCTCCTTGATTTTCTCCGGGGTCACAAGGTGGTTCTGTAATGATCAAAAATGCCGGTGTAATGGGGTTTCCCATTTCCCATTCCCTGTCTCCTCGCCTGCATGGCTACTGGATTGAAAAATATGATCTTCAGGCGCGCTATCTTGCGCGGGAGGTAAAGCCGGAAAATCTGGAAAATGAATTACGATCCTTGCCGGAGCGCTGTTTGCAGGATCAGGAAATTTTCCGGGGAACCAACCTCACCATCCCGCTAAAAGAAACAGCGCTGGACCTGGTTGATACCCTCGAAGAGGCGGCAAGGGCAATTGGTGCAGTAAATACAGTGGTTCTTGATGATCAGAACAACCTTTCCGGTCGGAATACTGACTGGATCGGGTTTATGGATTCTCTTTCCGATCATCTGGATATTGAAGAATTTAAAGGCAAAACAGCGCTGGTTCTGGGAGCAGGCGGCGCGGCGCGGGCGATTGTTTATGCCTGCCTGCAGATGGGATTTGATAAAATTCTGGTGACCAACCGAACCCGTGCCCGTGCCGAGGATCTCTGTTTGGATATGGGGTCACGATGTGAGGTTTTGGACTGGAAGGACAGGGATACTGTCCTGAAAGAGATCGATTTGCTGGTCAATAGCACTAGCCTTGGCATGACCGGTCAACCCCCGCTTGAAATCTCGATTGCAGGTTTGAAAGAAGGGGCAGTTGTAACCGATATTGTCTATGTGCCACTGATGACAGATTTGCTTGTGCGGGCTAAAGAGGGTGACTATCGGACTGTGGACGGACTTGGTATGCTTCTGCATCAGGCAAAGGCCGGATTTGAAGCCTGGTTCGGTGTTAAACCGGATGTCGATGAAGGTCTTCGTCAATTTGTATTACAAGGGCTTAATAAGAAATGACAATAAAACACCTTGGACTTACCGGATCCATCGGCATGGGAAAATCCACTGTCGGCAAGATGTTCGAGAAAATGGGGCTTCCCCTTTATAATGTGGATGCGCGCATTCATGATCTTTATGAACCCGGCGGAATTGCTGTTGATCCGGTTGGCGAGATTTTCCCGGAGGCCATTATTGATGGCCGGGTGGATCGCCCGACATTGAGCAGGCTGGTGGTCGGAAATGATAAAGCCATCAAGAAGCTTGAAAAAATCGTCCATCCCCTGGTGGGACAGGATCGACATGAATTCATTTCGAAAGCGGAACAAGAAGGACATGCCTTTGTTTTGCTTGATGTTCCCCTGATTTTTGAAACGGGCGGTGAAAAGAATTTTGATCATATCATTGTGGTGAGCGCCCCTGAGAATGTGCAAAAAAAGCGGGTTCTGGCTCGCGATGATATGACGGAAGAGAAGTTTGAAGCGATCCTTGCCCGGCAGCTTCCGGATGCGGAAAAGCGAAAACGGGCGGATTTTGTCATCGATACCAATTGCAGCGAAGAAGAAACCTTTGATCAGGTAAAAGCACTGGTCGAAAAACTGAGGGATGCATAAAGGATGCGGGAAATCGCACTTGATACGGAAACCACCGGTTTTGATCCGTCAACAGGGGATCGGATTGTCGAAATCGGCTGTGTGGAAATGGATAATTATGTGGCAACGGGGCGGGTTTATCATCGCTATATCAATCCGGAGCGGGATATGCCGGAAGCCGCCTTTAAAGTCCATGGATTGAGTGAGGAATTTCTAAAAGGCCATAAGGTCATGGCGGAGGAAATCGACAGTTTCCTTGATTTTATCGGTGATTCTCCTCTGGTGATCCATAATGCCGAATTTGACATGAAATTCATCAATGCAGAGCTTATCCGTCACAAAAGGCCGCCGCTTTCCATGTCGCAGAGCATTGATACCGTTGCAATGGCTCGTAAAATGTTTCCAGGGGCACAAGCCAATCTGGATGCGCTTTGTCGGCGGTTTAAAATCGATAACTCCGCCCGGACGAAACACGGCGCGCTGCTTGATGCTGAATTGCTTGCAGAAGTCTATCTGGAGCTTCGGGGCGGCCGTCAGCGGGGATTATCCTTATCGGATGATGCAGAAGAAAAAACGGGCATCACGGCCCGAAAATCGGTTGTCAGGCCTCCCCGTGATCATGCGGCAAGCGAGGAAGAGCTTGCTGCCCATGCTGCATTTCTTGAGAAAATAAAGGAACCGATCTGGAATAGCTGATTTCTATAGCTTGTATTTAAATATTCGATTTCCCTAAGGCGGCTTTGCTTGCCACGATGATTTCCAAAAAAACGGAGGAAATCATGCTAGAAACCTATCGCGGGGTCGTCAGGCCGGATCAGGAAGATCATATGGGGCATATGAATGTCCAGTATTACACCGGTAAATTTGATGAGGCGACCTGGCATTTATTTTCAGCTGCAGGTCTCACAAATTCCTATTTCAAATCACGAATGAGGGGAATGGCAGCCGTTCTTCAAACGACGAATTACAAAGCTGAAGCCATGGCAGGGGATCTTCTGGTTATTCGCACTGAGATGCTGGAAGTGAAAGAGAAAACAATTCGCTTTATGCATCATATGTTTAATGCGGAAAAGGAGACACTCGTTGCGACAACGGAGCTGGTTGCCGCCCATCTGGATCGGGAATTGCGTAAATCCTGCCCTTTTCCTGAAGAGATCAGGAGCAATTGCGAGAAATTAAAGCCATAAAAAAAACCGCGCTTTTTCAAGCGCGGCTTCTGATCATTTTTCAACCGATCGGTATCAGGCGTTGCCTGGTTCCGCCTGCTGCGCCTTATGCGCTGCAAAAAGGCCGGCAAAATCAATTGGATCAAGTTGCAGAGGAGAGAAACCCCCATCCCGTGTCACGTCGGAAATAACCCGGCGGGCAAAAGGGAAGATGAGGCGCGGGCATTCGATCATGCACATAACTTCCATGGCATCTGCCGGGAAGTTTTTCAGGAAGAACATACCGCCATAGACAAGTTCAACCAGGAAAGCGGTTTCCTCGCCATGCTTGGCTGTGACCTGAATGCGAAGCTCGATTTCGTAATTTTCCTCGGTCAGTGCCTTGGCCTGAACATTAACACCAAGCTCGACAGCAGGTGCTGGAAGTTCAGGGTTCAGACTTGCCGGCGCGTTTGGATTTTCAAAAGAAAGATCCTTGATATACTGGGTGATGATGGACAGCATTGGTCCTTCATTTTCAGCTTCGGCACCTGCGGCTTCTTCAACTTCATTTTCAGCCATAATTTATCTCTCTGTTAAAGGGCGCAAGATGCGCGCTGGAATTAGATGTGACTGGCTATCACGTATTTATTAAGGGGACAAGAGTGCAATATGCATTAATCCTCTTTGGACCAGGGACTGTCTTTATTCGATTTTCCGCTGCTTTCCAGCGCCGGATCGATCTGGCCTTGTTTTTCTTCTTCCTCTTCAGGAACAACGGTGAAATCTCCATCTATAACCGTATCTTTTCCCTGTCGGAAATAGGTGCTGCCGTTATCCCCGGGTCCCATAAACTGTACCTTGTCACTGAACCAATGGGCAACAAAATGGCGCAAGGGCGGCAGGAAGAGCAGAAATCCGAGTGTATCCGTCGCGAAACCGGGAATAAGAAGGAATAGTCCGGCGATGGCCAGCAAAAAGCCGCTGAGGACCTCTTTGATCGGTGTTTCACCTTTCTGAATTTTTTCCTGGGCTCGCATCAGGGTGGAAAGTCCCTGATGACGCAATAAAGCCATCCCCAGAAGGGCAGTCAAAATGGTGAGAATAATCGTATTCAGGGCCCCGATTTCACCGCCAATCTCGATAAAGGTATAAATCTCAAGAACCGGAATTCCGATCAGGACAGCTAAAAACAACAGTGGCAAACTTGTTTATCCTTCCATGGGTTTCTATTTAAGAGATAACGGGCCAATATTTTCGGACAGTCAAGAACCGTCTGGACCTTAAATGCTGAACTCGTTACCTTAAAGATCCTTTCTAACAGTATTTAGGAAGGGTTTCGACAATTACGACATTGATTGAAGAATATTATGGGCGATGGATCTTTCTTAGACATTATTCTGCTGGCCATGGTCGCAGCTTTTATTTTTCTGCGCCTTCGTAGCGTTCTTGGTAAGCGCATGGGGCATGAACAATCGCCTCGCGAGGATATCAGCAGGAAACCCCACCAGAAAACGGTGGATAAGGATGAAGATCCCTCTGATAACGTCATTCCGATGAATGACCAGATTGATTATAAAAAGGAACCTCTTCCTTTTGATAATTCTCCAAAAGGGCAGGTTCTTCGGGAAATTCAGAAAAAAGACCGGAATTTTCAGCCTGAGATTTTCGCAAGTCAGGCAGAGGCGGCCTATGAAGCCATTGTTCTCGCTTTTGCCAAGGGCGATCGGGATATGCTGAAAGACCTTCTCTCTGAAGAGGTCTACAAGAATTTCGAGAAATCCATCGAAAATCGTGAAAAAGACAATCTCGAGATGAGCACCGATATCCTGGCAATACGGTCTTCTTCAATTGAAGACGCGATGCTGGAAGGTAAAATTGCCGAAATCACGGTTCGCTTTGAAGCCGAGATGATCACCATGACCAAAGATGAAGAAGGGGTTGTGGTAAGTGGCGATCCTCATCCGCATGAAGTCAGGGAACTCTGGACTTTTGCGCGGGATATCTCCTCACGCAATCCAAACTGGTTGCTGATCACGACAAAAAGCGTAGACTGATCCTCAATGCCCGGATTACCCTTTTCTGGAAACCGCTTTTTTCTGAGCGGTTTCGTTGTTTTTATCCTTGTTCTTTGTGCCTCACTTTTCTTTTTCCTTGAGGAAGAAGAAGATGAAACGCCTGAAAAACTGGTCCTTCAGGCTGCTGAATTTTCAGATTTTACAGGATGGGAAGAGGACGCCCTTGAGGAAATCCTGCCCGCTTTTCAGAAATCCTGCGGCAAATTGAAATGGGTCAAAAAATCCCGCTCCATGGGCGGAAGTCATTTCGCTGGCGAAACGGATGACTGGAAAGAAATTTGTGCTAAGCTGCTTGCCCTCCCTGCTGACAGGGTCGTCATTCGCACTTTTTTTGAAAAGAATTTCACGCCTCTTCTGGTGACCGATAACGGAAACAGGGAAGGTCTGTTTACCGGCTATTACGAAGCCAGCCTGAAAGGCAGCCTTGTTCAAAGCGAGAAATTCTCCAATCCCTTATATTTACGACCTGATGAACTGGTGATGGTCCATCTGGGGCGATTTCGCGATAGCCTGAAAGGTCAGCGTATCGCAGGCCATGTCAAAAACGGGGAACTGGTGCCTTTTGCCGATCGTTCTGATATCGAAAAAGGGGCGCTGGAGAACCGGGATCTGGAGATTGTCTGGGTTGATAGTGCTGTGGATTCCTTCTTTTTGCATATTCAGGGTTCCGGCCGGATCGAGCTTGATGACGGTTCGGCCATGCGTGTGGGATATGCTGCACAAAATGGGCATCCCTATTTTGCGATCGGCAAAACCCTGATTGAGGAAGGCCATGTGCCGCGCGAGAAAATGTCCATGCAGGCGATCCGCGACTGGCTGGAGAAAAACCCGGATCGGGCACAGGAGGTCATGAATAAAAATGCGTCCTACATTTTCTTCAGGGAATTGAAAACTTCAGGGCCGATCGGTGCACAAGGGGTTGAACTGACCGCAAAACGCTCCCTTGCTGTGGATCGCAAATGGATGCCTCTTGGCGTTCCTGTGTGGCTTGAAACTGAACTTGAAGAGGAAAAGTCGGGCAAAAGAACCTCTTTTAACCGTTTGATGATGGCTCAGGATACAGGCGGAGCCATTCGCGGACCCGTTCGCGGCGATGTTTTCTGGGGGCATGGTGAGGAAGCCTATACCCGGGCCGGATCCATGAAGTCAGCAGGCTCCTATTTTGTGCTTTTGCCAAATGGAATAGCAAAAGACTATCTTTCAAAAAGTTCATCCCGGCCGACTGGCTAATTCCGCTCGATACCCGTATATTCCCCCCACTGAGCTTGGGAGTTTGCGTATGTCTGACAAGAACAAGAAAAGGGAAGTGGCACTTTTTGTCACCTGTCTTGTGGATATCAACCGGCCATCGGTTGGTTTTGCCGCGGTTAAACTGCTGGAACAGGCGGGATGCGAGGTTATTGTCCCGGATGCCCAGACCTGTTGCGGGCAACCGGCCTATAATTCAGGAGACCGGCGAACCACGCAGGATATTGCAAGGGATGTGATCCGGCATTTCAAAAGATTTCGCTATGTCGTCGCGCCGTCCGGATCCTGTGCAGGCATGATCAAGAAACATTATCCAGAAATGTTCAAGGATGACCCATTGATGCTTCTGGAGGCAGAAAATCTGGCAAGCCGGACTTATGAGCTGGTTTCCTTTCTAAAGGATGTTTGCGGATTTAAGCCTGATGATGTGGAGATTGATGCCAAACTGACCTATCATGACAGCTGTTCAAGCCTTCGGGAGGTCAAGGTTGTGGACCAGCCGCGGGCATTGCTGAAGGATATTGATGATCTTGAACTGATCGAAGCGGAAGACCGGGAAGCCTGCTGTGGTTTTGGCGGGACTTTCTGTATTAAATATTCAGAAATCTCGGAAGAAATGGTGGATCGCAAAATTGATAATCTGCTGGCAACCGGTGCAGACATGCTTTCGGCCGGTGATTTGGGATGCCTGATGAATATTGCCGGGCGCCTGCACCGCAGAGGCCATAAAATGAAGGTGCTGCATATTGCGGAAATCCTGGCAGATATGGCGGATGGTCCTGGTATCGGGGAGAAACGCTGATGCAGGTCAGTAGCAGTAAATTCAAGGAAAACGCCCACGATGCGCTTAAAGATGACAATCTTCGCGCCGCATTAAACCGGGTCAAAACGGGATTTACAACAGCCCGTGCCAATGCAGCAGAAGGCCTGCCCGAATTTGAGGATCTTCGCGATAAGGCCCGGGATATCAAGGATCATGTTCTTGAAAATCTGGATTATTATCTGGAATATTTTGAACAGAAGGTTATCGAGCAAGGAGGCCAGGTTCACTGGTGTTCCAATGCAAGCGAAGCCCGAGAAGCCGTGTTGAAAATCTGCCGGGATGTAGATGCGAAGACGGTAACCAAGGGCAAATCCATGATCACCGAGGAAATTGCCCTTAACAAATTCCTTGCCGCCCAGGGGATCGAACCGATCGAGACGGATCTTGGTGAATATATCATTCAGCTTGCTGATGAGCCGCCCAGTCATATTATTGGCCCTGCCGTTCACAAAACCAAGGAACAGGTGACCGAGCTTTTCCATGAGCATCACCAGCAATATGGCTATACCGAACGGGAAGAAGATCCTGAAAAACTGGTAGGGGAAGCCCGCGCTGTTCTTCGCCACAAATATGTCACTGCGGATGTGGGGATTACCGGGGCGAATTTCCTGGTCGCCGAAACCGGATCGACGGTTATTGTCACCAATGAAGGGAACGGGGATCTGACCCAGTCCCTGCCTGAAACCCATGTGGTGGTGGCCAGTCTTGAAAAAGTGATCCCGACGCTGGAAGATGTGAGCACCGTGATGCGTGTTCTTGCCCGGTCTGCAACCGGTCAGGAAATGTCTGTCTATACGACTTTTTCCACCGGTCCGAAACGCGATACTGATCTGGACGGGCCGGCAAATTTCCACGTGGTTCTTCTGGATGGCGGACGGTCTGAAATGATCGGAACGGAGCTTCAGGAACTTCTCAGATGCATTCGCTGCGGAGCCTGTATGAATCATTGCCCGGTCTATCATGCGGTCGGTGGTCACAGCTATGGCTGGGTTTACCCGGGACCCATCGGGGCGGCGCTTAATCCCCAGATGGTCGGGCTGGAAGAAGCAAGAGACCTGCCCAATGCCTCCAGTTTTTGCGGCCGCTGCGAGGAAGTATGCCCGGTTCGAATTCCCCTGCCGAAAATCCTGCGCCACTGGCGGGAAGAAGCCTTTGAAAAACAGGTTGGGCCGAAGCCGGAACGCTGGGGCATTGAGCTCTGGGGTTTCTTTGCCAAAAGGCCATGGCTGTACAGGCGGGTAACCCGTCTCGCTGCCTCTCTCCTTTCGATGATGGCCGGTAAGAAAGGGCGGCTTAAGTCTTTGCCTTTTAACAATGGGTGGACGTCTGTGCGCGATCTGCCGGCACCACAGGGGTCCACTTTTATGGCCCAGTGGAAAAGCAAGGGGGGGCGGGTCAAATGAGTTCAAAAGAGAAAATCCTTGGACGTATCCGCGCCAACAAGGGGCGCGGGCCCCTTAAAAAGGAGCATGCTGATATCCTGAGTGAGCGGATCAGGGAGCATAGCCATAATCTTGTTCCGAAACGGGGTCTGATCCCGCTTGAAGATCAGATAGACCTGTTTTGCGGCAAGCTTGAAGCCCTGGCGGCGACAACAGAACGGGTAATGGACGCAAAAGATCTTCCCAAAAAGGTGCAGGACTATCTGAAGGAGCATAATCTGCCCTCACGGATCAAGATGTCCCCTTCCCCGGAGCTTACAGATCTGCCCTGGAAGGATCTGCCAACCCTTGAAATTGTGACCGGTGCCGGTGCAGAAGAGGATGTGGTTGGTATTTCCCCTGCCTTTGCCGGTATTGCGGAAACAGGTACCCTGATGATGGCCTCGGGTGCTGAGACACCTTCAACGGTGAATTTCCTCCCTGAAAATCATATTGCTGTTCTGGATATCCGGAAAATGAAGGGCTCTTTTGAGGAAGCCTGGGATCTGCTTCGCGAGAAAAATGGTGATCAGGGTATGCCCAGAACCGTTAATCTGATTTCCGGGCCTTCCCGGACTGCGGATATCGAGCAGCGACTGATTATGGGGGCCCATGGCCCTAAAAACCTGCATGTCATTCTGGTTGGTGATGGCGAAAAAGACTGACAAAAAGAAGAGCGGGAAGAAAGACCGGCGCATGAGCCAGGAGGACAGTTCCCTCTGGCGCCATGTGACCAAAGATGTCTCGCCTCTTTCCAGTAATCGTTTCAGTCAGTTCAAGGATCTTCTGGTTTCAGAAAAGAAGATATCCGGCCCTGCCTCAAAAAGGGTGAAAACCCGTCACATGAAGCAGATACAGGAAATAAAGCCTGACCCCGCTTTTAAAACTGCATCCGGTGAAAATCAGATTTTCAAGGAAGCCGTCCAGCCGTCGGTGCGAAAAACGGTGCCCGGGCTCGACAGAAATACCTCTGAAAAGCTTCGCAAAGGGAAGCTTTTTATCGAGGGTCGTGTTGATTTGCATGGGATGACCCGCCGGGAAGCGCATTCCAGACTGAAATCCTTTTTGGGAAGTGCTCACCGGCAGGGCAAGCGCTGTGTTCTTGTGATTACCGGTAAAGGATCGAGTACACAGATGACCGACGATGCCCCCTTTATGGGAGGCGGGCGAAAGGGGATCCTGAAAGAGGAGGTTCCCCGCTGGTTAAGAGAGCCGGATTTAAGACGGCTGGTTCTTGACTATCGCGAGGCGCAGGTCAAACATGGGGGAAGCGGTGCGCTTTATGTTCTTTTAAAGCGGTCACGCCGCTAACGAAGGAGATTTCATTGTGACACCCTTTGGTCTTCGGGTTCGGGCCCTTAGAAAAGAGCAGGATATCAGTTTAAAGAAAATGGCCGAGGATCTGCAGATCAGCTCGGCCTACCTTTCTGCACTGGAACACGGGCACAGGGGCCTGCCCTCCTGGTCACTGGTGGAGCAGATCTGTACCTATTTCAATATTATCTGGGATGAGGCAGAAGATCTTCATCGGCTTGCCTCTCTTTCCCATCCGAAAGCGACGATTGATACCAGCGGCTTATCTCCGACCGCTACTGAATATGCGAACCTGCTTGCCAAGGAAATCAGGAACCTATCCGAAGCACGGTTGCAGGAAATGCTTACCTATCTCAATCAAGCGACGCCGAAACGGTCATGAGCGGGGAAAGATCTGATCTCGGGGTCCGGCTCGCGGGCGGTGTGCAGGTTCTCTTTACAGCGCTTGGCTATAGCAGCATGATGGAAGTGAAACTCCGTTCCGGCCGGAGGGTTGATGTCATGGGGATCAATGAGAAAGGCCATATTCTGGTGGCAGAGGTCAAAAGCGGTGCTGCGGATTTCAGATCTGACGGGAAATGGCATGAATATCTGGAGTTCTGCGACGGGTTCTATTTTGCGGTCGCCGATGATTTTCCTCTGGATCTGTTGCCCGAAGACCAGGGACTGATTATCGCTGATCCCTATCACGCTGAAATCCTTCGTCCCTCGCAGGATTTCAAGCTGAACGCTGCGCGGCGTAAAAATGTAACCCTGAGATTTGCCCGCCAGGCCGCAGAACGGCTCCGCCAGTTCAGTGGATAGGGCCCAATGGTTTTTTCTCCGTCAACTGTTCCATAATCAGGTGTTTGGCCGGTTTTATATGATTTCCCAGATGAAGGAGGGCCTGACGGGCGAGTTTCGTCGCCGGATTGTTCGTGGTGTAAAGCTTCACGAGGGCATTGGTGCCGTGATAGAGGATCTTTGATGCTTTTCTGTGGATATGGCTATAGCGCCCCAGTGTGGAAGTAGAGGCAAAGTCATTGCCGATCGAGAGAGCGGATTTAATCTCGCTTGCGAGGATATGGGCACTTCTGAGACCCAGATTAAATCCGTGGGCCGTTACCGGATGCATTCCAACGGCAGCATCTCCAATGAGGGCGAAGCGTTCTGCATAAAAACGCTTGGCAAAGGTTGCGACCAGTGGATAGGGATAAAATGCGCTGGAAAGATCCATGGTGCCGAACCGTTTCTGTATACGTTGCTCAATATCCCTGTTAAAAGCGTTTTTGTCTTGCGCAAGCAAGGCTGGCGCCTCACTGGAGGGTAGCGTGATAACAACGGAAACCTGGTTTCCGTTCAGGGGCAGAATGGCCAGCGTGCGATCATAGTGAAAACATTCATAAGCCGTTTCATCATGGGGATATTCAGTATTCATTGTGCAAACCACGCAGGTCCGGCCAAAATCCAGCATGGAAGCCGGGATGCCCATCATCCGGCGGGTTTCGGAAAATCGCGAATCTGCGGCAACGACAAGTTGAGCTTCCAGTTTATCGCTGTTTTTAAGGGTTACCTGACCTGAAACTCCGTTTGTACTGACAGCGCTTACTTCTTTTTGGTCCAGAAGACGGACATTTTCGAAGTTCGCAAGAGATTGATAGGCCGCTTTGCGAATTCTGTTATTGGAAACCAGAAATCCCAGCGTTTCCTCTCCTGCCTCCTGATGATCAAAAGACAAGGCATAAGGCGAATTTCCGTTTAAAACCCTGGCTTTACGGAGCAGGGAAATACTGTTTTCGGAAAGATGATCCCACAGGCCCAGATCTCCCATGATTTTGCGGGAAAAATGTGTGAGGGCAATTTCCCGGCCGTCATAGGAAGGGTCAGCAAGTCTGTCTTCAGACTGCTTTTCGATCAGGGTGATGTTTAAACCTGTTTCCGCCATTTCCCTGGCGAAGCACAGCCCGGCCGGGCCTGCACCTATGATGAGGATATCCTGCTTCATTCGTTACAATCCTGTTTACCATCACGCAGGGAAATCTAGCAGATTTTTCAGGCCTGTCACTCTCTAACCGTCGGCCTTTGACACACGGTTCAAGGTCCAGTCATATCGGTATCCGTCTATTTCGCGAACGGCTTGCAGTTTGTTCATCAAGGGTTGATCGGCGAAGGTTCGGATATGATCAAGAAGGGCGTCATCACTATTTCCGAAATCTTCAGAAAACCAGTTGTAAATGCTGGAAAGGGTGGCCCTGGATCCCTCTATAGATATCCCTCTTGGATGGTTGATATAGGTTTTTGCAGCCTTGTTCAGGACATGTTGCAAATTGTCGGCACTCAAGGCCTTTTCAGGGATATCAGGGCAACCGATTGACGCGCAGTTAATCACATAATGGGTTCTGGGGTCCTTCCAGATGGGCCGCAGAATATTATGTTCGATGGTATTGAGGGAAACGGGCTTTCCCTCCACAGTCAGATATTTCTTACCCCAGGGGCCGATGGAGAAAAACCCGGGGGAGATATTAATCTCCTTGATGCTGCTTTGGGGTTTATGCTCGAGGATCAAGGCGAGGGTTGCCGCGTTATAGAGATTGACCCAATAGGCGAACTGCTCTTTTTTATTAAGCGAGCGCACCGGAACCTGCTGCAGCGTCTGAAGATAGGTGTTCAGCTGTTTTTGATCTTCTTTTGTGACGGCGCCATAGGCAATACGGGCAACGCCGTCTTTTCCGTAAGCTCGATACTGATCCAGAAAAACCGAAAGGGGAGAATGATCAATCCGGACCGCTGAATTGGGGTCATGCATGTCCCAATAGGGATCCAGCTCGGAACGGGGGGCTGCGAAGGCGATGGCAAGAGAAAAGCCGAGAAAAATGATCGCGGTCAAAGCGACATTTACCGGATTATAGATCGACATTTTCTTTTTCATGACATCCTTAAAAACAACTGAACACACCTCTAATATAGGGATTGAAATATGGCAATTCAGATAACAGCTTCTGACATTTTCGTGGGGTCCTGTTATCCCTTTCAGGACTGCCTTTGACTGTTATCTTCTTTTCTCCTGGTTTCGCCGGTTTTTCTGACCTTCTCCCAATAGATTGAATTTTATGCAATTTTTCCTCTATTGACTCTTCTTGTATCACATGTAATATTTTATTTACACATGAAATAAGGATGATTTTAGTGGAGAGAACGGGCGATCAGCTTCTGACTGTGCTAGGCGCGCTTTCAAATGCGCACAGGTTACGCCTGCTTGCGCGGCTAAAAGAAGAAGGTCCACGCTATGTGAGCCAGCTTGCGCGGGATGCCGGCATCAGCCGGCCCCTTCTTTATCTGCATTTGCAAAAACTGGAGGAAGCCGGGCTTGTCACCAGCCGGTTCGAGCTTTCCCGGGATGGCAAGGCTTTAAAATTTTTTGAAGCGGCTGATTTTTCTCTCCTGCTTAATCCTGATCTTATCCGGGATGCCGTAAAAACCCTGACATCAGCCTCCGAGGCCGCGAAAAAGAAAGAAGGACACTGACATGGAAGATCAAGCAACGACATTTCTGCTACTCTCTATTCTGATCATGGTCACTATTTTGTTGATTTTCGGTATGAAATATTTTGCCGAAGCGCGCCGTGGCCGTGAAGCCGTGCTAAAAGAAGGGACCTATCTGGATCTTGCGGAAAAAATGGCGAGCCTCCAGGCGGCCAGCACTGCATCCCTGGTCACATTGCAAGCTGATATTGCAACCATCCGTGAACAGGTTACCTCGATTGAAGCCGTTTTGAAGGAAGTGGAATAAATCGATGACGGATGCCCTCTCCGAAGAGGTGACGGATGAAATCAGGCGGCTGAAATGGATGTGGTGGGCCGCCCTTCTGGAAGGGGGCACCCTGATCCTTCTGGTCTGTGTTGCTGTCCCGCTTAAACATCTCGCCGGTTATCCGGTCGCAACTTCCATAATGGGCCCCATCCACGGGATTGCCTTTTTGCTTTATATCTGGCTTCTCACTCGCAGCAGCACCGAAGGCGGATGGCAAGGTATTGAAACTTTTAAACTTTTTATAATGGCCACTATTCCTTTTGGCGTGTTGTTCAGCGAACGAAGCTTCCGAAACAGAATAGAACGCCTTGCCTTAAAGGGCTGAAAGATCATGGATTATCTGTTCATCAAAGCTGTTCATCTGATCGCCATGATGACCTGGATGGGCGGACTTGCTGTTCTGTCGCTCACTCTGATCCGCGCAGAGACAGAAGCTTTTCCAGCGAAAGCATTGCTTGATCTGGACAGGTATCTGATGACCCCTTCCATGTTGCTGACCTGGATAATGGGGCTTGTCCTGATCGTTTCAGGAGACTGGCTGCCTTTTCCGGCCTGGCTGATCAGCAAGCTTGTCCTTGTTTTCGGATTATCCATCTATCACGGGGTTGTGGCGGGGCATATAAGACGGAAAAACAAGCTTGAAGAGGCACCAATCCCCTTGATTATTCGAAAATCGGCACTCTATTTACCGGTGGCCCTGCCGGTGATTGTCCTGTGCGTCAGTCTCAAGCCCGGGACATAGCCCTGCCTAGCGATACGGATCTGCTTTGGACAGGTAATCCTGAACATATTCATGAATACCATCCTCGAGGCTATAGAAATTCCCTCCATAGCCTGCCTTTCTCAGTTTTTGCATATTGGCCTGGGTGTAATACTGATACTTGTCCCGAATGGCGACTGGGGTGTCTATATATTTGATCTTTTCTTCCATCCCGGCTGCCTTGAAAGTCGCTGCTGCAAGATCCTTAAAGCTGCGGGCTTCCCCGGTCCCGAGATTGAAAAGCCCTGAAACACCCGGATTTTCCAAAAGCCATAGAATGACTTTGACGCAGTCTTTCACATAGACAAAATCCCGAAGCTGTCCCCCGTCTTCATATTCCGGATGGTGAGAGCGGAAAAGCGTAACTTCTTCCCCTGCCGCGATTTTTGGATAGGCCTGTGCGATAACACTTTTCATGCCTTCCTTGTGATATTCATTGGGGCCGTAAACGTTGAAAAACTTGAGCCCTGCCCATTGTGGTGGCACCGTGGCGCCATTTTTTTCAAGTCGCGCCACATATTTATCAAAGGCATGTTTGCTCCAGCCATAGAGATTGAGCGGCTGCAGCTGTTCAAGGGCGTCTTCTGACTGCTGATCGTCAAATCCACTGGTGCCATCCCCGTAGGTTGCAGCAGAGGATGCATAAATAAACGGAATAGCTTCTTTGGTCGCAAAATCCCAAAGGGCCCGGGTCGGCCTGTAGTTCTTTTCAAGGATCTGGTCACCATCCAGCTCTGTCGTTGCTGAGATCGCACCCATATGGATGATGCCCTTGAGATCCTTTCCATGCAGATCAAGCCAGGGCAGCAGGGCGAAGGGATCGATAAAGTCCGCAACTACATGTTTGGCCAGGTTTTTCCATTTATCGCCTGCTTCAAGCCAGTCACAGACATGGACAATGTCGCCGCGATCGGAAAGAGCCCCAACAATATTGGAGCCGATAAAACCCGCCCCGCCGGTAACCAGATAGTGATCCGCCATAATCAGGGTGCCTTCTTTTTATCCATATCGAGAAGTTTCTGGATGGTCCGTGTGGTGCTGAAGCCTTCCTTGAGCTCGGCCAGATGAACCCGCCCGCCATAGGCAAGTACCAGATCCGACCCGACCACGGTCTCAATCGTATAATCTGCGCCCTTGACCAGCACATCCGGCTTGATGGCCTCGATCAGATCAATCGGGGTATCTTCAGCAAAGGGAATGACAAGGTTGATATCTTCGAGGCTCGCCAGCACAATGGCCCGCGATGTTTCATTGGTTGCCGGGCGATCAGGGCCCTTAAGGCGCTTGATGCTGTCATCTGTGTTTAACCCGACAATCAGCCGATCACATTCGGCTCTGGATTGCGTGATCAGGGAAATATGGCCGGGATGGATAAGATCAAAGCAGCCATTTGTAAATCCGATTTTCAGCCCCCTCGCCCGCCAGCCGTCAATTATTTCAAGTGCACGGGTCAGAGAGGTTATTTTCTCATCTGTCTGACGGACTTCCTCATTATGTAAAGCAGCGGAAAGCTCTTCCGCAGTGACTGCGGCGGTGCCTGACTTTGCAACCACCAGACCGCCGGACAGATTGGCGAGGAATGCCGCAGCAACGGTATCGGCCCCGGCGCCCAAAGAAAGAGCCAGAGTTGCAATCACACTGTCGCCCGCACCGGATACATCAAAGACTTCCTGGGCTTGCGCTGGAATATGATGGGCTGCAGTTTCGGTCACCAAACTCATTCCGGATTCGGAACGAGTGACCAGAAGGGTCTCAATGCGATCGCGTTTCAGAACAGTGCGGGCCGCTTCCTCACATTCCCGATCCGTACCGCAGGGAAGATTTGAGGCCGTGATCATTTCCTTGCGGTTCGGCGTCAGCACCGTAACCCCTTCATAACGGCTGAAATCAGTGGATTTCGGATCGGCAATTACAGGAATGCCAGCCTCTTTTGCAAGCTTGATGGCCTCTATAAGAACCTTATCCGACAGGACCCCTTTGGCATAATCGGAAAGGATGACAATATCAGCAGATTTAAGAGCTGCCTGGTAAGATTTTAAAACTTTTTCCGCGGTCTCTTTTGCAAGCGGATGGGTGGCTTCTGCATCGGCCCTTAGAAGCTGTTGCCCATCCGCGATAAACCGGGTTTTTACGGTTGTGGGGCGGCGGCCGGAAGAGATCAGCGCATCGGTGAGTTTTTCCTCTTTTTCAAGAAGGTGCCGGATTTCCCGACCTTCAGCATCCTCACCGACAACGGCAACCAGAGTTGCCGCCCCGCCGAGGGAGAGAATATTGCGCACCACATTCCCGGCGCCGCCCAGCATGGATTGCTGATGGGAAATACCCAGAACCGGGATGGGGGCCTCGGGTGAAATTCGCCCGGCGCTGCCATAGGTGAAACGATCCAGCATCACATCTCCGAGGCAGAGAACATGAATGCTTTCAAACTTTTCCAGGATCTGGCTATCGATTTGATACGAGCTCATGGGACTAAATCAGTTTCAATCTTTGTTCGAGAGCCCCGCACAGCATATGGCCCAATGTGATATGCATTTCCTGAATGCGTCGCGTGGATTTTGCGGGGACAATCAGCACCTGGTCCGCATAGTCCGGCATAACCCCTCCGTCCCTGCCGGTAAAGGCGGTGGCAACAAGACCCATTTTTCGGGCCATTTTTAACGCTTCCACTACATTGGGGCTGGTTCCGGACGTTGAGATACCCACTGCGATATCCCCGGGTTTTCCCAGCGCTTCAATTTGCCGGGCAAAAACCTGGTCATATCCAAGGTCATTTGAACCAGCAGTCAACGCAGAGGTGTCTGTATTAAGAGCAAGGGCAGCAATCGGGGCCCGGTCGGAGATAAAGCGGATCACCAGTTCAGCAGAAAGATGCTGTGCATCCGCCGCACTGCCTCCGTTCCCGAAAAAGAGGATTTTACCGCCGTCCTTAATACAGGCTTCCCAGGCATCAAGCATGTCTTGAAACGGCTTCAAAAGGCGATTTCGCGTTTCGGCAAGCACCGTTGCATGATCTTCCAGTTCGTTCTGGAAATAGGCTTCACTGTCCAAAATGGGTCTTCCTTACAGAAATCTGGCTGATCTAGGTAATAGTATAGATCAGGGGCCCCTGTAAATCGTCAGTTTGACCGGATTAAGGCATTATGCTGAATTCACAATTGACCCTTCAAGGGGCGGCAGGGTTCCGCTAGCGACATCCTTGATCAGCCTTAACTGGCGCGGCAGCAGTTTTTTATGGGCATAATGATCCATAACAGTCTGGCGTGCCGCCTTTCGAACCTCTCCAAGCTCCTTGTGATGATCAAGAACATAGGCAAGGCGGCTTGCGAAAGCTTCATGATCGAAAAAGTCAGCCAAAAAGCCATTTTCAGTATCGCGGATAACCTCTTTTACAGGATCTGTATCACTGGCCACCACCAGGGCCCCGCAGGAAAGACATTCAATCAGGGACCAGGACAGCACAAAGGGAACTGTAAGATAGGCCTGGACGGTGGACGCCTGCAGAACCTTTACATAATCCTTGTAGGGAAGCAGCCCTGTGAAATGAAGGCGGGACATATCCGGCTTCAGTTCTTCAATCATCCTTTTTCGCCAGCTCTCTCCTTCCGGCAGTTTTTTCCCGTATGCCACCCGGTCCTGCCCCACCACGACCACATGCAGATTGGGGCGTTGTTTCATTAAAAGGGATGCTGCACGCATAAACTCGGGAAAACCGCGATAAGGCTCCATCCCTCTTGTCGCATAGGTGAGAATTTCATCTGCATGAGAAAGATCAAGAGCACCAAATTTCTTCTGGATATCTTTCTTGGGCTTAAAGAAATCCGTATCCACACCATCATGCAGGACCGAGAGTTTGGATTTGAAGATATCCGGGATTTGTGCCGCCTGGAAATGAGTGGGGACCTGGCCCCAGTCACAATGGGCAAGATCCATCAGAAGGGGGAGATTTTTGGTTCTTATCCGTCCGGCATCATCAAAATCCAGTTTGGACTCTTTCAGGAAATCCGCGTCAGAGCCAAAGGCATGATAATACCATTCGAAATAGCTGAGCAGTTTTGCATCGGGAAATACATCTTTTACATAAAGTGAAGGTCCCCAGCCCGAATGGGCGCAAATAATATCCGGTATAAAGCCTTTTTTCTTTAGATCCAGACAGACCCGAAACAGAGATTGACCATTAATAACAGCGGTTTCAGTGGATCTCAGATAATGATGAGTTTCTTTTCGGGCTTCCCTGTGGGGTTTGTAAATGGCGTTTGTGACCCCTGGAATTTTTTCCACTGCCCGATGAGAGGCAAAGACAACCTGGTTCTTTTTCTTTTCAGCAAGTTTTCTTGCCACATGACGATATTGCGCTGGGAAATTATTGTGGAGAAACAGAACCCGCATGGAAAAATACGCCTTAATTCAGAGGATCTTTGATCTTTTAAAAACCTGTTTAAGCATAAGATCTTAATGCCGGGATAACGACGCCTAAATGAGCGAAGAGGTTCCGCTTAACAGCAGGATCATGACATAAAAACCACAATCGTAAAAAGAATCAGTTTTTCAAAATTTCTCGAAATTAACCTTATTTGTTAACTATAAGAAAATTCTTATTAACCTTAATCGATTGAATTAATTGATTTTTTTATAATAATGCCAGCCCATGTTTTCTGCGGGAAAGAGCATGTTTCGCCATACGATTGTCTATTGCAAACAGGAATTCAAGTTGACAGAAAGGCGTTAATAGGCGCATTTTTAAATCAAATTTGAACGAAATCTGAAGAAAGAACGACCCACGGGTAATGGAAGTCTTTTTCTTCAGTAATTTCTATTTAGGGAACGAACCAATGAAGTCGCTCTTAAAAACAGTAGCCGTAGCGTTTGGCGCTTT
>JAKSCD010000436.1 GCA_022360775.1 Sneathiellales bacterium | reverse complement strand
TTGTTGCAAAGAGGAAATAGCTTTGATCCTTGATTGCATTCTGGCCGCGATACAATCTGGCCTGTTCAAGCCCTCCTTCACGTCGGATATAGTGACCGGTAGCCAGGGCAACAGCCCCGAGGTCACGGGACGTTTCCAGAAGGTCGCGGAATTTCACAGTCTGATTGCAGCGGACACAAGGTACAGGTGTTTCACCGCGCAGATAGCTATCGGCGAATTCATGCATCACGCTATCCTGAAAGCGATTTTCATAATCCAGCACATAATGGGGAATACCAATCGCATCAGCAACACGGCGGGCATCATGGATATCCTGGCCCGCACAGCAAGCGCCCTTTCGCTGGATCGCTTCACCATGATCATAAAGCTGCAAGGTGATCCCGACTACATCATAGCCCTGATCCTTCAAAAGCGCAGCTGTGACAGAGCTGTCCACACCACCTGACATGGCGACGACAACGCGGGTATCTTCCGGTGCTGTATCAAAACCTAATGAATTCATGGCGCGCACTATAGGCCGCAAACACTCAGATGCAAGTTTTCTGCGTCTGAACGCGTCAAAGGTCACAAAGAAACTGGGGGAATTCTACCCTAACGAAGGAAATTCAGCAAACTCAGGCGATTTACCTGACTGAGAACGTTGTAGGAAGCTTCCAGCGCAAAATTCTTCTGATTGAGATTCGTAATCGCTTCAGCAGCATCGACATCCTCAATATTGCTGATAAAGACTTTCGTCTGATCTACTTGCGCGCCCAGATTTTCAAGCGTTGTTTCCACGGTCTGCTGGTTAAGGCCATTTTGACCGCGTACTTCATTCAATTGCTTGAACAGATCCTCGAGGTTCGCAATTTCTCCGGTAAGAAACGCCTGGTCTTCTGCAGTTAGCGGAGTTGAAATGGGGCCTGCCGGCCCAGCTGGCACAGGAGCCGTCGTCGGGATTGTTCCGTTCTGCCAAAGTGCTATGCGCTGAATAGCTGTCATGATTTCCAAACCAATATCATCGGCAAGAATACCGATTTCAAGAGTTCGGTTTTCATCAACCTGTACTGACTTTTTCAAATCGTTATTGGCAAAAATATCGGTTGGCGGCTCAAGTGCGGTGAGCAGATCAGACATTTCATCAATATTGACCGGCGCTGTATCTTTCTTGGATCCCGAAAAAAGATAGCCTTCACTATTCTGACTATTGAGAAAACTCAAAACCGTATCAAATGCACCTTCGATCGCTGCGTCAAACCCAAGCGCAGTTGAAGAATTGATCGCGCCCATTACGGCATCCTTGATATTCGTTGCAGCACTTTCAAGACCGGACAAGGCCTGGTCATAACTAAAGAGTTCCGACTGAATAATAGCCGAGTTTTCCTGATGCTGTTCCAGGCGGGCCAGAAGGCTTTTCGCACCGGTCAGGCTTGCCGTTTCCTTGTAAATATCTTTATAAAATTCAGCCACATGTCCGGTAGACACCTGTCGCTGAGCTTTATTCACAGCCTGCTGGTTTCCAAGCATATCCTGCATAAGGATCTGGCTCTGTTGAAATGTAGAAATACGGGTCATTTTCTTTCTCCAGATGTCAAGGATCAGGCGATATTGAGGAGGACATCATACATGTCCCTGGCTGTTGTAATGACGCGGGCGGCGGCATTATAGGCATTTTGATACACAATAAGATTGGCAAGCTCTTCATCCATATTAACACCGGACACTTCTGCCATTTTATTGACCAGCACCCCCTGCAATGCCTCGCGATCGGCCTGCAGGCTTTCTGCACGTGCAGCATCCAGACCGGCTTTCGCCAAAATCTGGGAAGCATATTCTGCAAGTGTAACAGTTGAACCGGTCAGGCCGCCAACTGTTGAGAAGGCTGTTGTTGTGTTGGTTAGATCCTGAAAGGACAAGGCACCACGGTTATCAGAAAGCGTCAACGCAGGAGTTCCCGCAGTATCAACATCAGCAAGGGCCAAAAGCATGGGGTCATTTTCGATATCTTCACGCACCTGAAAATCAAGAGCCTGATCACCGGGATAACGGAAACCAACACCAAACATCTCACCGAACTGAAGATTTGTCCCGCCGCGATCTGAGGTATCATTGGTGACAGAAATCTTGTAATTCTCGTAGCCAGCCGCATTGGTAATGATGATCTCGCCATCCGCAGACAATGCAGCGGTCGCAGCGGGACTAAGGCCTGTATTCAGCTCATTGATAACATCTGTCATCGTGCCACCAATTGCGCCGAAATCAATGGTGAAATTCGACGGCGTCTGACCATCCGGCCCGTAAACCGTAAATTCAGTTGTCCCGGTGAAGTTATGATTGTCAGCGCCGGTAAGTCCGGTTGTGAAGCTTGTTGGAACAGAAGCTTCAATCAGATCATTCATTCCAAAGAAATGAGAAAAGCCCTTTCCAGCACGCAAGGAAGGATCTGTCGCATCTTGTGCAATACCGATGCCTGCGGCGCCCCCTTGCGCTGTCATTTCCATCACGCCGTTGGTCAGCGTAAGTGTTCCCGCGCCAAGCGCGGCATTCACCTCATTCATCACGTCCGTCAGTGATGTTGTACCAACCGCATCGAAATCCACAGTAACCGAAGCGACGATATCGTTATTGGCATCGAAGCTGTAGAATGTTGCTTCCCCCGTAAACCCGTGATCTTCCGCTGCAATTAACCCCGAATTATGCCCGGTCAGTGTGCTTGGCGGGGGAACAGAAATATTGTCATTATGAACAGCATTAAACTGCTCTGCTGTAGCTGCGGCAAGTGTACCGATCTGATCATAGAGGGAAGGTAACTCTATATTTCGCATATCCAGCAAGCCACGTAATGAACCGCCTGTCAGCTCCGGATCAAGCGCGAGCCCTGTCGGTTCGATGGTCTGGTTAATGGTGTCATATACATTTAAGGTAATCTGATCAAAAATCGTTTCAGATGAGACAGTCGCAGAGGGCGTATAAACCAATTGGCGCGGCTGAAAATCCAGAAGCTGCTGACCGGCATTGGTAACAATCGCAAGAGAGCCATCTCCCTGGTCATATGTTTTTACATCCATGATCTGGGAGATTTCACTGATCGCCTTATCCCGCTGGTCTTCAAGTTCACCTGTAGGCTGTTCACTGATATTGGCCGAGACAATCTGCAGATTAAGTTCATAAATCTGCAGGATTGCAGCATTTACGGTTTCAGTCTCACTGGCAATTCTTTGATCTGTTTCCTTACGCAAGGATTGTATCTGGGTTTGCAACCGATCTGTCTCGATACCGAAATTTGTCAGCTCCGTAAGCGCTGCAGTCCGTGAAACTGATAAAGAAGGATCAACTGTCAAGGACGCAAAGGAAGTATGAATACTATCCATTTTACCTGTCAGGGACGTATTAGCTGCGGGGTCTCCCATCAAGGCCTGCAGATCCGCATAAATGGCAGACATCGCTTTATATTGCTCTGCACTGGCAGTTGAAAGACGAAGCTCGCGCGAAATAAACTCGTCTGTCACACGGCGAATATCTTCAACACTCACACCCGCGCCTGTTCCGTTCAGAACAACAGCACTATAATCAACAACCTTTCGGGCATAACCTTCTGTCTGCACATTGGCAATATTGTTGGAGGTTACGGTAAGAGCCTGCTGATGCGCCAGCATTCCGCTTACACCGGAGTTCATAATAGCATTCAGACTCATCTTCCAACTCCTTTACCTTGAACCGCATCCTGGAACCCTGGCGAGACAAGCACGCGGTAAAAAGATCCGCGGGGAAGAAAATTCCCGGCACGCCTGCGCGTCACCGAAAACATTCTAACTCTTTGTTTTTTAAACATTTTACTCATCTATTTGTGATCCAAATATTGCGTATTCATGCGTATTACTCTTTCTTTTGCCAGTTACTATGCAATCTCAATGCCAGTTATTTCGGGATCATCAAACCGGCAGACGTTTCACCTGTTTTTACGTGCGCATGGAGTTGGGACTTTTTTCCCTGTTTAGTCGGTATAATTTTCCAATAGTAGATATTTCCGCCCCCTCCCGTCGCGGTACACTCACCCCTCCAACATATTGAAAAATAACGAAATTTGTTAAATACATAAAACTGGCCCGGCACTTGCATAGTATACCGCAAATCACGCCTTCAAGGCAGTTAGCGAAAGTGAGTGAACTGATGGATGTATCAGCAGTAAATGCTAGCGAGACAAAACAGGCTTTCTGGGACCCCAAGCTTCAAGGTGGGGAAACGGAAGACTTCGCCGATATATTAAGTGATCAGCAGGAACCGGTTGATCCGGTCTCTGAAAAAGCAGCAGATTCATATGAAGACGATCATCGTGAAGATGACACCGCTCATGAGGATCGTTCCGATGAACCCGCAGAGAAAGAGGCTGCAGAAAAGGAACCGGAAGGGACTGCTGAACAGACTGTTTATAATACAGTCCCTGCCTCAGATGCTAAAGCTGCTACAACAGGAACATCTGATAAAACCAGCGACACGACACAAACCGTCGCTCAAGGAGTAACCCCTAACAACAGCACTTCTAACCAGACGGCACAACAAAATACGGCAACTAACCAGACTGCCCAAGTAGTAAATACGCAAGAAACGGGTAAAGCTGCAACGACGGGACAAGAAGGTTCGTCAAAGACAGGAGCGACCTCTGCTGCTGCTGAAAATACCAAGCCGTCTATTGTGTCTGATAGCCAGAAAGCTTCTCAAAACCCTGCAGTTGTTCAACAAGCAACCTCGCAGCAACCTGCAAAGGCAACCGAGACAGGAAAGGCCGAGCGTTCTGACGTCGTAAAGCAGACGGCCGTCAAACAGGGTAACACTGAAAATACACAAACCTCTCCTCTTCAGTCTGAAACAGTCGAGACCAGGGGACGGCCAACAACACTGGAGACATTAAGAGCCGAGGAAATGGCAAAGCTTTCTGAAAAAGACAGTCTTTCTGCCAAAATTTCCGAAATGCTGAACGCAAGCAGCGGAAAAATCTCTGTTTCGGCAAAAGCGTCCGCTTCTCAGGGAAGCGGTAACCTTCTGAGTGGTCAAAATGCAGTCGTCACACAAAATAGCCTTTCGCAGGCGACAAATACCGCAACTGCAATCGAAACTGTGACTCAGGCAACCCAGCAGGCCGAAACACCTTTGAATGTTGGCTCTCAACCAACTCAGGCTCCGCTTCAAGCTGTTGCTGAGCAGAGTGTTTCCTCAGATATATTGATTGCCTTTCAGGATGACATTGTCAAATAAATTTTCGAAGTTATTATCTTGTTTTGAAAATGTGTGATTTCCTCTACTCATGCTATCTTAACACAAAATAAGTCCCTCGTACCGCTACAGATTGAAATGGCAGAAATAGGGTCGAGCCAAGGGGGACAAGCCCAT
>JAKSCD010000203.1 GCA_022360775.1 Sneathiellales bacterium | reverse complement strand
GGAAAGCGATGCCGATGTTGATCAGAAGGTCCTTGCGGCGGCAGAAAGGTTCCGCGAGCTCGGTGCCCGCGTAGAGGAAATTTCCATTCCGGATCATCACCTGGCCGTCGATTGCTGGACGGCGATCACCGTTGAAGGCCTGCAGGATTTAATGATGCACGGAAATTCAGCCGGTACCAATTACCGCGGACTTTTCCTGCCATCCATGATCGATCATATGGCCCAGTGGAGAAGCCGTCCTGATGAATTGAGCCATTCCTTGAAAACCTGCATGTTTCTGGGGGAATATTTCCAGGAACAGTATCGTGGCCGCTTCTATGGGAAAGCGCAAAATCTCATGCGTAAAGTCAATGAACAATATGCCGCCGCTCTCAGACAGTATGATGTTCTGCTCATGCCGACGGTCCCGATGAAGCCGCAGCAGATACCGCCTGCCGATTGCTCAATCAGTCTCTATGTCGAGCGAGCTTTTCAAATGATCGGAAATACAGCTCCTTTCAACGGTGGTTTACCTGCAATGAATGTGCCTTGTGGCCTGAGTGAGGGCTTGCCGATTGGCATGATGCTTGTTGGTCCGAATTATGGCGAAATGAAAATTTATCAGGCAGCCCATGCTTTCGAACAAAGCGGTGACTGGCGCGGCATGTAAGGAGCCAAGGAATGTCTATTTTGAACGAAAGCCTGTCCATAAAGACCGCAGCCTCTGATCGTCATTTTTCGAAGATTCAATCGGGTTCACCGCAAGACGGGATCTCTTATGTAAAAGGCGATACAGGCCCTGAATTGAGATATCTCACCATTCCGAAGTTGCTGCAGGAAACTGTCGCGCGATTTGGTCCGCGAGAAGCGATGGTCTTTGCCGATACAGGACAGAGATATAGTTACTATGACTTTGACCGGGAAGTGGACGAACTCGCCTCCGGTTTTCTGGCGATGGGACTTGAAAAAGGAGACCGGGTCGGGATCTGGTCGCCCAATCGATATGAATGGATATTAACGCAATTCGCCACCGCCCGGATCGGGATCGTTCTGGTCAATATCAATCCGGCCTACCGCTTGTCCGAAGTTGAATATGCGCTGAACAAGGTTGGATGCAAGGCGATTGTTCTTGCCCGTCGTTTCAAGTCATCTGATTATCTTGAGATGATCAGCAGGCTGGCACCGGAGTTGGAAAATTGTGAACCGGGCCGCCTGAATTCGGAAAAACTTCCGTTTCTGAAGAGTGTTATTGTGATGGAAGAGGACGCGAGCTCTGGAACCTATACATTTTCGCAGGTTAAAAATCTTGGAGGGCCTGCACAACAGTTGCGCTTGCCCGCGATTGACCCGTTACTTGATCCGGATGATCCCATTAATATCCAGTTTACATCCGGGACAACCGGCGCCCCGAAAGGGGCGACGCTATCGCATTATAATATTATCAATAATGCCCGTTTTGTAACCGATCGCATTCACCTGAGCGAAGCCGATCGTCTGTGCATTCCTGTCCCTCTCTATCACTGTTTTGGAATGGTGATGGGTGTCCTTGGTGCAATAAGCAAAGGAGCGAGCATGATATTTCCAGGAGAAGCTTTTGATCCGCTTCTGACCCTGAAATCATTGTCCTGTGAGCATTGTACTGCTGTTTATGGTGTCCCGACAATGTTTGTCGCCATGCTTCAGGAGATTGAAAATCAGTCTTTTGACCTTGGATCGCTTCGAACAGGGATCATGGCGGGGGCTCCCTGTCCCATTGATATCATGGAGCGGGTCACAAAAAAGATGAATATGAAGGATGTGACGATTTGCTACGGTATGACGGAAACATCACCTGTATCCTTTCAGAGCTTCGTTGACGATCCACTAGACAAACGCTGCTCAACGGTCGGCCGTGTCCATCCGCATCTGGAAGCCAAGATTGTCGATGAGGACGGGCGGACTGTTGCTATTGGTGAACAGGGAGAGCTTTGTACGCGGGGATATTCGGTCATGAAGGGATATTGGGAAGATCAGGAAAGATCCGCAGAAAGCATCATAAATGGATGGATGCATACGGGTGATCTGGCCATACTGGATGAAGATGGATTTTGTTCAATCGTCGGCCGCGTCAAGGACATGATCATTCGGGGCGGTGAAAACATATATCCGCGTGAAATTGAAGAGTATCTTTTCCGCCATCCGCAGGTTAGTGAAGCACAGGTTTTTGGTATTCCAGATGAAAAATTTGGAGAAGAAGTCTGCGCCTGGGTGGTTGCCAAACCCGGAGAAATGCTGGAGCCGGAAATGATCCGGCAATTTTGCCTGGATCAAATCGCCCATTATAAAATTCCCAAATATATCCGTATTGTCGAAGAAATCCCCATGACGATTACTGGCAAGCCCCAGAAATTTGTCATGCGTGATCAAATGCAGGCTTATTTGGAAAAATCGTAAAACCGGCTTCAGGAGGATCTCAAAATACCTGAATTTTTTGAGATCAATGGCCATGGTGAATTCCGTGTCGCATCAGGATTGCCGCGTGACGTTCTCCGCCAGAAGACCATAGACTTCCTCTGAATGGGCAACCCGGCTCGTCAGATTCTCAAAGCGTGGATCATCCTTCAGCTCCTCCCGTCCGGCAATGTCAAAAGATCTGCAAGTCCTGTTTTGTCGAAAGGATTGATGGTCGCTGTTGTTCATTGGCGTGCCTTAATACAGATTGTCATTGCGGCCAGCACAATCGCAGCACAGATAATTGCGGTAGCGGTTACTGCTTCACCCAGGAAAATTGCGGCCCACCCCAGGGCAACCAGTGGTAACAGCAGATTGATCTGGCCAATACGGGCGATACCACCGAGAGCAAGGCCGCGATACCAAAACACCGATGCCAGAAACATGCTGACAATGCCGAGATATGCCATAGACCCCCAACTCGCAATGGAAATCGTTGTAGTGTCGATCTCATGGATCTGGAACAAAACGGGAAGGATTGCCAGGGGCGTCAAAAACAGCATTGCCCAGCTGAGAGTGACGCTGCTTCCCAACTCGCGAGACACGCGACTACCTTCAACATAAGCTATTCCCAAGCTCAGCATCCCCAGAAAGAGCCAGCCATCAGCAAGGCTCAGATGTCCGCCTCCGGCATCGTAGGCAAAATACAGAATTGCACAAAAGCCAGCCAAACAGGCAATCCAGAACTGTAAGGGAGGCCTCTCGCCAGTACGGAGAACGGCGATAATCGCCGTTGAAGCAGGCGCGAGACCCGTTACAACCGCGCCGTGGACTGCGGGTACTGTCTCTAGTGCCAAGGCCAGAAAGAACGGGTAACCGACAGCCAGCCCCAGACCCATCACAAGGATCGACAGAAGAAAGCGTCGCTCTGGTAGTTTCCACTGATGCGTGAGGAAAAGATAGATCGCCCCTAAAACACCTGCTATCACGATCCGGGCGCAGGTAATATCCAGCGGGGTGAAATCAGCAACAGCTAAGCGAGTTGTCACCAGCGTCCCACTGAAGCCGAGCATGCCAAGGATGCCAAAAAAAACACCTGCGGACCGATCCGTCATGAGCATGTTAATACCCGTAACTTTCAGGTGCGACACCATGATGGCGCCGATCGCTTTTGAACCGTTCACGTGAGTAAAATTGCCTCAAAATCGGCAATGATACCGGATACATGATCTCTCTCCTTTTAAGTTTCAGGGCGTGACGTTAAGGAAGGGTATTGGGGTCTTGCTTCTTCTATTTGATGTGTTTCCCGCAGCTGCGCGGAGAAAGCGTTAGAAGTCTGCAATATATAGATCGGTATGTCGAACAAGAACGCCAAAACCCAGAGATGTTCAACGCAACTGAACGGGCTGCATGAAGTTTTCAGCTTCAACGGCAAAATATTCGCATAAACACTAACGATTGGACACGCAAGAAATACAGGCTTTTGTTTTATTGCGTAAAATGGCGCACCCGACACGATTCGAACGTGTGACCTCTGCCTTCGGAGGGCAGCGCTCTATCCAGCTGAGCTACGGGTGCTGAAGAAGCTCTTGCTATAGCGCAAGCGCTGCAAAAGCGCAATGGGAAACTCGAGCCTTGTTATTCGGTTCACTGTCCTAAGCCTTCCGCCTTTCTAGGAGCGGATCAGATAGAGGGAAAGTTCGGGGATAAAGGAAATGGCGAGGAGGCCGATAATCATGATCGCAATAAACGGGATCACGCCCTTTACAATCAGGCTGAACTTTTCCTTGAACGCGGTCATGGAGACAATCAGATTGATCCCCACAGGTGGCGTCAGCAAACCGATTTCCAGATTGACCGTCATAATGATCCCCAGATGCACGGGATCGATATCATAGGCCCGGCCCAGCGCCAGCAAAATGGGGGAGAGGATGAGGATGGCGGAGGCCATATCCATCACGCAGCCAACCAGCAGAAGCAGTATATTGATGGCCAGCAGGAAAGTGATCTTGCTATCGATAAAGCCGCTGATCCAGTCCGTCAGTGCTGCCGGTACTGAATGGGTGGTGAGCAGCAGATTGACGCTGAGGGCAATAGCGAGCACCGGAAAGAGAGATCCCATCATGGTTGTGGTATCAATGGCAATCTCTTTCAGATCCGTGAAGGCCAGTTCCCGGTGGATCAGCATCTCGACGATCAGGGCATAGCCCAGGGCAACCGCGGCTGATTCTGTGGGAGAGAAATAGCCACTGTAAATGCCGCCCAGCAAAATCACCGGCATGAGGAGAGACCAGGTGCCCTCTTTCAAGGCCGCAGAAAGCTCGGAAAGAGAGAAGGCGGCTCTGGGCAGATCCCGATTGCGAAAGAGGGTGTAGCCGGTGAGCAGGGACATCAGCAGAATACCCGGAATAATGCCTGCCGTGAACAGATCGACAATGGAGGTTTCTGTCACAATGCCATAGAGGATCATGGGAATGGAGGGCGGGATAATCACCCCGAGCGTACCGCCTGCCGAAAGTGCGCCCAATGAAAAGGGCTTGGAATAGCCCTGGGCAATTAAAGCGGGATAAGCGATGGAGCCGACCGCGATCAATGTCACAGCAGAGGAGCCTGAAATAGCGGCGAAAACCCCGCAGGTGAGGATGGTCGCTACCGCCATACCGCCCGGAAGCGGTGCGGTGACGGCCTTCATAACGGCAATCAGGCGCCTGGCAATATCACCGCGCCCCATAACCGATCCGCATAGCAGGAAAAGAGGGATGGAAAGCAGCACTTCTTTATCAATGGCGATCCACATATCCTCGACAATGTATGTCAGGACCCCGTCGCCCCAGATCAGGTGAATGGCGGCTCCAAAAGTAAGCAGGATTGCTACCAGGTTGACGCGAAGGGCCAGTAGCACGACCACCATAAGAACAAGGAGAAGGGTTGCGGTCATGTTTCCAGTTTTTCTTCAGGCTTGAGCGCCGGGTAAAGCGCAAAGGAAAGATAGCGGATCCCTGTTGAAGCAAAGGCGTAAGGAACAATCAGCTGCAAAATCCAGAGCGGGAAATCAATAATCCGTGCCCGGTCCTGATACTGATAAGCCTCCTGCACGAATTCGATCCCTATATAGGCGAACAGGATGAAAACCGCCGCCATGAGAAAGGAGCCGATCCGGTCTGCGAGCCTGGTAAAGGCTTTGGGGATGAGGCCGTCGGCAAAGCGGGGGCGAAGATGTTCCCCCCGCGCTGCCGCCAGGCCGAGGCCGAGAAAGCCGGTCAGGATCATCGCATAGACGGAAAGGCGCTGGGCCCCCCAGATGGAGCTGCTGATTGTTTCACGCAGGAGAACATCTCCAAGAAGCAAGCTTGCAATCAGGCAATAGGCGGCAATAGCAATAAAGGCTTCCAGCCGAAAGAGAAGAGCCAGAAGCCCTTTGGTGAAGGACATGGGATATTATCCGATAGCGCTTGTCATCACTCGCCGCATGCCTTTTTGGCGGAAAGGATCTCGGGCCATAATTTTTCTGCGCCGGAGCCCAGGGATTTTACAAAGGCCGGCCATTGCGGTTTCACAGCGTTGGTCCAGGCTGAACGTTCGGCCTCTGAAAGTTCATGAACAGGTCCGCCTTTTTGCGCATAGCCTGCCAGCATGGCCTCAGAAAGGCCGCGAAGCTCTTTTCTGCTTTGGCTAAGCGGAGGGAGTCCCTCCATCAGGGCTTTCTGATGGTCCTTGCTCAAGCTTTTCCATTTCTTTTCACTGAAAACCAGAGCACCTGCCTGATGCATATGGGCTGTTTTCATAAAATGCGGGGCTACTTTGCCAAGACCAAAGGCAACAAAGGAAATAGCAGCAGACTCTCCTGCCCGGACCATCCCGGTCTGCAGGGCCGCCGGGGTTTCGGCATAAGGAATTTCTATTCCATTTGCTCCCACAGAATTCCACAAAGTGCGGGACATGGGTTGCGGGGCGACACGGGCCTTGTAGCCTTTTGCTAAATTGACATCGGACAGGTCTTCCTTGGCATAGATATAGACCCAGCCGGTTTCTCCCCATTGCAGATGCTTCATGCCCTTGGCCTCTACCAGACCGGCAAGCTTCTTGCCGACGGCGCCATCATAGACACAATCAATCGTTGCTGTGTTCCTGAACAGAAATGGTGTGGACATAAGCGCAAGTTCGGGCACATTTTCTGCCATTGCTGCGCCGGAAAGTGATCCCACATCAATACGGCCCCGTTGCACCTGCTTATAGACATCAAATTCGTTGCCAAGCTGACCACCAGGGAAAAGCTGAATATCAATCTCGCCATGGGTTGCCTTTTCAACAGCCGCTTCCCAGCTTTCCAGCAACTTGATCCACGGGGTACCTTTCGGCGCAATGGAGGCCACCTTGATCTCGGTCTTGGCGAGCGCGGAGGTGGCCGTGATTGCAACTGCCGTCGCACAGAGGGCTCCCAGTATTCCCTTTTTCATGATTTTTCCCTTCCTGTCTGTTTTGCAGATGCAAATTGTTATTTTCAGTTTTTATATTATTAGAATTAAAATTCTAGTTTCATATTGTGTCAAGTCCTAATTCTGTGTTTAATGATAGGATCAGACGGATCCTGGTCGGGGCGGAAGGAAGAGGCGACGTAAACGTGCAAAAGAAAAAAGAAGAACTGGTGAGCGGTTATCGCTCTGCGCAGCAGACAAGAAGTGCGCTTACAGAAGCCAAATTTTTAAAGGCTGCCGCTAAACTTTTTGCTGAACGGGGATATTCCGGTACCCGTGTCGCCGATATCATTCGCGAAAGTGGCTGTTCTACCGGATCCTTCTATCATCGCTTTTCTGACAAAGAGAGCGTTTTTCATTTATTGCTTGAACATTATATCGACGAGATGATGGCCCGGGTTAAGGCCTATGATCTGGAACCACAGCATTTCGAAAGTGTTGAGGATCTTTTTCACTTTTTCACCGAGGAAAGTGTCAATTCGGTCAAGGACAAACGCGGCTTTTATATGGCAGTACAAGAGCTTAGCCTGACAGATAACAGTCTTATGCAACGACTGAAACGTATTACCCAGACACTTCTGGACCGGTTTGAAGAAGTGACACCGAAATATCTCGACCAGATCAAGGCTGAAAATCCTGAAGAAGCCATGAAGCAGGCCTGCCAGCTGATCGTTACCTTAAGCTGGCGGCGGGAGCTTGGGGATGGCGTTCATTTCCCGGAAGATGACCAGGAATTTGCCCGGATGATGGCCAATGCGGCCAGCGGTATTCTGAACGAGGCCTGGAAGGGTAAAAACTAGTGTCAGACATTACTGTTTTTACGGCCCGCCAGATCCATACCATGAGCCGATCTGCACCAGCCGCGACGGCTGTCGCTGTAAAGGATGGACTGATCCTGGAAGCAGGAACATTGCGGAGCCTGAAACCCTGGACCGATCGGTATGAGACAGTCATTGACCGGCGGTTTGAAGATAAAATCCTTTTCCCCGGATTTATTGATCCTCATCTGCATCCCTCGCTCGGTTCGGTTCTGCTGCCTTCCACCTTTATTACAGCTATGGAATGGAACCTGCCCGATCGCAAGGTGCCAGCGACCAAGGGCAAGGACAGTTATCTTGCGGCCCTGAAAGCGGCCTTTGAGGAGAAAGGAACGGAAAAGGCAGTTTTCGTTACATGGGGATATCATCAGCTCTGGCATGGCGAGGTTACCCGTGTGGATCTGAACAGGATTGCACCAGATCATCCACTTGTCATATGGCATCGCTCTTTTCATGAACTGATCCTCAATGATGCAGCGATCGCTTTTATCGAAGCCGATCAGGCCATGATGGAAAAACATCCCCAGATCGATGCTGAAGCAGGACGATTTTCAGAAACCGGTGCCATGATTGCCATGACTGGTCTGCGCCCCTTTCTCTTTGATCCTCAGCGTTTTCTTGAGGGGCTTCTCTCTCTTTTGAAACTGGTTCATAAAGGCGGGCATACAACGGTCGCTGATATGGCATTTGGCATTTTCGATTTTGAACAGGAATGGAATGCCTATAACGCCTTGATAAACCGAAAGGAGGTTCCGCTTCGGACCCTTCTGGTGCCAAAGGGTCTGCTCAATCTGGATGGGGATACTGCGGTGGAAGATAGCCTTGAGGTTATCAAGGAACTGGAAGGAAGGTCCAACGAGAAACTGTTTTTCGATAGGCGGGTCAAGCTCTTTACTGACGGGGCGATATTCTCTGAACTGATGCAAATGCAGGAGCCTGGCTTTATTGACGGCCATCACGGTGAATGGCTGATGGTGCCGGAGAAGTTTGAAGAGGCTGTCCGGTTTTACTGGAATGAAGGCTATCGTATTCATGTTCATTGTACAGGAGATCTCGGGCATGAGCTGGCGATTGAGGTTCTGGAGAAAATGCAGCGGGAAAAGCCCAGGCTTGATCCCTGCTTCACAATTGAGCATTTCGGGATTTCCACTGAAGAGCAGGTTTATCGCCTGAAACGCATGGGGGCCCATGTGTCTGCCAACCCTTATTATGTATATGAACTGGGAGAAAGATACTGGGCGCAAAGTATCGGCTATGAGCGGGCGAGCCAAATGGTAAGGATGGGATCGCTTGCACGAGAGAATATCCCTTTCGCGCTGCATTCCGATTTTACCATGGCGCCTGCAGAGCCGCTTAAAAATGCCTGGGTTGCAGTGAACCGCCTGTCCGAGAACGGTACAGTTCTCGCGCCTGAAGAGCGAATTTCGGTTGATCAGGCCATGCGGGCAATTACGATAGATGCGGCCCGAATTCTCGGGATGGAGAACTCAATCGGATCCATTCGTTCAGGAAAAAAGGCGGATTTTACGATCCTGGATGAGGATCCTTTCGAGGTGCCGTCTGAAGCTATCAAGGATATCCCTGTTCATGCAACCGTCTTTGAAGGCGAGGTTTTTGTGGTGGAGGAATAATGGAGAGACTTGTCCCTTGCGTTTTTTTTACTGGATATCTCGGAGCGGGGAAAACGACCCTGATCAACATTCTGCTATCCCTTTCTACGGGGCGGCGGGTTACTGTGCTGGTAAACGATTTTGGCAGCATCAATATTGATGCGGATCTTATTGAAAACCAGAACGGGGAAACCATAAGCCTGAGTAATGGATGTGCCTGCTGCACAATCGGTGACAGCCTCATTGAAAGTGCTGAAAAGGTGCTTAAGGAATTTTCGCCGGATCTTCTGGTGATTGAGGCGAGCGGCGTTGCAGAACCTAACCGGCTTAAAAACCTGCTTGCTGGTGTGAAGAAGATAGAATATCCGCGTGCGCTTAGTGTGGTCAACGCTGGCGATATCGAGAAAAAACTCGCCGATAAATTTGTTGGAAAGCTCTGCCGCCAGCAAATCCTTGAAGCGGATGCCCTGTATTTTAACCGCCATAATCCGGATCAGATTTATCCTCTTCAGGACAAACTCTCGGTTTTCCATGTGCCAACCTTCACGGAAGCGAGGGAAGTCATGGAATTTATCCTGGAGGCTGATCCCTATGATCGGGATCTCGATTTGTCGCTGGAAAAAACCGAAATTGAACACGGGCTTCAATCTGTGATCGTGGAGTGCCCCCTTTCAATCAACAAATCGGATTTTGACCAAATGCTAAGGCCCCTGCAGGAAATTTGTCATCGTATCAAGGGTTTTGTCCAGCTGATGGAAAAAGGGCAGGCTGTCTTACATTCTGTTCAGGCAACGGATACTTCATGTGAGCTCACCAGAATTCCTGAAGGTAAAAGCCTGCCAAAATTGCGGCTCGTTTGTATCGGGCCGGACCTGAAAGCGCATCAGACCGTTTTCGACAGATGGCAGACTTTCCCGATGGACGTAAAAAAGCCAGCATAACGCTGGCTTTTACGGGTCTGATAGACGTTAATTTACCTTCTGGCCGTTCTTAATCACAAAGCGATGATTTTCCGGATCTGCCGCCATCTGGATGTCTTCTGCCGGATTGCCGCTAACCAGAACCAGATCCGCTTTAAACCCCGCCTTTACCTGGCCGCGATCTTCCAGCTGCATCAATTCATGGGCAACTTTGGTTGCGCTGATCAGGGAATCAATCGGGCTCATGCCGCAATCCACCATATAGGAAAGTTCCTGCGGATTTTTGCCATGCAGATTAAAGGGGGTTCCGGCATCTGTGCCCATGGCGATTTTGCCGCCTGCCTTGTAGAACATCTTGAAACTCTCAATATGACGCTCAAAAACACGCATTGCTTTTTCAACCACGTAATCGGCAATGCCATTATCCTTGTTCAGCAGGATATTTTTAACGGCCGCCAGGGTTGGCACCAGATAGGTGCCACGTTCCAGCATTTCTTCAAGGCAGTCTTCATCCATGAAGATACCATGCTCGATAGAGGTAATGCCGCCTTTTACGGCATTCATGATCCCTTCAGCTCCTTGTGCGTGAGAGGCGGTTGTCCGGCGAAAGCGTTTGGCTTCATTAATGCCCGCTGCCATTTCTTCGGCGCTATAATGGGCATCTTCAGGATCCACCCCTTTGGTCATCACACCGCCTGTAGCCATAATCTTTACCAGGTCACAGCCTGCATGGACCTGTTCACGAACGGCTTTCACCACTTCATCGCAACCATCTGCAACACGGCCAAAACGATTGCCATGGCCGCCTGTCATGCAGATCATCTTGCCGGCCGCCATCATGGTCGGACCGGCAAATCGCCCACTGTTGCAGGCATCCCGGATGGGAAATTCAAGAAAATCCTGGCCCCCGCAGTCACGCACGGCTGTAACGCCTGCCCGTAAAGTAGCTTGTGCATTCTCAAGGCCATTAATGGTAATTTCAGCAGGGTTCAGGCCCTCTGATTCTGCAGAAGGATTGGCACCGCCCTTATAGAGGATATGCACATGACAGTCTGCCATGCCAGGCATAAGGGTGCCGCCGGAAGTATCAACGATCGCTCCTTCAAAGCCTGAGAATTTATCGGCCGGACCGACATCCTTGATGCGGTCGCCATCCACCAGAACGGAATGATGATCCAAAACAGGATCAGCACCGTTAAATAGCTGACCCCCTGAATAGAGAACTTCTGTCATTTTAAGATATGTCCCTGGGCAAAGAAGAATGCGCCCTTTGTTTGCTCACCAGCAATATTTCACAAGTGGTGGTGTTTTGCAAAATACCTTTAGGAGGTTGTCCTGGAAGAGGTCATCTGCAGGAAGGCATCTTCAAGGTCGGGCTCTTCAGTTGTCAGATCCACAATATTCAAGCCTGATGCAGCAACATCAGCCAGAATTTTGCTAATGGCCATTTCACTGGGTTTGTAATGAATAGACAGTCGCCTCCCATGAGAGAGGGATGGGTTTAAAGGAACGAGACTTGCAGGAATTGTCTCGATATCTTTATCCAGCACCATGGTAACGGTTTTTGCATCCAGTTTTGACAGCAGCTTCTCCGTTGGCTCGCAGGCCACGACCTCACCATGATTGATAATGGCGATCTGATCACAGAGCTCTTCTGCTTCCTCAAGATAGTGGGTGGTCAGGATGATCGTGGTGCCCGCGTCATTGAGTTTGCGAATATATTCCCAAAGCTGTTGTCTCAGCTCGATATCCACACCGGCGGTTGGCTCGTCCAGGATCAGGACATCCGGTTGATGCACCATGGCTTTCGCGACCAGCAGGCGACGACGCATTCCGCCAGAGAGGGTCCGTGCATAGGAATGGGCCTTGTCCGTCAGGCCCATGGCGGCAAGGATTTCATCGGTTCGGCGGCTTGCCTTGGGAACACCATAAAGACCAGCCTGAAACTCCATCACTTCGCGCGCAGAGAAAAAAGCATCCAGGTTAAGCTCCTGCGGAACAACACCAAGGGCCCGTCTTGCCGCGCGCATGTCTTTTTCAATATCATGACCACAAACCCGTGCATGTCCGGATGTTTTATTGACCAGGCCTGCCAGAATATTGATCAGAGTTGATTTCCCGGCACCATTGGGACCCAGAAGTCCGAAAAAGGAACCACGGGGCACATCCAGTGAAATTCCCTTAAGGGCTTCCTTGTCCGGAACTTTGCCCTTGCCTTTATAGATTTTCCGCAAATCCCGGACTTCAAGGGCGTTTTCCGGTGAAGAATGAAGGGCTGGCGCAGCAGACATATGTGATAACTTCTCTTTAAGAAGGGGAGGAATACATTTCAAACTTGCGAAAGCACCCGCAATCGATATCATCCGACCCCAGTACAGATCCTGTGAGAACAGACTTAATCACTAACGGAACTGTATGCAAGTCTGACAAATTTTAAGGAAAATGGGACAAGTCATGGACGCACCCCAAAAAACTGAAGTGGAAAGCCTGAAAGTTTACTGTGACGGAGGCAAGGGTGCCTTGGGCCATCCACGGGTTTACCTGAACCTTGGTGACAAGCATGAAGTTGAATGCCCGTATTGTGGCCGTCTGTTTGTCCTTAAAGAAGGCGCAAAAATCTCTGACGCCCATTAAATCTCCTCAGGGCGCGATAATTAGGCCAGCAGGATTGTGAGCCTGCCTGGCATGTGAGGCTGTATGAAAGAAGCTGATGTAACGGGCGATCCGAACCAGAAACACCGGGTGTATCTGGTGGACGGGTCTGGGTATATTTTCCGCGCCTATTTTGCAATGATCCGGGGGCGCGGCCCCATAACCCGTTCAGACGGCACACCGACCGGTGCGGTGCTCGGCTTCTCCAACATGTTGTTCAAACTGATCCAGGATACTCAGCGGGATGGGCGGATCAGTCATCTGGCGGTTATTTTCGATACCAGCAGAAAAACCTTCCGCACTGACATCTTCCCCGAATACAAGGCGAACCGCGACGCCCCGCCAGAGGATTTGATCCCTCAATTCCCACTCGTGCGCGAGGCTACCCGTGCGTTTAATGTGCCTGCCATTGAAAAAGCCGGCTTCGAAGCGGATGACATCATAGCGACTTATGCCCGCCAGGCCCGGGAAAAGGACATGGAATGTGTGATTGTCTCTTCCGACAAGGATCTGATGCAGCTGGTTGGCGGGCCGGTAACGATGCTGGATCCTATGAAAAACAAACCCATCGGGGTTGATGAAGTACATGAAAAATTTGGTGCGGGACCAGAAAAAGTGGTTGATATTCAGTCGCTTGCTGGTGATAGCGTGGATAACGTCCCGGGAGTGCCCGGCATAGGGATTAAGACGGCCGCCCTGCTGATTAATGAATATGGTGATCTGGATACCCTTCTGGATCGTGCCGGAGAAATCAAACAAAAGGGCCGCCGTGAGAAACTGCTGGAACATGCAGATATGGCGCGTGTCAGCCGGGAGCTGGTGCGTCTGAAAGATGATGTGGAGCTCGAGCTTTCCGTTGAAGATCTGAATCTTAATGAACCGGTAGCTGAAGATCTGTCAGGCTTTCTGGCAACCAATGAGTTCCGTCAGCTAAGTGGGCGCGTTGCAAGCTTTTATGGATCCGAATTTAAGGCTGATATTCCGGATAAACCCGCAAAAGCGGCCTCCGATAAAGAAAAGAGCGCCAATGATATCGATCTGAGTTCGATTGAAACACATTATACGACTGTTACAAAACTTGAAGATCTGAAAGGCTGGGTTGATCTTGCATTTAAGCGTGGATATGTGGCTGTTGATACAGAGACCACATCGCTTAATGCCATGCAGGCAGAACTTGTCGGGGTTTCTCTCTGTGTTGAGCCAGGCAAGGCATGTTACATCCCTGTTGGCCACAAAAAGCCGTCTGTACAGGGCGGATTTGATTTTGGCGACGGAGAAAATGGTGCTGATGATGCAGATAAAATTGATCAGCTGGATAAAGCCGTTGCCCTTGAGACCCTAAAACCGCTTCTGGAAGATCCCGGGGTTCTGAAAATTGGTCAGAATATTAAATATGATCTGATTATTCTGGCCAATGAAGGGGTGAAGGTCACCCCGATTGATGACACCATGCTGCTCTCCTATTGCCAGGAAGCCGGCCTTCATGGTCACGGGATGGATGAGTTGTCCAAGCTGCATTTCGGGATCTCGCCGATCCCGTTCAAGGAAGTTTGCGGTACAGGCAAATCCCAGATCACCTTTGCCGAAGTCCCGCTGGATAAGGCAACGGACTATGCTGCGGAAGATGCGGATATTACTTTGCGTTTGCAGACAGTGTTGAAACCTGGACTGGTTCGTAACAAGGTCTCGGCCCTGTATGAGCGGATAGAACGTCCCCTTGTCCCTGTTGTTGCAGGGATGGAGCGGGAAGGCATCAAGGTGAATGTCCCGTTTCTGAACGCTCTTTCTGAAGATTTCGGCGCGCGTATGACCGACTATGTCAGTGAAATTCACGACCTGGCAGGAGAAGAATTTAACGTTGCCTCCCCGAAACAACTGGGGGAGATCCTGTTCGATAAAATGGGTATAAAGGGCGGTAAAAAAGGTAAGACGGGCGCCTATACGACCGATGTCAATGTTCTGGAAGGTCTGGCGGCTGACGGGGTGGAACTGGCTCGGAAGGTTCTGGACTGGCGCCAGCTTTCCAAACTGAAGAGCACCTATACCGATGCCTTGCAAGCGCAGGTTAATCCGAAAACAAATCGCATTCATACCTCGTTCAGTCTCGCGGCGGCAGCAACCGGGCGTCTTGCCTCTACCGAACCGAATTTGCAGAATATTCCGATCCGGACCGAGGAAGGCCGGAAGCTCCGTCAGGCTTTTGTCGCCGAGCCCGGTCACAAGCTGATAAGCGCAGACTATTCCCAGATCGAGCTTCGTATTCTGGCGCATATTGCCAATATCGAAAGCCTGAAAGAAGCGTTCGAACAAGGTCAGGATATTCACGCAAAGACCGCATCCCAGGTGTTTGATATTCCCATGGAAGGCATGGATCCCATGCAGCGCCGATCCGCGAAGGCCATTAACTTTGGAATTATCTACGGGATCAGCGCTTTTGGTCTGGCCCGCCAGCTGGATGTCTCCAGAACCCAGGCCCAAAGCTATATCGAGGCTTACTTTACCCAGTATCCGGGCATTCGGAAATATATGGATGAAACCAAATCCTTCTGCCATGACAATGGATTTGTTGAAACGATTTTCGGCCGTAAAGTTCACCTTCCCGGTATTAATGACAAAAACGGGGCACGTAGAAGTTTCTCCGAGCGGGCAGCGATTAATGCGCCAATACAAGGATCGGCGGCTGACATTATCAAACGGGCGATGATCCGCCTTCCGGATGCACTTGTTGACGCGGACTTAAGCGGTAAAATGCTGCTTCAGGTACATGACGAACTGATTTTCGAGGTTCCTGAAGCGGAAGCGGAAAAAACGGCAGAGATCATCAAGTCAGTGATGGAAAATGCAGCCAAGCCGGCTGTCGATATTTCGGTTCCGCTGATAGTTGATGCAGGAATTGGTGATCATTGGGGTGAGGCACACTAGGGGATGCTTGAGGTCCTCTCTGTTGTCAGCCCCATTTTTGCGATTGTCGCTCTTGGATATCTCAGCGTTAGAAAACAGCTTTTTCCGGCGACAGGGGTGCAGGGACTCATCAGTTTTGTAAATAATTTTGCTACGCCCTGCTTACTCTTTCAGGCGATGCTGAAAATAGACTTTGCCAAACTGTTTAACCCTGAATATCTCTCTTCCTTTTATATCGGGGCCTTTGCCTGCTTTATTATCTCTTTCCTGATCGCCAAATTTCTCTTTAAGCGGCGGCCTGGCGAATCTGTAGCGGTTGGCTTTTCCGCCTATTTTTCCAATACTGTTCTGCTTGGACTACCGATAATCCAGCGTGCCTACGGGGACGACGCGCTTCCCTATCTCTTTGCGATAGTCGGTTTTCACGCCCCCCTCCTCATGAGCTCTGGCATGATTGCCATGGAAGTGGCAAGGCGCGACGGCGCGCCTCTGGGAAGCACGATCAAGGAAGCTGCAACACGGGTGCTGACCAATCCTCTTCTTATTGGCATCAGCCTCGGGATTGTTGCCAATCTGACAGATGCACCTGTCCCGGAACTGGTTCATGATGTCACCAGAATGCTGTCCATGGCCGTTCTGCCCGCCGCCCTTTTCGGTCTGGG
>JAKSCD010000055.1 GCA_022360775.1 Sneathiellales bacterium | reverse complement strand
TTTTCTGCCGCCTGTCCCATGACAAGCGCTCGTGCGTTCTCACCTGCAGTCACTTCGATCTCAAGCCGATCCCCGCCGACCAAACCGCCGGATGTTGTGACAAGGACGGCCGTATTCAGTTCCGGTTTCGGCATCGCCGGAAACAGGACACGCAGCGGCGAGGTCTGAAATAAATGCTTCAGGCGGGTCTGGTCTCCGGTAGCTTCAAAACCAAGTTCTGCCCGTCCGCGCATGCCCATGCTTTTTGCAGCAGAAACTGCCGGGCTAGACGGTAAGGTGTCGACGTACATCTTCTTCCACCATCTCATTCTTGGCTCCAGCCATGACAACTTCACCTCGATCCAGGACACAGAAACTGTCCGCAAGATCCCGGGCAAACTCAAAATACTGCTCAACCAGCAAAACCGCCATATCACCGCGCCCGGCGAGGATCGAGATTACCCGGCCGATATCCTTGATGATAGAAGGCTGAATACCTTCAGTAGGCTCGTCCAGAACCAGTAGGCGAGGGCGGGTCACCAAGGCTCGCGCAATGGCCAGTTGTTGCTGCTGACCGCCAGAAAGGTCCCCGCCGCGCCGGCCCAGCATGTCTTTCAAAACGGGGAAAAGCTCAAAGATTTCATCCTGAATATGCCGAAGGGATCGGGGAACAGCTGCAAATCCGGTTTTGAGATTTTCTTCAACGCTCATAAGCGGGAAAATCTCCCTGCCTTGAGGGACAAAAGCAATGCCCTGACGGGCCCGTTCAGCAGGGGACATTTTGGTGATATCTTTGTCTTCCCAGATAATCTGGCCTGCACTTGACGCATGCTGTCCGACGATAGCGCGCATGAGGGAGGTTTTCCCAACCCCGTTGCGGCCCATAACGCAGGTCACCTGACCGATTTCAGCGGAAAGGCTGACACCACGCAAGGCCTGCGAAGCGCCATAATGCAAATGAATGTTTTCGACGGTAAGCATGCTTCAGCGCCCCAGATAAACTTCGATAACTTCCGGATTGGACTGCACGAGATCCAGGCTTCCTTCGGCCAGGACTGATCCCTCGTGAAGCACATTGACCCGGCAATCCAGCGATTTGACAAAATCCATGTCATGCTCAACGACGATGACGGAGTGATTTTTGGAAATGTCTTTCAACAGTCGCGCGGTCTCTATTGTTTCAGCATCTGTCATGCCGGCAACCGGTTCATCCACCAGAAGAAGGTCAGGGTCCTGCATCAGCAGCATACCGATTTCCAGCCATTGTTTTTGTCCGTGGGAAAGGCTTCCTGCCTCCTGATTTCTTGCATCCTGCAGATTGATGGTTTTCAGAACATCGTCAATGCGATCCCGTTGTTCTGTTTTCAGTTTAAAAAACAGGCTTTCAAAGGGTGTCCGGTTTCCTTTAAGGGAAAGCTCGAGATTGTCAAAGACGGTGTGATGTTCAAACACAGTCGGCTTTTGAAATTTCCGCCCGATACCCAGATTGGCAATCGCTGCTTCATCCAGTTCAGTGAGAGCGGTGTCCCCATTGAAAAGAACCGTGCCAGTGTCGGGGCGGGTCTTGCCGGTTATGATATCCATCATCGTGGTTTTTCCCGCGCCGTTCGGCCCGATAATGGCACGAAGCTCACCTTGCTCTATATACAGGCTCAGATTATTGATGGCCTTAAAGCCGTCGAAACTGACCGAGACGCTGTCGAGATATAAAATCGTATCTGTGTGCTGCTTCATTCCGCAGGCTCCTTGTTCAGATCCGGGAAATCATGCGGCCTTAACCATCTGGCGAGTTTCAGGCGGTAGTTTTCAAAGCTTTGCGCAATGCTTTCAGTGCCGGTGATGCCTTTGGGAAGGAACAGGGTGGTTAGAATGAAAAGACCGCCCAGCATATAAAGCCAGATTTCAGGCAGCGCTCCCGTGAAATAGGTCTTCGCATAATTGACAACCAATGCACCAATAATCGGTCCGATCAGGGTACCTCGTCCTCCCAAAGCAACCCAGATTACAATCTCGATGGAGTTTGCAGGCGCAAATTCAGACGGGTTGATGATCCCGACTTGCGGCACGTACAGGGCGCCAGCAATACCTGCCAGCACTGCGGAGACAACGAAGACAAAGAGTTTGTAATATTCAACGCGGTAACCCAGAAACCGGGCACGGCTTTCAGCATCCCGAATAGCGATGATCACTCGGCCAAGACGGGATTCAACGATAAACTTGCAGACAAAATACCCGAAAATTACAGCCATGGCAGAAAGGAAAAACAGGCTTGCCCTCATCCCGTCAGACTTTAAATCAAAGCCCAGAATATCCTTGAAATCCGTGAGGCCGTTATTGCCGCCAAATCCCATATCGTTTCGGAAAAAAGCCAACAATAAGGCATAGGTCATGGCCTGGGTAATGATGGATAGATAAACTCCCGTGACCCGGGATCTAAACGCAAACCATCCGAAGATAAACGCAAGGAGACCCGGAACCAGAAGGACCATCAACAGGGCAAAACCGAAGTTATCGAAGCCGTACCAGTACCAGGGAAGCTCCTTCCAATCCAGAAACACCATGAAATCCGGTAGAACGGGATCTCCATATACACCGCGATCACCGATCTGCCGCATCATATGCATGCCCATGGCATATCCGCCGAGGGCGAAAAAAGCACCATGGCCGAGGCTGAGGATACCGCAATAGCCCCAGACCAGATCCACGCTTAGCGCGAGCAAGGCATAGGTCAGGTATTTTCCAAGAAGGGTGACAACATAACTTGGGACATGAAGCGCACTTTCAGGAGACACATAAAGATTGAGGGCCGGGACAAGAAACGCACTCAGAAGCAGAAGACCAAGTATAAAGCTCGCCAGGCGATCCTGCAGGATCCGAAGGATAAAAGGCTGACGGATCATTTATGCCTCCACCGCACGGCCTTTAAGGGCGAAAAGCCCTCTCGGTCGCTTCTGAATGAAGAGGATAATGCCGACAAGAACGAGAATTTTCCCGAGCACCGCCCCGGCATATGGCTCCATGAATTTGTTGGCAATACCAAGGGAGAAAGCACCAACGAGAGTTCCCCACAGGTTACCAACGCCGCCAAATACAACAACCATGAAACTGTCAATAATGTAGGATTGACCCAGATTTGGTGAAACATTGTCAATCTGGCTGAGTGCGACACCCGCGATACCAGCAATACCTGAGCCAAGCGCAAAGGTAAGGGCATCTACCCAGCCGGAGCGAATGCCCATGGAATTTGCCATCGCCCGGTTTTGTGTAACGGCTCGCATTTGCAAACCGAACATGGTTCTGCGGGCAATGACTGCGAGAAGGGCTATCACAGCAAGAGAGAACAGAATGATCCAGATCCGGTTATAGGTCAGTACCAGTCCTGTCGAGGTTTCAATTGCCCCTGACATCCAGCTTGGATTACCCACCTCCTGATTGGTTGGGCCAAAAAAGGATCGTATGATTTGTTGCAAGACCAGACTTAATCCCCAGGTGGCGAGCAGGGTCTCCAGAGGGCGGCCGTAAAGCCATCTTATGATACCGCGCTCGATAGCGATGCCAACCAGGCCTGTCACCAGAAAGGCGGCGGGCAAGGCCACAAGCAGGGACCAGTCGAAGGCTCCCGGGAAATAGTTTCTAAAAACCTCCTGCACCATAAAAGTGGTATAGGCGCCGAGCATAACCATCTCACCATGTGCCATATTGATGACGCCCATGACGCCAAAAGTAATGGCAAGGCCGACAGCCGCTAGAAGCAGAACCGATCCCAGAGACACGCCCTGAAACAGGTTCCCGACAATCGCCCAGGAGGCGAGTGAACTTTCTACATCCGACAATGTTTCTGTTGCGGAAGCGATCAACTGTTCATCTTTAGTGCCTGCAATGATCTTGTTCAGTAACGCGGCGACTTCCGGGTCTGTGTATTCACCAAGTTTCTGAACCGCTAGAAGGCGGATTTGAAGGTCCTTTGCATGTTCGAGTTCTATTGCCGCAAGGGCACGGTTCATACGTTCTTTTACTGTACCGTCTTCTTCGCGAAGCAGGGCTTTCTTGAGGATCTTCAGCATGGCTGGATCACCGGCCTTGAAAACATCATTGGCGGCTTTGAGACGCTTTTCCGCGTCGGGGCTCATCAATGTCATTCCGCCAAGTGCGCCTTTAAGCTGTCCTCTCAGCCTGTTGTTAATTCCGATTTTTTTGGCTTCCTTACGGGTCGCTTCGCCGATCTCCTTACCAGTGGAGGGATCTGTCAGAAGATAGACCTTACCGGATTTTTCTGTAATGAAGACCTGGTTATCAGTCTTGCGATAGAATAATTTTCCCTCAAGAAGGGCTTCCAGGACAGGGACTGCGCGTTCATCGCCCGTAGCGACAACAGCGTCGATCGCTTTACCCAGCTTTTTCTTGCTTTTTGTATTCAGGGTTTGAACGATCTTGGAAAACTCATCAGCATGGGCAACATTTTGCACGGGTGCTGTAAAGGCAACCAGAACTGCAAACAGCGCAAGCCAGCTGAATTTGGATAATATAGTCACTTCCGTCCCCAATATTACGAGGGCTATACCCCTCGGGAATTTTCATTTTCTTTTGCATTTTGAAATGAGGTCGAGAGAAACGGGAAAGTTGCCATCCCGACCCCATTCGCTGGTATTAGTTTGTTGGCATTTTCTCAAAGTTTGGTTTTGAGCAGTTGCCGCAGACCCATGGATATGTCCAGTCCGCTGTCAGTTTTGCACTTTCAGGAATGAAGTCTGACCAGGCGTCGCCCACAACTTCCCCTTCAGTTTGCCAGACAATGTCAAACTGGCCGTCATCCTGGATTTCGCCAATCAGAACAGGCTTGGAAAGGTGATGGTTAGTATTCATAACAGCAACGCCACCAGTGAGGTTTTTCACTTTCTGGCCATACATTGCCTGGCGGACAGCATCAACATTTGTTGAGCCGGCCTGCTTCACGGCCTGTGTCCACATCTTGAAGCCAATATATGTGGCTTCCATAGGATCATTGGTGACGCGTTTGTCATCCTTGATGAATTTTTTCCAGGCCGTGATGAATTCCTCATTTTCAGGAGCGTCAACGCTCATGAAATAGTTCCAGGCCGCCAGATGACCGACCAATGGCGCCGTATCAAGACCAGCGAGCTCCTCTTCACCAACGGAGAAAGCAACGACAGGAATGTCTTCCGCCTTGATGCCCTGGTTGCCAAGCTCTTTATAGAAAGGAACATTGGCGTCACCGTTAATGGTGGAGACCACAGCCGTTTTCTTGCCTGCGGATGCAAATTTTTTCACGTCAGCAACAATTGTCTGCCAGTCTGAATGACCAAATGGCGTGTAGTTTTCCATAATGTCGGCATCTTTGATGCCTTTTGCATTCAGGTATGAACGAAGAATTTTGTTGGTTGTCCGGGGATAGACATAGTCAGTTCCCAATAGAACGATCCGCTCTGCACCACCACCATCTTCGCTGAGCAGATAATCAACAGCGGGAATGGCCTGCTGGTTTGGCGCAGCGCCGGTATAAAAGACGTTGCGGGAGCTTTCTTCCCCTTCATACTGAACGGGATAGAACAGCATGCCATTAAGTTCTTCAACAACAGGAAGGACGGATTTTCGGGAGACTGAGGTCCAGCAGCCGAAAATAACATCAACCCCCTCTTTTTCGATCAGTTCGCGTGTTTTCTCTGCAAAGAGAGGCCAGTTTGACGCCGGATCAACGACAACAGCTTCCAGTTTCTTGCCGAGCAGGCCCCCTTTTTTATTCTGTCCTTCCACCATCATCAAAACAGTGTCTTTGAGTGTGGTTTCAGAAATGGCCATGGTTCCGGACAGGGAATGCAGGACACCGACCTTAATGGTGTCGGCAGCCTGAACAGCAGTGGCAGCAAGACCCGAAAGGGCTATGGCGCCTGCACCTAATAAGGTTTTTACGGTTTTTTTCATTGTTGAACTCCTCCTTGAAGTTGAGAGTTGCGTTGTTGCACCACGATCAAAAAGGCAAGAAGCGGGCCAGTTGTTCAGAAAATATTAAACCTCGTGAAAACCTCTATGTTTTTCAGATGGTTAGGGAGGAGTGTGGATTTAATGCGATGCTCCTTCAAGAAACGGAGCAATTTGCCAGTTTGCCAACAAATTAGGCAGCATCATATTTTATTGTTTTAAATCATAGAGTTATCGCGCTTGACCGATGGCTGAGCTGCGGGCATTCTGTTAGCACAGGCTAACGGAACTATCCGCGATCCTGAGAGGCGTTGTTGCACCACAGCAAGCCTCGCCCCCGTAGATGAAAATCTACGGGGGTTCTTTATTTTCCGGGACTTACAGAATTTTGGCCGGCTCATTCTCTTTAAGATCAGAAACCCTTGTAAAGACGGTGAGAGGGGAGGAGAGAGGAGGTGTGTCTATTTTTTCGTCACCACAATTTCGCAGGTCTAATTTTTAGGCAGAATTTTGGTGTGCTTAGGATGTAATGGGCCTAAAAGCTGCTTTTTAATCTGGCATGGTGTCTGCATCTGATGGTCTGTGTGTTTTCTATTCAGGACGGATTTTTGAATAGCTGTGCATGCTTAAACCGGCGTCATCAGAAATCGAGGAAAAATCAATGCTCGCTAAATCTCTTATTTTAACCTCCGCAGTTCTCATTCCTTTTAGTGCATTTGCGCACGCAGGTGAGCATGCTGATATGTCTGCTTTCAGTCAGCTCATTCACATGATCAGTGACCCATTGCATTTGGCATTGGCAGCGGCAGGGATTGCTGCCGGCCTCATCTCCTGGAAGGTTTTTCAGTCCTACAAAATGGCATCGTCGCAGGATCAGGAAAAATAGGGTGCTTTATTCTGAAAAGTGATCCTGGCTGAATATCAGTTCTAAGAGGCCTTGCGGCAATCGTTGCAAGGTCTTTTTTGCTGTTTATTGACAGGTATTCTATGCTGCGTACAATTTGGTGTGCAATTATTTCCTGTTTTTCGTCCGGTTCACCACTTGATCTGTTGTGAAACCGTATGAGGTTCTTTAAAAACAGGGAAAATAACAAACCGCATTTGAACGGAGAAATCGATGAGTGAACTCTCGAGCAGCGTAGACAAGATCTATGTTAGAGTTCGGCAAATGGCGACCAATTTTGAGTTTATGCCCGGAGAGCGGATTAACGAGAGCTCTCTTTCCAAGGAGCTAGGCGCCAGTAGGACCCCATTACGCGAAGCTTTGAACCGACTGGTTGCGGAAGGGTTTATCGATTTTGAAAATGGGCGTGGTTTCTTCTGTCGAGCCTTAAGCCCGGAAAAAATCCTCAGCCTTTACGAGGTACGGGCGGCGCTGGAAAGCGAGGCGTTGCGTCTTGCTATTGTTCGGGCTAGCGATCAGGATATTGATGAGCTTGAAGCTTTTCTGAGAAGTTGTGAGCCCGCCTATCTAAGCACTTCTTCTACATTGGAACTTGTGGATCTGGATGAGGAATTTCATATGCGGCTGGTTCGCCTTTCTGGAAATGGCGAGCTTGAAAGGATGCTTTCCAATGTAAATGCGCGCATTCGCTATGTCCGCTGTATTGATATGGCGGATCGGCGTGAAGGTGCGCCGGTTCATCATCAGGAAATCGTCAAGCATCTGAAAACCAGAAATGAAGAAAAAACCATCGCAGCTCTTCGCAATCACATTGTGAAGCGAAGTGAGGAGACAACAGAAGCGGTCAAGATAGCTTACTCCCAGCTTTATGTACCTGCCATGAACTGAAGCCAAACGCTTATTCTCCTTTGTGAAGTGCGTATAAACTGCGTGCTTGCACATTAGGTTTTGTTTGGTATATTAATCTGTATACAGAATGATATGCAGATTAATCTCCATGAATCTGCTTCTAAAGTAGGATGGTACAAGACGTGACGAATAAGCTAAATGGCGCGGAAGCGATGGTGAAAATGCTGGAAGCTCATGGCGTTCAGCATATTTTCGGTCTGTGTGGTGATACAACATTGCCTTTTTATGATGCGATGTTGCGTCTGGATCATAAGATTGATCATATTCTGACACGTGATGAGAGAAGCGCGACTTACATGGCGGACGCCTATTCTCGCGTTACCGGCCGTGTTGGTGTCTGCGAAGGACCTTCCGGGGGTGGTGCGACCTATATTCTGCCCGGACTGATTGAAGCGAGCGAGTCCTCCTACGCTGTTTTGGGGATCACCACGGATATTTCTGTTTCCTCCTATGGAAAATATCCATTGACCGAGGTTGATCAGGAAGCGTTGATGCGTCCGCTCACCAAATGGAATACGGTGATTAAACAATCAGCGCATATCCCGCGTATGGTGCGAACAGCATTTCGTGCAATGACAACGGGCCGCTCTGGCGCTGCGCATCTTGGCCTGCCCTATGACATTCAATATGATGAAGTGGACCCTTCTGATATCTGGGCAGATCCAAAACACAGTTCCTATCCAGCCTATCCGACAGGTCCTGAGCCTGGGGCTGCTGAAGCTGCGGTTGATGCGATCCTGTCGGCGAAATCTCCTCTTATTGTTTGCGGTGGTGGTGTTGTTATCGCAGGGGCGATGGAAGAATTGGACCGCTTCTCACGCCGCCTGAATATACCTGTGGCGACCTCTATATCAGGGCAGGGATCTCTTGCTGATACTCACCCCAATTGTGTTGGAGTTGTCGGTTCTAACGGCGGCACGGATCAGACATGGGAATTAATGGAGGCTGCGGATCTTGTTGTCTTTATGGGATGCCGGGCCGGCTCGACCACAACCTCGCGCTGGGAAGCACCCGGGCCTGGAGCCCGTATTGTTCATTTTGATAATGATCCCATGGTTATCGGAGCGAACTATCAGGCAGAAGTAGGTGTTGTCGGGGATCTGAAGCTGTCTCTGGCCGCTGTGAACGCAGAGCTGGACTGCAGAACTGATCTTGCGCAGGATTTTGGTGGTGCCGCTGTCGTAGAGGATATTAAAAAGCGTAAATTTGAAATCTTCAACACGCTTGCCCGATCCTCTGATATGCCGATCCGTCCAGAACGTGTTATTCAGGCCTTGATGAAAGAACTGCCTGAAGATGCAACCGTGCTTTCAGATCCGGGAACCAGCTGCCCTTACATTTCCGCCTATTATCAGCAGTCCTTACCCGGGCGTTATTTCATTACAAACCGGGCTCATGGTGCGCTTGGTTACTCGCTCTCTGCTGCCCTCGGGGCCTGGTATGGGCGACCGCAAAGTAAAGTGGTTGCAATGATGGGAGACGGGTCCTTCGGCTTTACGTGCGGGGAGCTGGAAACGATTTGTCGTTCTCGTGCGCCGATCACCTATATTGTCTTTTCAAATGCAAACTTTGGCTGGATCAAAGCAAGCCAGTTCGCAGATAAAGACGCTCGCTATTATAATGTGGATTTCAGCCGTACGGATCAGGCGGCGGTTGCGGCTGCATATGGCGTTAAGTCCTGGCGAGTTGAAAAACCGGACGACCTTCAGCGTGTTCTGAAAGAAGCCATCAATCACGACGGCCCCACTTTGGTGGATGTGATCTGTCAGCCACTTGAAGAAACCAACGCACCTGTACGCCGCTGGATGGGCTGAATATCTGCTAGATAAGCCATAAAAAACACCCGGCTTTTAAACCGGGTGTTTTTTTGTTTAGGAAAGATCAGGAGAAGCTTTGCAAGCTGTATTTTTCCAATTTCTCCCGGTCCACGAAAACGCCCAGTCCCGGGGCAGTTGGTACATGGACATGACCTTCCTTAACAGGGAACGGTTCGGTAAGGATATCTTCGCTTACATAATAGGTGGACATATAGAATTCACAGCCCAGTTTCAGATCAGGAAGAGCCGCGACTAGATGAGTGCCAGCTGCGTGGGCAATGCCTGTTTCAAACATGCATCCGCCATAGACTTCCATGCCGGCTGCCCGGGCAATTGCTGCAACTTCAAGTGCCCGGCGGATGCCTCCTGATTTCATGATTTTCAGGGTAATCACATCACACATCTCTGTCTGCACAGCCTGGATTGCCTCACGCGGATTAAAAACGGATTCATCGGCCATCAGTGGTGTATCAATTGCCTTATTAATCGCTGCGAAAGCTGTCCTTTCATGCATTTTTACCGGTTGCTCAATGAAATCGAGATCAAAGGCCTCAAGATCTTTTAAATGCCGGATGGCATCATAGGCAGCAAGCCCCTGGTTATAATCGGCCCTGAGGTGGAGACTGTCTCCGTAAATCTCCCGCAGTTTTTCAAGGCGCATCAGGTCAAACTGGTGACCCGCGAAACCTGTTTTCAGTTTCAGAATTCGAACACCGTCTTCATACATTGCGGCAACATCTTCAAGGTCCTTGTCGAAGTCCGGATTGGCAACGGAAAAACTGAGGGGCATGTTGTCCCGATGCCTGCCGCCAACAAGTTCTGCAATGGGCAGCCCGGCAATCTGCCCTGTAATATCCAGAAGGGCTGTCTCCAACGCTGCTTTTGCTTCAGGATGTCCAATAAGAATGGTATCCGCCATGAAGAGGTGCTTTTCTACCAGAACCGGATCTTCACCGATCAGGTGGGGTTTGAGATGAACATGTAAAGCGGCAGCGTTACCTTCTGCAGTTCCTGTGAAAACCGGCCAGGGTGAAGCTTCTCCCCACCCTGTGAGGCCCGTATCCGTTGTCACTTCAAGGAGAACACTTTTGATCCCGGCAATATCGCCGCTTCCATGAGAATGGACAGTTTTTGTAGGAATATTGACGATATGGACTTTCAGGTCCTGAATTCTATGGTCGCTCATATCATACTCATAAAGTCACGAAAGAGAGGGGGTTAATATCGGATGGGAGTACCATCCAGAAACGGGGTATTAAAGGAACGCGGTGTGAGCCCAGACTGAAACCAGGTCACAAAACTATAGATGGAGAAAACAGGGAGGCCTGTCGCAGCGCGGATATCCGCTGCATAGGGAACCATGTTTGTGCATTCCAGTATAATCGCGCCAACATCCGGATTTTTTTGAACAAGTTCTCTTGCAAATCTCACATTATCTTCCCGGGCCAGTTCAACATCCAGAAATTCCTCATTATCCAGAATGGCGCGCGTAAATTCCTTACCTGCATCTGTCCCTTGAATTGGTGTATCGAGAGGAACATTGGCTGCCTTCAAATGTTCATCTGTCAAGGTCGAGGAAGAAATGGTCAGAATGCCTGCTTTTTTCCCTTTTGGAAGAAGGGCTTCAACCATTGGAACCTGCATCAGGGAAGATGTGGCGACGGGAACCGGTAATGCTTGCTGGAGTTCATCCTGCATCAGGGCAAGGAAGCCGCAGTTTGTCGTGATGCCATCAACACCTTGGTCAATCAGTTCCTGTCCGGCTTTGATGAAGCTCTCCAGGAGGCCCGTAGCACCATTTCGAACGACCGTATCGGGGGAAGCCTGTTTGACCACTTTATACTGAACGGGAAAAGGCCAGGTTTGTCCGTTGCCCATATCGCCGGGAATGCGGGGGAAACGGGCCTCCAGCATCAGAATGCCAACGCTTGCACCGTAAACGGATTTTGCACCTTGTACTTTCATCTTTGCCCCATCACGAGCTATCGGGGTGGAAAATTCCCGATATCAAAAACAGAAGAAGATCCAGAATAACATTGTCTTCAGTACTGTAAACAGAATTGTATGCAATTTGGAATTTTTACCGATTTCATTTAGAGCCAGCAGATTTTTGAACGGAAGATCCGATTGAGTTTTTCGAACACGAAACGGGAGAGCAATTTAAGCCTCGTGCCATAATAACAAGTGGGCTTCTGGAGATGGTTGAGGAAAGTGTTCTTCAAGTTTTTTTGAGATGCTGTTGCTTGATCCCGTAAATCCGCGATCTATTTCACATATATATGAAATTGAAGAACATTGCGTCTCTTGATAAGTCGATTAATGCCAAGAAAACCGTGATGAATGGGGGAGAGAATGCGTAAACACAGCAATATATCGTCCTCGTCCAACACTAATGGATCGCTTCAACTCACCCAGCAAACTATTTCCAATGATGCCTTTCTTGTCGGTGGAAGTGATGTTGCCTTCAGGAAAATGATTTATGATTTGGGGCATATGAAAACCTTGCTTGAAGAAAGCCGCACGCGCATTGCCGCCAGTCTCGGGCTAACGTCCCCTCAATATAATATCTTGATGAGCTTATCGGAAAAACAGGGGGACAAGGGGGCTACGGTAAAAGAGATTGCAGAATATCTGCATGTCAGCGGGCCTTTTATAACGTCGCAAGTCCAGCGACTTGAAAATAAGGGGTTGGTTGTCCGTCAGAAGAACCCTGACGATGGCAGATCTGTTTTACTAAAGCTCTCTCCTGAAGGAGTAAAGCTACGCGCTCAGTTGTTGCCCAGGTTAAGGGAATTCAATAATCTGTTGTTTGGCAAGATCCCCCGCGAGGATTTTGAAGGATTATGCAGATCGATTATCAAAGTGATCGATAACTGGGAGGAGGCAGAAACCTATTTATCACGAACCGGATGGTAAGGTTTTCTGCCGCCAAAGATCCAGCCCACGATAGAGAGGGGTGGCGGCGAGCGGGGTAAGATAAATCGGAAACTGAACAAGCGCGATAAAAAGCAGAAGAGACTGCAGTGTTTCGGCAGGTAAAGCGGCCATGAAAAGCGCAGCATTTCTACTTCCCATCATCAAGGCAGTTGCCCCCTGTGACTTGCTGGGAGAGGCCGGTTTTTTCCGCATAATGATGTTAAGAGAGATAAACAATCCCAGGAAAAACAGATGCACGCCCCAGTTTGAAGCGAAGGCTGTAATGAGTGTGACAAGGAAAATGTCTTTATCACCATTTTCCTGAAGGCCGATGCCGTTCATGATCACAATGGCGAAAAGGAGCATGATGACGGCGGAAATACCATCATAAAGCTCAAGATTCTTCTGTATTCTTTCCTGGCCGACAAAATGCCTGATAAGCGCTGCGAGAAGGATTGCAATGAAAACAGTTGCTGCAAGCCTCAGAAAGAGGGAAGTGGGATCGATATCGAGCGGGAGTTCAAGGAATGAGCTGGTGAGAAAAGGGACTGTAAAGGGAACAATCAGGGTTCCGATTACCATCACATTCAAGACCAATGCATCATCCTGATTGAGAAGAACGGCCATATTGGGGGCTGAAGCAAGGGGCGGTGCACAAGCAACGAGAACTACGGCGAGATGTAAAACGGGATCGAGTTCGAGAAAAACAGCGATCCAGTGAATGGCGACAGGAAAGAGGATCATCAGGAAGAAAATCAGAAGTGACAGCCTGATTGGTTTTTTCAGATGTGTCAGGACCTGTACCAGTTCGACGCGCACCATCGCGACAGAAAGAACAAGAACCACCATGATCTGTAACACTGGTCCCAGGATATCACCAAGCCCGGGCAGGAAAAGCCCAAGAAGGACGCCAGCTGCGAGAACCAGTCTGGCATGGCGCCCTGCAAGTTTAAGCAAGAAGATCACACGAATACCCTTTCACAAAAGCGATGGATCATGTGAACTTCTTTATGCACCTCATCCCTGACCCGGTTGCTTCATGTTTTCAGGCAAATAGGTTACCAGATCCGGGAAGAAAATCAGAATAAATACCATGCCGACCATGATCAGGAACATGGGCAGGGCCGTTTTCGCAATATAGCCCATTCCATGTTTGGTCATGCCTTGCATCACAAACAGGTTAAACCCGATCGGGGGTGTAATCTGTGCCATCTCGACGACGACGACAATAAAGATACCAAACCAGATGATATCGATACCGGCTTGCCGGATCATGGGTTCAACAATAGCCATGGTCAGCACTACCGAGGAAATCCCGTCCAGGAAGCAGCCGAGAATGATATAGAACACCATCAAGGCCAGCAGCAGAACAAAAGGAGAGAGTTCCAGGGTGTCAATCCAGCCAGCAAGAGCACGCGGCAGGCCGGTAAAACCCATCGCCAGGGAAAGAGCCGCAGCGCCTGCGAGAATGAACATGATCATGGCGGAGGTTCGCGTTGCCCCGATCAGGCTTTCCTGAAAAGTCTTGAAGGAAAGTGAACCCTGGAAGAAAGCAAGAACCATCGAACCGATAACACCAAAGGCAGCAGCTTCCGTTGCAGTCGCTATCCCAAGATACATGGATCCGATGACGACAGTGATCAACGCAATGACCGGCATCAAAAAACGGGATTCCCAAAGTTTTTGCCGAAGCCCCAGCTTTTCACCCAAATCCGGTACTTCTTCAGGTCTGGTGAATGACCAGAACGCCACATATCCCATAAAGAGCAATGCAAGCGTCAGTCCCGGCAGGATGCCTGCAAGGAAGAGCTTGGAAATTGATTCATTCACCGTCACGCCATAGACAATCAACGTCAATGAGGGCGGGATCATCAGGCCAAGTGTCGCGGCGCCTGTCAATGTTCCGATAATCATTCGTTCCGGATATCCGCGCTTGCGAAGTTCCGGAATGGACATTTTGCCAACCGTTGTAAGTGTTGCCGCTGAGGATCCCGAGACAGCAGCAAAAATGGTACAGCCGACAATATTTGTATGAACCAGTCCGCCGGGAAGGCGGGACATCCACGGGGCAAGGCCACGGAACATATCTTCGGATAATCGTGTCCGGTAGAGAACTTCCCCCATCCAGATAAAAAGAGGGAGTGCCGTCAGTGTCCAGCTCGAGGTGCCGGACCAGATGACTGTTGTCATCGCATCGCCGGCAGGACGTGATGTAAACAGCTCAAGACCAACAAAAGCAACGCCGAAAAGTGCGAGACCTACCCACACGCCGGTTCCCAGCAAGAGAAACAGGACGAAGAGGAAAATTGCGGTTAAGTAAAATTCTTCCATTTCCCGTTACTCCGCGTGGCTATCCACGGTTTCGGCTTCAATGCCGTGCTCACCCGTGAAAATGAGTTGAATAAGATGATCCACCATGGAAATGGCAAGGAGAACAGCGCCGACAGCCATCGAAATTTGCGGGATCCAGATCGGCGTGGCGTCCTGACCTTGTGAGATATCGTTCAGCTTGTAAGAC
>JAKSCD010000057.1 GCA_022360775.1 Sneathiellales bacterium | reverse complement strand
GACCTTTTTTATAAAAAAATCCGCATCATCGCTGTTGGAAAGCCCCAGTTGGAACAAGCCGCCGTAGGTTCCGGACACATCTGAGGGGATATATAGATCAAAGACCATGCTGAAGCTGGTCATACTGTCTGCACCGGCCCCCGGTTTTACCAGAAAGGATTGATCCGGCGTGGCTGCAGGAAATCCCAAAAGTCCGTTTTCTGCGTTTGCAATTGGATCCAGTCCCAATGCGCTCGCCTTACCAAAATCTGTCGCCATTTTCAAACCCCTAGTCTTCATGGATACGGTTAGCGTCGCGGCCCGTATTCATCGGCCCGACAACACCCATTCATTCTTGTTAGGGGTTTATTTAGAAGGCCACAGGTTACACCTTCGTGACTCCTAACTGACGGTTAAATGAACATTTTTTGACTCTATTTTGTGGTTTTTTGTGTATTTAGCACTAAAAATGACCAACTCCACAAAATTTATATGAAAAAAGTCACAATGCAAAAAGGACGGCAAAAGCCGTCCTTTTCTTCACATCTCTTTACTCATAGCGGTGGAAATTCCACCGCTATGCACTGGTCGATTTACGCCATCAGCATAATATCATCATCAGAGAATTCATCTTTGTCGATCCCTCGCAGAACAAGGACATCACCAGCATCTGCATCAAGAGTAATCTCCAGCATATTGCCGTTCTGGGTCGCGCTATCGATAGCTGTTTCAAGGGTTGTTGCGTCAAAACCGTCGATAGTGATGGTATCGATACCTGGCGTAAAGTCGCGGATAGTATCCATGCCATTCCCGGCTGAGAAGATAAAGACATCCTCACCGAACCCGCCGCGCAGGACATCATCACCTGCACCACCATCCAGCGTGTCGTGACCAAAGCCACCGCGAAGATCATCATCACCTTCACCGCCCATCAGCACATCGTCGCCGAAACCACCTTTGAGCAGGTCATCACCCAGACCACCTGAGATGTTATCGTCACCGAAACCGCCAGAGGCAACATCGTCACCTTCACCGCCTTCCATGTCGTCATCACCAAAGCCGCCCCGAAGATAATCATCTCCTTCGCCGCCCATCATGGCATCATCACCAAAGCCACCCTTAATGACATCAGCACCCTCACCACCATCAAGCGTATCTTCGCCGAAGTTACCGCGCAGATTATCATCGCCGCCTTCACCATGGATCTCATCATCGCCTGCACGGCCCCGAACATCGTCGTCACCGTCTTTAGCAATAATCAGATCATCATCACCGGTCCCTTTTAGATTGTCATCTTCATCGGTACCCATGATTGCATCCGGGTCAACCGGATCAGGAAGGTCGTCAAGGACAGTATCCTCACGAACAGTCAGGTTCTGAATACGAGTATCATTTTCCGGATCTGTTTCTGCTTCGCTGAAAGCAGTATCAGAGTAGTTATCCAGAAGATACTCGGCCAGAGCGTCTTGCTCGGATCCGGCTTCTGCGAATGTTGCATCGCCGTCTTCAAGCAAACCGTCATCAGTAAGATCAACACGATCAGCAAAAGTTTCATCTGCCGAGACAAAATCGGCAAAAGGATAACTATCGCCACCGCCCGCAAGGAAGTTCAGTGTCACGATCCGGATGCTGCGATCTGGATCAACCACTTCACCGTCCACCACAAGGGCTTCCGTCGGATTTCCATCCTCATCGATCAGGGCCGCGTTCATGATACGGGAACCCGCTTCCTTTGAAGGATCAAAGCTGAAGGAGATACCACCAAACTGGCCGAACTGGCCTGGTGTCACGCCATCACCTGTTGCAGCAACCGCATGTTCCAGAACGTCCAGAAGCTGGGTCGATGTCAGGGTCAGAAGTGTCAAACCATTGTTGAAGCGTAAGGAGTTTGCAATATCCAGCTGTGAAACCTCACCGACTTCTTTACCGGCATCTGCGTTTCCTTGTGGTGGCAGGAAGTTGCCATCCTGGTCCACTTCACCGATCGGTGCACGAATGCCGCCGCCATTTTTGATGGAGACTTCTACTGTATTGTCATACTCTTTTGCGGCTGCAAGATTGGCATCAGCTGTCAGGTTACCGAAATTTGTTTCTTCGGTTCTGACTTCTGTCCGGCGGCCATCAAGGAAGACATCCGTCTTACCAAAGACGTTACCGTCCTGCTCTTCAACAACGCCGGAGACAACCTCAACCAGATCTTCGACCAGATCGCCTTTCGACCCTTCGGCAAAAGCGTCCTCATCCCCCCAGAGATCTTCCACAACGTCATCTGTTGTTGCGAAAACACCGGATACATCCTCATCTGTGGCGTTTCCTTCATCATCAAGGATCAGGACACCATCTTCGTCGAAATCGACGACCAGACGGCCCACATAGGAATATTCACCATCTGTGGAGACAATAACAACCGGATCACCATCCGCATTAGTCGTCTGATAAGGGTAATCACCTGCTGGTGTATCCCCGTCACGCAGACCCCGTTCGACATCTTCATCATCAGCAAGAAGCGTATCGGAACCACCCGCGATAATGACATCAACGCCATGAAGCAATCCGGCCAGCTCCTGCTCCAGAGAAATCTGCTGCAAATGGCTGACCAGTATGATCTTGTTGATACCGTCATTCAGCATCTGGTCAATGGTTGGTTGCAATGTTGCAGCAAGCGCAGCCATGTCATTTTCGTTTGGACCGATAACGACTGTACCGCTAGGAGAAGAGATTGTTTCAAGAATTGGTGTGGTTGCACCAATAACGCCGATCTGTTCGCCGCCCTGTTCAATAATTGTAGCCGGTGCAATTTTTGGAATATTTCCATCACCCGCTGCACTTTGTGCAGGACCGCTTTGGAAGGCTGTATTTGGCAGAATGTCACTTGTATAGAGATTACCAAGATCTGCATCATTGCTGAAATCGAGATTTGCAGACAGATACGGGAACTGGGCACCGACCCAACGGTCATCGCCAAGGCCATCACCGCGGAAATCCTCTTCAATGATGCTTTCAAAAGCATCAGATCCAAGATCAAACTCGTGATTACCAACGGCAGACGCATCAAACCCGATAACATTCATGATAGAGATATCAACACGACCGCCACCTTCGCGAAGGCTGGCATACATATCGCTGTCGCCTTCCAGACCGTAAAGTGTGTTGTAAACATCGTTGAAGACACCATCATCGCGGAAGGAACGATCGCTTGCTGCATTCAGGAACGGGCCTGGCAGATAGTTGTCACCGGCAGACAGAACAAGTGTGTTCTCGAAGCTGTCTTCCAGTTTATCCACGATCGCAGCAAAGTTTGGCGCTGAGTCAATTGCTTCAACGCCCCCTTCCAGATCAGAAGCATGAAGGATCTGAAGGGTGAAGGCAGGTTCGTTGACATCGTCTTCAACTTCAATCTCGTAAAGAACAGTTGTCCCGCTTTCCTCATAAGCAACAGCCAGCATCGGTTTTCCGTTCGGGCTGTTATCTTCTGAGATAAAGGCCAGTCCTTCCGGAGCCAGGTCCTGTTCAACGCCGCTAACATCGGCACCGCCCAGATTGCGCATGTTCATATATTCTACGAACTCGGCATTCTGTGGATCGGTGATGTTGTAAACCATGACGCCGCCGACACGTTCCAGACCGATGAAAGCGTATTTTTCACCATTGATCTCGCCAATAGCAACACCTTCCGGTTCCGGTCCTTTATTGTCGGAGCGACTATCGAAGCTATCTGCATCCTCGTCATCGTTCGCATTGAACAATTCAGGAATTTGCTCCGCAACAATCCGCTCAAACTCATCACCGGAATCAAAGATCAGGTTCCCCTGGTCATCGCGAATGGAGAAAGATCTACCGCCATAGATAAACAGCTGATCGATATCGCCGTCACCATCGGTATCTCCGTCAATTGAAGACGCTTCCAGACGGCCCAATGCGTTTTCGGACTGAAGCAGTGACGCATTCGGGAAAGCTGTCGGGTCAAGATCAAGATCCTCAATCCGTACATCTTCCTTGCGGCTATCCCCTTCATTGGCAGTGACATAATAGGTTGAACCATTGGTTTCATAGGCAGCAATAGCATCTGGCTGGTACATGCCGAAAACTGGGTAATTCTGGATGTTGATCACGCCATCCTTGTCGCTGGCATCCAGACCATATTCGGAAGAATAATCTTTCACTCCCAGTGGAATAAGGTCAGTAACTTCCCCGGTTTCAAGATCAATACGCGCAAGGGCGTTTGCTTCCTGCAAGGTTGCCATTGCTGTTTTTC
>JAKSCD010000341.1 GCA_022360775.1 Sneathiellales bacterium | reverse complement strand
GGGGGATGCACCGAAGAAGATCCTGTGTCTGGCGAACAAGCCCTTGACGACCAATCGGCGTTTTTATCGTCATACCCGAACACTTGCGAGTTGGGGACATGACATCACCGTCATGGCTCTCGCTCTGCCAGATCCAGAATTGAAAATTGAAGAAATCAGGTATTTTGAGATGCCGCCCCTTGAGGAAAATGAGTCCCAGGGAGCGCCTTTAGCAGGTGTGTCCAAGGTTCTGGCGAAGTAAAAGAAACTTTCAAGACTGATTTCTGTCAGAACTGAGTTTGATAAGAATGTGAGACGCGAATGAAACATGGTGTCAGCCCGTCAAAAAAGGGGCCTTTCGATATTGTCGTAAGGAAAATACGGCAATTGACGCATGCTTTTGCTCCTGAAACACGTATAAAAAAAATAAATGCCCTAAATCAGCAGGTCCTGAAACTTGAACACACCAATACGCAGCTGAATAACAGGGTTGCCGATCTGGAAAAAAGACGGCTTGCACTCTTGAAACGAATTGACGGGCTGGAGGAAAAACGACAAGAGCTCGTTGACAATTATAATGAGGTCCGTCGCCGGCAGCATTCTCCTCTCTGGTCCAGGCATTTGAAAAAAACATTTGATTTCGCTCTCTTTTCCATAGAGGAAATTGCAGATGGTGAAGTAAGTCTTTGTGTAGCGCATGATACCTATTCCTTGCAGGCTGCAGAACTTTTCAAAGAAAAATTTGGGGCACGAATTCTCTATGATGCTGTGGAGGTGCCCAATTATCAGGATCGGTCAATTGCTGCGCAAAAAGGCTATGCCGCAAATATCCATGCTGCAGATTTTGTCCGGACAGCTGAGTATGAACTGATCAGAAAAGCGGATAGTCTGATCAGTGTAAGTGAGGGTCTGGCACAGGTGGTTGAGGAACAGACGGGTGCAAAACGTCCAACTGTAGTTCGAAACTGTCGTTTCTTTGAAACTGCAGAGGATTGTTCTTCTATCAGAGAGGATGCGAAATGCACCGCAGAGGATAAAGTTGTCCTGTTCCTCAACACAATTAATTATGGGGACGGGCTGGATCAGGCGATTGAAGCGTTAAAAGAACTTCCGGAAACGATCAAGTTTGTTTTCCTGGGAGGCGTCCAGAAACTGGAGGGTGGAAAAAACCTGAATGTTGAACTGCGAAAGGCAGGTCTATTTGACCGATGTGCCTTTGTCGAGGCACGTGAACCGCACGAACTAATTCAATATATATCCGGTGCCGATATCATGGCGATCATGCGCCGCCCGACAAACCTGAATAATGAAATTAGCCTCCCGAACCGTGTGTTTGAAGCCATTTCCGCGGAAATTCCTCTTGTTGTTCCTGATCTGAGAGATATCGGTAAAATCGTTTCAGATCACGATATCGGTGAAGTTTATGCTGCCAGGGATCCTTTTGATATGGTTCGGAAAATCAAGGAAGCCCTGGACACGGATCGTCACGGGGAACTCAAAAAATCACTGATCAAGGCAAAGGAAACTCTTTGTTGGGAGAAAGAACAGGTTTCGTTTCTTCAGGCAGTTAATATGGCTTTGCAAGGATCACAGTCTACAAAAGGAAGAACGGTTATTCTGGCGTGCAAAGGGCTTGAAAGAAATGACCGTATTTTCCGTATGAGCAAAACCCTTCTTGAAAACGGACATGATGTTCATGTGGTCTGCCTGGAATTACCAAAAGATGAATTGTTTCATGCAGAAGTGGGGTATCATAAATTTGTGCAACCTGAAGCCCAGAAAATAGAAGAAGACAGGCAGGAAAAAGTGCCTTCGCTCAATGATCAATCCTCCCTTTTGAACGACGAGCAGGTGAAATTTTGAGAGTTAGGGGCGCTATCTGCTGTTTTGCCTGGCGATCCCAACTGGATCACTGGAATGATATGGTCATTGAGACAGCTGCACATTTCGGTTGGATTATTCTTATCAGCCCGGAAGCCATACCGCCTCTCTCCTGGATCTGGAAGGCGAAAAAAAAGGGGGTCAGATTTCACATTGCCACCCGGGCCAAACTTCAGCATTTAACAATTGAAACCCTTCTTTGTTTCAATGGGCGATTTGAATGGCAAAAAGCGGTCATCAGTCGTGCGGAACATGTTTTTTTCTTTGAAACAGGACCTCTTTACAAGTCGATTATTGTCGATACAGGTTTGGGGGAAAGGTCTGCCTATAGAGAGGCCTTGCCATCCCTGCTTGATAAGATTGAAACGGATCACAACTGGATCCACAATTATCGGGACAAACATCAAACGAAATACCCCGAGGATCAAAAGGAAGATATTTTACCAGAAGATTACATTGCGGTTCCTTTGCAAAGTGGCCGTGACCGGCAGATTATCAATGACTCAGAGGTTACAGTCCGCGGGTTTGTACATGAGGTAACTGAAGCGGCAAGGAGAACCGGGACACGAATAGTCTTTAAACCGCATCCACGGGATTTTGAAAGTGATCATATGGATTGGGTTTTAGATCAATATCTGGATGGCGATCAAATCACCAGGACAAATGCTGAAATCGGCTCTTTTCTTGAAAAGAGTAACTTTGTTTGTGTGATTAATTCCGGCTCCTCTATAGATGCTTTTTTTCGCTCTCGATATGTCATACAGAGAGGTTTTTCACTTCACGATAAGGCCGGTGTTTCCTCTTTTTCAAGGGAACTGAAAGAGGCATTTGAAAATGCCTTAAACGAAAGCCGGGAAGAGCGAACCGGACGGGAAAGAGCGCAGCGCCGATATCTTACCTGGTTGAAAAATGACTATTTATACTGCTATGAAAAAAGCGTCGTTCCGACCAGTCAGGGGTTGATGCATCATATTGAAAAGCTCCAGTCTTTTTTAAAAGAGCAATCTCATGCCGAATAGTGGGCCAGTGTCCGGATACATATTTCTGCAATTTGATCAGAAGTTGTCCCGTCTCCAAACGGGGTGGGCCAATCCCTTGACCGATCGAGCATAATCCTACCCGCTTTGACAATCTTCTCGGGATCACATCCTGCAAGCCGATTGGCTCCCAGTTCAAGTGTTTCCAGCCATTCTGTATTATCCCTGAGAGTCACGGCTGGAACCTTGTGAATAGCAGCTTCCTGCTGCACACCACCTGAATCAGTAAAAACCAGTTTTGCACCGCCCAGCAATTTAAGAAAGTCAAGATAACCCTGTGGTTCGATGATATGAAGATTGGAAAGGTTTTGCGCCCAGTCCTGAAGGTTAAACTCGCTTAATCGCTTTAAAGTTCGGGGATGGGCTGGAAAAATAACAGGCATTTTTTGCAGACATGCAAAATCATGAACACCTTCAATTGATCCCTTCAGATTTGAGGCGGTATCGACATTTTCTTCCCGGTGGGTTGTCAGCAAGAGATAGTCAGATCCGGTTAAATCGAGGGTCTCGAGAATAGAGTGCTTTTTCTTAGTCAGTTCATAATGCCGTAGCGTGGC
>JAKSCD010000339.1 GCA_022360775.1 Sneathiellales bacterium | reverse complement strand
TCACTGACACGTTCAGCAGCATTCACAAGCCCCTCAATAGGTCCAACAAGCCTTGATGCGATAGCAAGACCAAACCACACAGCGGCGAGAACCACCATGATGGAAATTATGATGAAAATAACAGCAAACTGTAGCTGAATACCGAGCCCCTCTTCCTTCAGACGATTATAATCAGCCGTTGCTTTTCTTGTTCTTTCCATATGCTCGAGCACGCGGGGCTCGATATACCGCCCGACATAGAGATATCCGTCAAGTAAACGGTCGAGGCGGATCAGGGCTCGTACGCGGTCATCAGTATCATTTGTGGAGATCACCACATCACCGCTAGCCGTCTGGTCAATTTCTGCGCTGGTAAGTTTGTCAAACTCTGTGACAAAGCTTAAATCAGACTGCGCGATAACTTTTTTCGTACCGTCAAAAACAATCGCTTCACTTAAGTTCCGGCCAACAACCTGATCGGTTAGAAACTGGTTAAACGCTTCACGGTTATTGAGCGCACTCACAGGAATGCGATTGATGCTTGCAGCCATTCCCAGGACATCAGCGCGAATATTCTTGATATGCTCCTTAATATAAGCATCCGCAACCGCGAGAGATTCTGAAACCGCAAAATTTACCGGCTCTGAAAAGTGTTTCTGGAAATAGATATTGAAAAAGAGTGCAGAAAAAACCGATACAATAACGGCAGGTGCAACGGCGATTAATGTGAATAGCCGCACAACACGCCGGTGCATATTGCTACCAGCCTTACCTTCTCTGTTCTTTCGCCACATCCGGTAGAGACGCTGACTGACAATTGTACCAAGAAGAATGAGGAAAACCAGGTCCGCAATAACAAGTACCCTGGTGACATTCGTATCATCACCAGTGAGCGATCCATATGTCGCAATTCCACTGGCAATCGCTAAAAATGCAACAACAAAAGAGGATTTAGGCCCTAATCCAATTTTTCTGGCCCATCGGGAAAGGGCAAAGCGTGGTTTACCAGCAACTGGCTGCGCTTCCGTCATGTGTCTCTCCTGAAACACCGGCTGCTCAGTGATGCAGAATTCCTAATTGTTCAGTCCCCGCCATGAATGTGCGCCCTGGCAACAGTTATTAACCAAAAATCTGTTGCATTAAAGCATCACTTTACGCCACGGACAACCTGAATATCGAGCTCTCTTATCTTTTTTCGCAAGGTATTTCGATTGAGCCCCAACAATTCTGCAGTTCTGATCTGGTTCCCGTTCGTCGCATCAAGAGCAAGAATAATCAGTGGGCGCTCGATTTCCCGAAGAACCCTGTCATACATTCCCGGTGGAGGGAGACTGCCCGGATGTGCAGCAAAATATTTTGCTATATGTCTCTCAACTGCAGAGCCGAGATTTTCATCTTCGGGGACAACGTCCATCGCCGGGCTGTTGGCTGAGGGGGACAGCTCCTGTGCGACAACAGACGCGTCGATCACTTCTTCGGAATATAGGGCAACCAGCCGCTGGGTGAGATTCTCCAGTTCCCGAACATTTCCAGGCCATTTGTGCTTTTTAAGAATATCCAGGGCGTCATTGTCGATGCTTTTGACTGGCAATCCCTCTTCCTGCGCGAGAAGGAGAAAATGCCGGACAAGGTCCGGTATATCCTCGGCCCGCTCCCGTAAAGGCGGCAATCGAAGCGGAACAACATTAAGCCGATAGAAAAGATCCTCACGAAACAAGCCCTGGCGGACAAATTGCCTGAGATCCCGGTTTGTTGCCGCAATAATACGTACGTCGGTCTTCATGGGGGTGCGACCACCAACCGTCGTATATTCGCCCTGCTGCAAGACCCGCAAGAGCCTGGTTTGCGCATCCAGCGGCATATCACCGATTTCATCAAGGAACAGCGTGCCGCCCTGGGCCTGTTCAAAACGTCCAATTGCTCTGCTATCGGCACCGGTGAAGGCCCCTTTTTCGTGACCGAAAAGCTCAGATTCAATCAGTTCTTTCGGAATTGCAGCCATATTTATAGGCACAAAGGGACCATTTTTCCGTTTTCCATATTCATGCAAGGCCCGGGCAACCAGCTCCTTCCCGGTACCGCTTTCACCGGTTATCATGACTGTAAGATCGGTGCCCATAAGGCGCGCCAACACGCGATAAATCTCCTGCATAGC
>JAKSCD010000059.1 GCA_022360775.1 Sneathiellales bacterium | reverse complement strand
GTTCGGTTGGTTCTTCAAGCTCCAAAAACCGATTACAGAGCAAATCCATCTCCTTTTCCTCAAGTGCCGCCTGAAACGCCAGGGTAAGACTGCTTTTTCTTTGCCGTGCCGCAGAAACATCTGAATATCCTAAAAGCCCTCGCACCAGCATTGTATCGTCCTGGATCTGTTGCCAACTTTCCCCACAGAAAAAGTACCGAACCATCTCATCAAGCCCATAACCAAGATGGAGCAATCGCTCTGCATATTCAAAAAAGTGCCCGAGCGTTAAGTGAGTGAGAAGATCAGGGACAGATTTATTCTGTAGAAAGTGATGCGGATCCTCTCCTGTATCCTCTTTCAATTGTTTCAGGAATATCTCGGTCTTTTCGCTTTTCCAGATGAAAACATCTTCCGGGTTAACTACTGCGCCAAATTCAAGAAATGCTTTTGCTTTTTTATGCCAGGCCGTTGGGGGCAGATTTTCATGGATGGCATCCTCCAGCAGGGCGCGTTGCATATGCGAGAAGATAAGAGCAGAAATCCTGTAATCCGTCTCCGGATTAAAAGAAACCACTTCATTCCATTCACTTAAATATTGATAAGACCGATCGATCAGGCGATGAATGTTATTGAGAAATTTACCAGACATTGGCCCCCTGAAATGGGGCGAAAGACTGAGGAGCGTACCAATTGCCGCCCTCGGATCAGCATGGAGATATCCTCTCTCCTCTATCATTTGCGCTTTTACGCGAAGGTAGCTTTCGAAATTCAGGTCTGATCCACTGGCTGCCCCCAACGCATAGGGATCATATTCCCAGACAAGCATGGATTTGCAGGTCCCGCCTGTTTCGAAAAGCTCATGGGCCCACCAGTATAAACTCTCACTCATTACGCCTCTCCTTCGGAAGTGAAAAAGAAACGTATCGGATCGCTTATTCGTGAGGTTTAGGAGGAGAGTTCCTCTTGCAGGATTTCAAGTTCCAGCCAGCGTTCTTCCGCGGCTTCCATATCAGATGTTATCTTGCCAAGCTCTTCGGTGATCTTGTTAAACTGATCCGGGTTTTTGGTAAACAAATCCGGATTGGCAAGTTCGGCTTCCAGCTTTTCCTTTTTCGCTTCCATCTCCTCAATCAATGCAGGTAGACGGTCCAGATCTCGCTGATCCTTGTAGGAGAGCCGGGTGCGCGTTCCCTTGGGTTTACCAGATGTATCTTTTTCAAGAGCTACAGGTTTTTTATCTGCGCTTTTCTTTACCTCATCCTCTTTGCGCTGACGAATGTAATCACTGTACCCCCCTACATATTCGTCAACCTTGCCCTTATCCTCGATCACTATGACCGAGGTGACCAGTTGATCAAGAAAGTCACGATCATGACTGATAACGATCAATGTCCCGTCGTAATCTGAAAGCATTTCCTGCAGCAGATCGAGTGTTTCCATATCCAGATCATTAGTCGGCTCATCCAACACCAGAAGATTGCTTTCCCGGGCCAGTAATTTGGCGAGCAGAAGACGGTTCTTTTCACCGCCGGACAAGGATTTTACAGGGCTTTTTGCCTGCTTTTCTTCGAACAGGAAGTCGCGCAGATAAGCCACAACATGGCGGACTTCACCTTTTACCAGAAGCTGACCGCTTCCAGGATCTGCAAGGGTATCCCAAAGGCTCTCTTCCGGATCCAGTGTTTCCCGATGTTGATCAAAAATAGCCGGGGTCAGCTTCGTACCAAGTTTAACTTCTCCGCTATCAGACTGAAGCCGGTCCATCAGCATATTTAGCAAAGTTGTCTTGCCTGCCCCGTTGGCCCCGATAATTCCGACCCGATCGCCTCGCATAATCCGGGTGGAGAATTTGCGAATAACGGTCTTTTCATCTCCTTGCTCGTCAACGAAGCTTTTTGAGATGTCTTTGGCTTCCACAACTACACGGCCACTTTTGCTTCCGGCAGAAACATCCAGTTTTGCATTTCCGACACGAGAAGTTCTCTCGGCCCGTTCTGCACGCATTTTGTATAGAGCCCTCAAACGCCCTTCATTGCGCGCGCGTCTTGCTGTAATCCCTTTGCGGGACCAGTCTGTTTCCTCGGCAATACGTTTATCCAGTTTTCTAAGCTCAACTTCTTCTCCGCGCAGGATTTCCTCCGACCACTCCTCGAAAGCAGCGAAACCCTTGCCATGGGTACGAAGCTTTCCCCGATCCAGCCAGAACAGGCGATTGGTCAGATTTTTAAGAAATTGCCGGTCATGACTGATCATAAGAAGCGCACCGCGATAGGATTTCAGCTCCTCTTCCAGCCAGAGACTGGCTTTGATATCCAGCTGGTTAGTCGGCTCATCCAGGAGCAGCACATCCGGTTCCGACACCAGCGCCTCCGCCAACGAGACACGCCGCGCTTCGCCGCCCGATAAAGTCTCCATCAGGCGGCTTCCATCGATCCCGACGCCATCGAGAACCTGATCCACCAGGTATCCGGTCTCCATGCCGTTTTCCTGAAGATCCGGTGAGAGCCCCCTGCTGACCTGATCTGCAACGGTGCGCCCTGGAACAATGTCAGGCATCTGGCGTAAGTAGCCAACCCGTGTTCCGGCTTGTAAAAACCGATCCCCGCCATCGAGGTCAATTTCACCTGCAATCGCTTTCAACAGGGTCGATTTTCCGGATCCGTTCCGGCCAACCAGCGCGATCCTCATTCCTGGCTCAATACCGAGCGAGATCTCGTTGAACAGATCGCCGCCGCCAAAGGTTATACGTGCGTCCTGCAATGCCAGAATGGGTGCCGCCATGGAAAAGTCCTGAATGGATTTACGATTATATGGATTTTCAAGATTAGGCTTCTAACATTTTGCATGGCGGCTTAGCAAATTCTATAAGGACAATATGTCACATCGCCTATATCGTTTCGCCAGTTGCGCAAATTTAAGTCTTTTATTATAAGATCGTCCGTTAATGCGGGCAGTGAGCCCTAATTCAAGAAGTCCGAGAGATCCCATGTTTGTTATTGCAGCGCTTTATAAATTTGTGCCCCTTCCTGATTATAAGGAAATGCAGCCGAAGATCCTTAAAGTCTGTATGGATAACAATATCTATGGAACGCTCCTCCTGGCGGAGGAAGGGATCAATGGCACGGTCGCCGGCCCGCGAGAAGGAATTGAAACCCTTCTTGGTTATCTTCGAAGTGATGAACGCCTTGCCGGTTTTTCCCACAAGGAAGCCATTAATGAGGAACAACCTTTCTACAGGATGAAAGTTCGACTGAAGAAAGAGATCGTGACCTTAGGAGCACCGGGGACAGATCCTCTTAAGATGGTGGGATCTTATATTAAGCCGGAAGACTGGAACGACCTTATATCCGATCCGGATGTCATCGTGATCGATACCCGCAACGACTATGAATATGAAGTCGGCACCTTCAAGGGCGCAATCAATCCTGAGACCAAAACCTTCCGTGAGTTCAAGCAATATGTTTCGGACAATCTGGACAAGGAAAAGCACAAGCGCGTTGCCATGTTTTGTACCGGCGGTATCCGCTGTGAGAAATCAACGTCCTATCTCCTGCGTGAAGGCTTTGAAAATGTCTATCACCTTGACGGTGGTATCCTTCAGTATCTTGAGGATGTCCCGAAAGAGGACAGCACCTGGGAAGGGGAATGTTTCGTTTTTGATCAGCGCGTTACCGTTGATCATGATCTGAACAAGGGATCCTACGATCAGTGCTATGCGTGCCGCTATCCCATTACGGAAGAAGACAAGAAGTCAGATCTTTATGAAAAAGGTGTTTCCTGCCCCCGCTGTCATGACAGCCTGACAGATGAAAAACGGCAGCGTTTTGCAGAACGGCAAAAACAGATCCAGCTCGCAAAAAAACGCGGGGATACACATATCGGAAGCAAGACAGGTTAAGCGCGCAGCTCTACTGACAGGTTGACCATGGTTTCCGTGGTGCCATCCGGCCAGATAATTTCAGTGCTGTCTTGTTTTCTCATCCCAATGCATTTCAGCATTTGAAGAGAGGCTTTATTTGAAATTCGCGCAGAAGCGGCAATCCGGTATATGTCTGGATGATTTTCAGCCCAGTTTTTGCAGGCTTCGAGCAACAGTCCTGACTGCCCCTCCTGTCTTTTCTCGGGTGTAATCCACACGCCCCATATATGCCCGGTCCCGTCACCGTTATATATGCCGGCCATTCCATAAGGCATATTAGTACCGCCAAGGCAAAAGACGGCATTATTCCCCTTCAGATAGTCCTGCCAATAGAGATCATCAAATGCATCTTCTTTCGCAAGCGTGCTTAAAAACACCTCCGGATTGCTCGCGAGTGCCTTCAGGCGAATAGTACGAAAAGCCTGCCAGTCACTTTCCATAAACCGGTGAACCTGATCCCCTTTTTCTTTATTCTCAAGATAGGTCAGGTAATTCCCATCCGGCACAAGGATATGCCCGTCCACATGCCGATTATAGACATAACACCATGCCTCAGCAGACGTTCCCTCCCCGTGCGTCACCAGGCAACATTTCCTCTCATAAAGAGTTGGTTTTGGATAGTTCTTTGAACATTCTTCATATTCATCCAGAGAATTCAGAACTTTTTCAGGATCGGTGAGCTCGAACAGCTCTCCATAGGTAATGTGATCGGGCTTATCACTTAAGATCATTCCAGGATAACGACCGAGATCATAAAGGGCTCCTTGTGTAAAGGCAGTTCCCAGAAATCGGCTATTTTTCACCAGCAGCTTTGCCATTGGTTGCGGACTGTCTTTTCTCAGCGTTCCATAGACAAAGAGACGTTCTCGCACTCTCCTAATTCCTTTGCACAAGCGCTGTAAGGGCTCCGGCTCCCATCAGGCAGCTTCCTCCCAGCCTTTTAACCAGTTTCATTGCGCCGGGGCGCTTGAACTGACTGCGCAGGCTTCCGGCAAGCATAACCCAGATCACAATATTAATGGCAGCGAACGCAAGGAAGGTGGCTTCCAGAATTGCAAACTGGATAAAGACCGGTTCCGCGGGATTAATAAACTGCGGAACAAATGCCACAAAAAAGACAATTCCCTTTGGATTGAGTGCTGTTACCACAAAGGAGTTTAAAAACATCGAACGATAGGATTTCCCGCTACTTTCAGCGACCGGGTCGGAAAGACCGCCTCCATCCCGCCACATCCCTATTCCCAGCCAGATGAGATAAAGCGCTCCCGCAACTTTCATCACAGTGAATAAAGTAGCAGAGGCGGCAAGAACAGCACCGGCGCCTGCAAGGGAAATGGTCATGGCTGTAAAATCCCCGAGTGTGACACCGGGAACCGTCGCAAACGCAGTCTTTTTACCGCCGCTTAAGGCATAACTGACAACAAGCAACACCGTCGGGCCTGGAATAGAGAGAAGCACCAGGCTTGCCACTGCAAAAGATAACCACAATTCAACTGACATATTGATCTCCTTTTCCTCACTAAAGACAGGAAAAACAGGGAAGATCAATCTCTATTTTCTCTTGTTTTACGCGAAGATTTATCGCACTTTTTCAAGCAAAGTAGATGATTTGTACATGAGGGGAATATGCAGGAAAAGCAAAAACGCTGGGATGACAGTGTCATGCAAATGCCAAAAGGCATGACCCTGACCGATCATGGAAATTATATTGAAATTACCCGTCGCTGGTCCAAAACCATTGCTTTTTTCATGACTGTCTTTTCAGTATTCTGGTGGTTTATTCTTGCAAAAATCCTGCCCGAACTCTGGTTCAGCGACAGCATCAATGCCGGATGGGAGAGATTTTTCCCTGTCGTCCATGTTATCGCCGGGGTCGGCGTTGGCTATGCGGCGCTCGCCAACTGGTTCAATACCTCCTATATCTTTACTGACAAAAGCAGGATGGAAATCCGCCATCGTCCCCTTCCCTGGTTTGGCAATAAAGTTATTGAAGCCTCGCAACTTGGTCAGTTTTACGTAAAACAGGTCATTCACAAGCAACAAAATGGCACGCAAAGCGCTAACGTGTCCTTCCAGGTACGGGCAAAAACCCACGGCGGAGATGATATCAAGATCCTCTCAGGCCTTCGGGATAATCAGCAGGCCCTCTTTATCGAACAGCAGCTGGAAAAATACCTGAATATCGAAGACATGCGGGTCCGGGGGGAATATTAATCGATGGCTTTTGATTTCACGGATGGACGCCTAAACGCAGAAGTTACTCAATACAATCATGAAAGGGTTGATATAATTCTTACTGCAGAAAAAACTTATGCAAAAACTTTTGTCGCCCTTTGGATAGTGATCACTTTCTTAATTGTGGGGTTTGGCATCAGGCAAATTGAAATAATGATAACTGATCCCGGCCAAATCTTCGTTTTAGGAGATACGGCATATTATGCATTAATCTTAGCTGTTGATATTGCTTACCTTTACCCTGTTTGCGTCCTTTTGTTCAATAAATCCGTAATACATATCGATAGAGATAAACTATCACTTCGCCACTCACCTTTATGGAATTACGGAGCATTCTCACTTCCAATTTCTGAAATAACCGGAATAAGCACTATTGAGAAAAAAGAGACTTTGAGACTTCGAAGATCTTGGAAGAACCAAAAGATACGTTTTTTTTATCTGATTGTGGAGACAGGCTTGGGAAAGAAAAGACAGAAAAAGGTACTTTTAGGTAGTGAAGAATTACTTTCCTTTGTAGGAGAAAAACTGACCGGCTGGTTACGTGAGCATGCAGAAAATAACTTATAAAGATCGGGAACTTATTCTTCCGCACTCCATAACTGTTGATGATCAAGGCAACTCTATCGTCATTCATCGTAAATGGAGACATGTACGGCATCTTGCCAACCTTATATTTGGTGCAGGATTGCTTGTATTGCTCATTGCCACTTCTGAAAACTATAACCCGCTTTCTATTTTCGACTTAGAAAGCTCATTTGCAATTGCCTTCTGGAGCTCGCACTACGTTTTTATTTTTTTCCTGCTGACAATAAATCTGGCCATGTGGATCAATAAAAGCGAACTCACTGTTTCCAGAGGAAAACTAGAGCTGAAAGTTTCTCCCTTTCCCTTACCATGGGCACGTTCACGAAGGCTGCAAATGTCTGAAATCTCTTCCTTTTACGTCAAAGATACTCTAGCAAGAGCAGATTTCTGGGGCACTAAAAGCGAATATCATATTCATGCCCACCTTAAAACAGGCAATAATATCAAACTCCTGAAGGGATTGGAGAGTGTCTGGCAGGCCCAGTGGCTGGAAAACCGGTTGAATAGTTTTCTAAACTAGATATCCATGCAAAACAACTTAAGCGACATAACAGAATTTAACCTGCCTGATTACATTACATTTAAAAAATGCCCAGATGAACTATCAGTAGCTTTCTCAAAGAAAACAGAGCTCAGCAGGAATGCCAAAATTATTTGCTTTGTCATAACTGCTATGAGCCTGGTGATCTGGGTTTCGCTGAAATTTTGGCTAAGCAAGATAGCTTACAACCAAAACATTGCTGATTTCAGCGACTTTTTCGTTATTCTATTTGGAATATCCCTGTTCTCTGGATTGCTGATCACAAGATATGGATCGGAGACAACAATTATTATTATTACCAAAGATCATGTGAAACTGACTTACTTTCCACGGCCAAACAAATGGTATCCAAACCGTACTTTTAAAACGGAATTTATCGACGGCTTTTTTATTCAGAAAAGCACAGATATCCCTTTCCATGCTGGTACTCAGCAATTCTATAATCTTCATATAAGGCTGACATCCGATAATACCGCCAAACTGATGAGAAACCTGCATACCAAAGAACAAGCACAATGGTTTGAAAGTCAGTTGAACAACTATCTTGGAAAGTAGAGGGAATTAACCCTCACCATGTTCTTTCTTTTTCCGCTCGATAAATTCCAGCTCTACAGCACGATGAAAACCGTTATAGAAACTTATTTAATAACCCGCTTTTACTACTGCTTTCCAAAACGTCGTTAAGATAGTATTAAAGAAAATGCAAATCAACCTTGAGAAATTGGTATTTAAAATAGAAAGATGCAGGGAAGTTATTTATTTTTTCTAGCAATAATTTTCACATTTCTTGGCATGTTAGGTTTTTCCATCAAGAGGAAGATTAGAAAACAAAATTACATTGTTGCTGCTATTCTTCTAGCAATTCTCAGCTCATATTGGTTTTTTGACGCTGATCCCACTCATTTGCTCGTCCGCTTCTTTCGAGATGAAACAATTTTCTCAGAAAAAGATAAACAAGCTCCCTCCATAGATGCTCTAGACGTATCAAACAACTCGCAATTGATCAAAAACTCCACTTCGAACAACTCTTACTTTTTAAAATCAAATCGGCAAAGCGATTCTTTGGAGGTTTCGGAAACAAAAAAAGAAACAACTTCTTTTTCAATTTATGGAAGATGGACTGGTGAAATAAAACAACCAAACTCTACAAGCTACAAAACATATAGAGTTAAGTTAATTGTAACAAAAAAGAATAACAAAGTACTGTTTGAAACTTTCTACCCAGAGCTGAATTGTCATGGTGTTGGTTATTTTAAAGGCAATGCAAAAAAAGATATTACTTACAATGAAACAATTGTTTCGGGAAAATCAAAGTGTATCGACGGAAAAATCGGACTAATATGGATTACCAAAGACACCATTTTCTTTAATTGGGAAAATGGCGTTGCTACTGGAACTCTTAAAAAGACTTGAATAGTGTATATTGAGAGTGTTTTCTTT
>JAKSCD010000337.1 GCA_022360775.1 Sneathiellales bacterium | reverse complement strand
CTGCGCTTGAGGAAAAATCCGACAATGACGATGAGGAAGAAGGAGATACGACGGAGGCAGTGGAAACAGATGAGGCATCAACTGAAAATGCTTCTGACGACACAAAGGATGACGGCTCCTGACGAACAGGGGCCTGAAAAGAGAAAGCTAACATAAGAAATAGCAAAATCTGGAAGGAAACTCCCATGACGACTGAGCGTATTGGTCTGTACCCTGGAACTTTTGACCCTATAACACTGGGGCACTATGATATTATCAAGCGTGCTTCAAAACTGGTGGATACGCTTGTTATTGGCGTTGCTATGAACCCCGGTAAAAACCCGCTTTTCACAGTAGAAGAGCGGTGTGAAATGGTTGAAAAAATGACCCTGGAATTCCCGGGGACCAACTTTGTGGTAAAGCCGTTTAATAATCTGTTGATGCATTTTGCAGAAAGCGTTAATGCAAGTGTCATTATCAGAGGATTGAGGGCCGTATCCGATTTTGAGTATGAGTTTCAGATGGTTGGAATGAACCGCCGCCTGAACTCAGATATTGAAACTGTTTTCCTGATGGCATCTGATCAGCATCAGTTTATTGCCTCCAGCCTGGTGAAGGAAATTGCATTCCTGGGCGGAGATATTACGAAATTCGTGTCGAAGTCAACGGCCGAGGAAATTGTTGCCCGGGTTGAGAAAATTCAGGCAGAGAAAGCTAGTTAATCAAACCTGCCCCGCAGGTGAAAAAGGAGCAAAATATGTCAGCAGATCTCGAAAACACGCTGTATCTGGAACTTAAAGAAGGTCGTGTTGTTATTGAGATGCGTCCGGATCTCGCCCCAAATCACTGTGCCCGTATTAAAGAACTGGCGCGGGAAGGATTTTATGACGGGATTGTTTTTCACCGCGTGATTGACGGATTTATGGCGCAAACCGGCGATCCGCTTGGAAATGGTACAGGTGGGTCTGGCCAGAATCTGGATGCTGAGTTTTCTGGTGAAGCTCATGTCGAAGGCACATGTTCGATGGCCCGTGCAGCGGATCCAAACAGCGCTGACAGCCAGTTTTTTATCATGTTCGCACCTGCGCCGCATCTGGATAGCCAATACAGCATCTGGGGCCAGGTAACGGAAGGAATGGAACATGTTCATGCCATTAAAAAGGGCGATGGCATGATGAACGGTTCAGTATCGGATCCGGATAAAATTGTCAGCATGAAGGTCGCTGCTGACGTCGCCTGATCTGGCAAATACAATTTGAACGGTGACGAACGGCTTTCGGCAGAAGGCCGTTCGTCTGTTTTTGATGAAGGTTAAAACGCATGCGCGTTGACGAGTTTGACTTTACATTGCCGGATGAGCGAATAGCGGACCGCCCGGTGACGCCTCGGGAAGACGCAAAATTGCTTGTGGTGAAAAACGGGTTACAAGATCACACTGTTGGTGATCTTCCCGAATTCCTTACCGAGAAAGATGTCCTCGTCTTTAACGATACCAAAGTGATCCCGGCCCGCTTAAAAGGCATGCGCCGTACAGCCAAGGTTGAGGTTACCCTTCATAAGAACAGCTCAGCCGATACCTGGCATGCCTTTGCCAAACCGGCAAAGAAACTGAAACCAGGGGATATCATTCAGTTTTCCGACGATTTTACAGCGATGGTATCGCAAAAGCTGGAAGGTGGAGAGGTTGTTCTTGCCTTTTCAGCAAGCGGTCCGGTCCTGATGGAAAAACTGATGGAATATGGGGAAATTCCCCTGCCGCCCTATATCG
>JAKSCD010000060.1 GCA_022360775.1 Sneathiellales bacterium | reverse complement strand
TTGGAACGACCAAACTGCACTCCTCGTGCCTTGATTGGTGCTTTTTCAGGCTCAACAGTGACAATCAAATTAGTGTCAACAGGCCCTAGGGGGTTAAGAGATTGCTTTCAAGAATTTGCTTATATCTAGGCGCCATATTCAGTGCACTGAATTGTTTTGCAGACACTGATCTTTTGTTTTTACCTTCAGATAGTTCAGCCCGTTATGATCAAGCCAGTTTTGAGAAGTATGTATCCGATCAAAAGAAATGGTTAAAAGAAAATCGTGCTTTCGTGACAGATAATTTTGAATTAGAACTGACAATGAATAGCCCGTTTGAAGTTAAACCCCAGTATCAGAATTCACCCAAAAAAGGCATTTTACTCGTCCATGGACTTGCAGACTCTCCAGGATATTTTAGAGATATCGCCAATAAGCTCAGTAAACAAGGGTTTCTGGTCAGGGTTATTTTATTGACTGGGCATGGTTCACGCCCGGCTGATTTGATCGACGTTGAATTCCAAACGTGGACAAAATTGGTTAAACATCATATTCAACAACTGAATAGAGAAGTTGATGAGCTATGGCTGGGTGGATTCTCCACTGGAGCCAACCTGGTTACCAGTTATGCACTGGAAAATGAGGAAGAGATCGCTGGCTTATTGCTATTTTCACCCGGCTTTGTACCCGATGAAGAGTATGCGATTTTTTGGGCTTCATTGGCGAGTATATTTAAAACCTGGGTGCATAAGAACGAGCAAAATGGAAATTTTTTACGTTATGAATCCCTAGCGATGAACGCAGCCGCCTTGTATTATGAGTCAATGGAGCAAGTCCGTGAATTGTTAAAAAGTCACGCCTTTGATAAGCCTGTACTGATGACGATAAGCCAAGATGACAGTGTAATTATAGCTGAAGCTATACCACCAATCTTTACAAAGCACTTTACACACCCAGAGAGTCGACTGATTTGGTTCGGCGAGGATTACCAGTCAACAGACAAACGCATTATCTCAATGCCTAGTTATTTACCTGATCAACAAATTGCCAATTTTTCTCATTTATCTGTTTTATTTTCACCCGACAATCCTATTTATGGAAAATACAGCGATTATAGAATGCATGACAACGGGCAGGATAAGCTTTTTTATGGTAAAGACAGAGATCTTTGGTTTTCAGCATGGGGCTTTAAAAAGAAAGGTCTATATTTTGCGCGACTGACCTGGAATCCTTATTTCAATGAAACTGTCGACATAATGAATCAGGTAGTAGGTAGTCAGTAGAAACCATCTCAAAAAATGCATTTAAAGTGAGTAACTCAATAAAACACCCATGTAGCAAACTGGGCTGTCATTTTTCTAATTTGACCAAATTGATTGCCCTGTTTTATTGGAATATCATGCTCTCTGATTTTGGCCGTTAGCAACCAAAATCGGAGATTGCCATGATCAAAGTTAACGCCAACTTCTCTCCTCACGGAAATTAACTTATCCAATAAGTAAAATCCCTTTCAGGCACTTCCCTCTTTCGATAAACTTACTGGGCCTCCTCCGCTATCAAAAGCTTACTTACAGCATTCCCTATCAGGACTTTAAAATCCTCAACTATTGCTATTAAAACAGGCACTAGCAATAACATCAGTGCCGTGGAAAATAACTCGCCAAAAGCCAGTGAAACGGCAGCTGGTATTAGATATTGCGCTTGTTCAGAGGTTTCCGACAGTAGCGGCAGCAGGCCGATAACGGTCGTGGCAGTTGTCAGAAATATTGCCTGGAAGCGGCTGATACCTGCATTTTGAAGAGCGGCAGTGATATTACTGCCCTCTTCACGGTTCTGGTTGTACCGGGTCATCATGACCAAGCTGTCGTTAATAACTACACCCGTGAGTGCCAACATGCCGAAAAATGATAGTAGAGACAATGGTAAGCTCATAATCAAGTGCCCTACTGCGGCACCGATAAATCCAAACGGCACAATGGCAAGAATAACAAAAGGCTGCCAATAGGATTTTAGCGGAACGGCCATCAGCAC
>JAKSCD010000400.1 GCA_022360775.1 Sneathiellales bacterium | reverse complement strand
TTGGTTTTACGCGATGATCTCACGCTAAATCTCGGAGCGAATTTTGTATATGGTCTGGATACGGAAAACAGTGATGGCAATTTTTACATTTATCCCGCCGTAACGGCTTCCTACCGTCTATTGGAGGAATCGGTAATTGCCTATGGGGGTATCGAAGGGGAGGTGCGACAAAACTCTTATCACGATTTTGTGGATGAGAATCCCTATGTGTCTCCAACCCTCGGCATTCAACCCACCGATCAACAATATGAAGGTTATTTGGGATTGAAAGGACAATTGACGTCCAATGTGGGTTATAACATCAAAGGATCTTATTCAGCAGAGAATCGAAAGCCCTTGTTCTTTTTAAACCCGCAAAACCTATTTCGGGATGATGAAAAGAGCTACTTCTATGGAAATTCGTTCCAAGTTTTCTATGATGACATAAAAACCTTGGGCATTTTTGGAGAGATCAATGTTGATGTCAACCGAAACTTTTCACTGGGAATCAATGCCGAGTTTTACGATTATGATACAGAGACCGACAATCCTGCGTGGAACTTGCCCTCTATAAAAGGGTCCTTGTTTGTGGATTATCAAATTAATGAACAATGGTACTTGGGAGGTAATTTGTTTTATGTAGGGGAACGGGATGATTTGGTGTCCCAAGCCATCCAAAATGCCACCCCGTCCGAGTTTCCTTCCACTATTGTGACCTTGGATGGTTTTTTTGATGCCAATGCCCATGTGGGGTATCGATTCAATGAACAACTTTCGGTTTTTGTAAAAGCGTCCAACATAGCCAATACCGATTACCAGCGTTGGGCCAATTTTAGGGTGCAAGGCTTTCAGGCGCTGGCAGGGGTTTCCTATAAGTTTGATTTTTAGGCGATTCAAGCCAAATTGTGTCCGCCTTCGCATAGGTATGATTTTCAGCCACTTGGACAATAAAGGGGTCATTTATCCGTTTTTTTGACTACCAACCTCACTAACCTAGGGGTTCCGAAGACTGTAAAGTTATGCGGAGACGATGCTATGACATATTGACCCTTTTCTTTTTCATGATGCTCTGTACTACGGTTCTATCGCAGAATTTAGTGCATAATGGGAGTTTTGAAGATTTTGTGGAATGTCCCATAAAAATGAGCAATCTGAACAGGGATGCCGAATATTGGAATGCCCCCACTTTGGGTACTACCGATTATTTTAACGAATGTAGCCGAACAAAGTTGGGAATCCCCATGAACTTCAAGGGAAAACAAGAAGCTTTTGAAGGCACTGCCTACGCTGGGCTCTACCTATTCGCCCCCAAAGATT
>JAKSCD010000061.1 GCA_022360775.1 Sneathiellales bacterium | reverse complement strand
GAAGGCCCCGGTGTCAGGCGGGCGGAATTTGTTCTCGGGGATCGCCATGGCACGACCTGTGATCCCGAGCTCACCCGGGCAACAAAAAACATTCTTGAAGACCTTGGTTATGAGGTAAAGGTCAATGACCCTTACGCCGGTGTTGAACTGGTCAAAGCCTATAGCAACCCAGTGAGCAACCGCCATAGTCTGCAAGTGGAAATCAGGCGTGATCTTTATATGGAAGAAGAATCGCTTGGCAAAAACAGCAATTTTGAAAAATTGCAAAATGATCTGGAAACCCTGGTAGCCGGTCTTTCCGATTTCAGTACATCCCTGTAAACCGTTATCTCGCAGTCTTTTCGTCTCACGAGCAGAATCAATATCCAACTCTCTTACAAAAAATCACGGTTTGTTAATATTAGATAAGGTAGTTTTTACTACTTTATGACTATATTTACATCCTATGGGAGATTAGGTCCTATTTCTAAACCAAAAAAACACATGTAATTCAGTGTGTTAAGAGTCTGTTTAGTTTTTGGATTTATCTCTTTTTGTCATGAATTTGTTTCACTTTGTGCCATTTTAATAAGGGCGGATACATTGATGTTTAAAAACCTAAAGATTGCGGGCCGCATTTATGTGCTAGCGGGCGCCCTGCTCTTTTTAATTGTAGCAACTGCGACAACTGGCATCGTGTCGATGTTCCAGATTGGCGGTGAAATTGAAAATGTAGCAGAAAAAGATATGCCGGTTACCTCTGCCTTGACGCAGATAACCATCCATCAGCTGGAACAGGCTGTCCTGTTCGAGCGGTCTATCGCGACAGCTTACGAGATGAAAGAACATCCGGAAGCAAAAGAGCGTTTCGTGAAGATCGAAAAGCAGTTCATTGCCCTTGGCAAGAAGGTGGATAAGGAAATCCTGGAAGTAGAAGAACTGGTTAATACAGCTGCAAAAAACAGTCCTGAAGGATCTCCGGAACGTATTGAATTTGAAAAAATCTACAAGGGTCTGAAACAGATTGAAGTGGAACATGCCCAGTTTGAACAACAGGCTGAAACGCTCCTAAAAGCGATCGAAACTGGAACCGCCACCAATATTGAGGATACTGTTCACAAAATCGAAGCGCTTGAAGACAAGATTGACGCAGAACTGACTGCTCTCTTGCTTGAAATCGAACGCTTTACCGAGCATGCTCTTCTCACGGCTGAAAGCCACGAGAAATCAGCACTTAGCCTTTTGATCGCTCTTTTTGTGATCTCACTAGCTGCTGGAAGCATTCTTTCCTTCTTCCTTATTCGGTCTATCGTCAAGCCGCTTTCCCTTATGGTCGGTTCAATGAACAAATTGGCTGATGGAGATCTTACTGTTCACGTTTCCGGTCAGAATCTGAAAGACGAGATCGGCGATTTGGCCCGTGCTGTTCAGCATTTCAAGGAAACCGGTCTTGAAAATAAACGGCTTGCCAAAACCGCTGAAAAAGAGCGCGTGAAGGCTGAAATCGAAAAAGAGAAGCATCAGCTTCGTGAGGCAGAAGAAAAAGCCAAACACGAAAGGGAAATGACTGAGAAGATTGAAGCTGAAAAGCAGATATATATGAATAATATCACGGCCGAGTTTGAAGAACGGTTCGGTAGTGGTGTTTCTTCTGTCTCATCAGCAGCAACTCAGATGCTAAGCTCAGCCAATACCCTGTCTCATACAGCAGATGAAACAAATACCAAATCTGTTGCTGTGGCCTCTGCTTCTGATCAGGCAAGTGGCAAGGTTCAGACCGTTGCCTCTGCTGCGGAAGAGCTGTCAGCCTCCATTTCTGAAATCACCCGTCAGGTTAAAGAATCCACCAGCATGACAGCCAGTGCGGTTTCTGCAACCAAAGACAGCCATGATGCTGTTCAGGGACTGGTGACTTCAGCAAAAGCCATTGGCGAGGTTGTTAATCTGATTACAGATATTGCCGAACAAACCAATCTGTTGGCCCTTAATGCGACAATTGAAGCCGCCCGCGCCGGTGAAGCCGGTAAAGGCTTTGCTGTTGTGGCCGCGGAAGTGAAGAACCTGGCGAGCCAGACCGCGAAAGCAACCGAACAGATCAGTGACCAGATCAATTCCATTCAAAATGCGTCTGAAACAGCCGCAACCTCTATTGAAGGAATTGGCGAAACCATTGATCGTGTGGATGCCATTGCAGCGGCGATTAAATCCGCAGTGGAAGAGCAATCGGAAGCAACGCAGGAAATTGCCAGAAGCGTTGAAATGGCCTCTGCCAGCACTCAGGAAGTGAACGGCAATATTGCCATGGTTTCAGAAGCGGCTGCAGAAACAGGAACTGTTGCCAAGGAAATCCGCGATGTTGCAGAACTCCTGACCAAACAATCTGCAAGCCTGAAGGATGAAGTTGGCTCTTTCCTGGAGCAACTTCGCACCGGAAGCTAAGTTTTCCAAAGCATCAAAACTTCTGAAGCGAGCGGTTCTCCCGCTCGCTTTTTTTATTCCACTGAACAGGCCAGTATGCGGCTGATTTCCGAATGAGAATAAGGCCCCTGCTCTCGCCATTCATTGAAGGCTTCCTGCACGGCTTTAAGATCCCTTTTTGAGGTCGGGTTCTTTTCAACGACGCCATCGCGGATCAGTGCTTTCACAACATCCTGGGACAGAACAAAGCTTTCCACCCCCATAAAGCGCAGGAAATACTGACCGGTAGCCCCGCCAAGTCGGCTGCCCCGCTTCTTGATCATGTCCAACAGACCGATATAGTCTTCCGGGTCCCAGCGCCCTATCGCATTGGCTACAGATCCATGCTCTTTTTTCAATTCCACACAAAAACGGGCGTTTTCGGCAATGGATGTGATTTTCTTGGCGTGGCGGATCAGTCTTGCATCCTGCAGATAGCGATCCAGATCTTCATCAGACATCATCGCCTGTTTATGAATGTCGAAGCCGCTGAAAATTTTCTCAAAATCCGGCCATTTCTTGTCAACAACCCGCCAGTTAAAACCGGCATTAAAGACGCATTTAGACATGCAGGACAGCCATCTGTCATCCGGTATCTCCAATAGTTGATCAACAGTATCTGGCACAGGCAGCGTTTCTTTAAAGACATCCGCACCGCCTTTTCGTTCAGATGCAATTTCAAACAGATCCTGGATTGGTGTTAATGCCATGGCAGCCTCTTATTCCTGATTATGATGCTAAGATAAGCGCCCCGTTGCAGATTTTCCATATCCGCTACAGCTGATGTCTTTATTAAAAAAAAGCCCGCTTTCAAGCGGGCTTTGCTGAACATTGCTCGCGGCTTACTTTTTCCGCTCCCACTCCCCGTCTTCTCGCAGGAACCAGGTGCCAGCCGGTGCTTTTTTGGCGATCTGCCCTGCATAGACCCGACCGACCTGCGCAGCAGAAACACCTTGTTTCTTGGCCCGTTTCACATAAATGGACCGACGTTGTTTATTCACCGATTTCACGAAATCCTTGGCACTTTCTTTTCGCGCCCGTGCATAACCATCAAAGGCTTCGCCAACCGCACCTGAAAGGCGAAGATCGTTCAATTGATCAGCATAAGCAGATGGCATTGTTATGAATGCTGCAGACAGAACAAACCCGGTTACAAGGGCTGTTCGTAAAATTCCCCGACGATTGACTTTCTTCATTTCGTTTCTTCCTGGCATGTTAGAAAATCTCCGGATTATTCTCGATATCATCTTTAGCGTCTTCTTCAATTTTAAGACGAACTTCTGCATCCAGCTTAATGTTCAGATTAATAGTAATCGGTTCAGACGGCGCCTCCACTTTCACTGTGGGGGAGCAGGCCTGAAGCATCAAAAGAAGCCCCAATGCGGAAACAGAAAATGCTGTAAGGTTTTGTCGGTCCACGGATTTTCCTTCACTCAGTTCTGTTTTTTCCGAACCGTAGCACGCAGGGCCTGTTCGGACAAGAGATAGCCATCCAGAAGCGTATTGAGCAATTTATCGAGATTGGTTTCAATATTGATATTCAGGATTACTGCCCGGTTATTCTCTACATCCGGGTTCGCCCCCTTTGTTTTCAGGGTCACCGTATCTTCACCGGTCGCCAGCTTTTTCACCTGAATTCCCAGTTCCGAATAATGGAAATTCTCCAGAATATCAAAAAGCAGTTTTGTCTGTTTTCCGCCGCCTGCAAGAGCCTGCCGCGCGCTTTCGGATTTCAGTTGCAGGATGCCGGGGCCTGCGGTTTCCAGAAATCCTGTATCAATAAGAATAGTATCTTTTTCAAATTGAATAGGCAGGCGTCCGTTCAGGGTTCCCGATGCGCTGACATCTTCGATCTCCCCAAGCGCCATGAGCTTTTCAAGATCCAGGTTTTTCAGATTAACATCGATCCTGTTCGTGTCCCTTCCGGTATCAATGACTGCGTTTTCAATATCTGCTTTGCCCCCGATCATCTGAAGAGAGAAACGATCAAGATAGAGAACCGGATTTCCTTTTTTAGTTTTAATGCGAAACAGTATCTCGGGATCGTCAAGCGTAATTGCGGTCTGAATGGCATCGGCTTCGATCCTTTGCCCTTCTTTTATTGTCAGAGGTAAAAGCTCGTCAATTTTCACCTGTCCGCGCAATCCCTTAACTGAGGCAGTATCACTTGCAATATCGAGATCCATAACATCAATCATGGCACTGCTTTTAACACCGCTTTTGGACCATTTTATGGTTGATGCAGCCTTTATCGCACCGACAAGTTCAATCTTCTCCCCCTGCATATGAATAAAATCGGACAGCTGATTGCCATCAGGTTCGAACGTGATCTCTTCTCCCTTCAAATATGCAATACCTTCGGATTTGCCGATATCATGCGTTCCATTGATCCTGAGGAAAGGCCCGAGGAAATCATTATTTGCTGTCATTTCAAAAGTAACCGATTTTTCGGTTATCTCTGTCTTTCCGGTGAGGAAAACCGGCTGTTTGAAGGCTGACTTTTTTGCGGGTCTTATTCTCAGTGGCTGCCAGCTCACATTCCCGCTTTTCCAGTCTTCATTGAGATTTAGCGAAATATTCTCGCCTTTTATTCCAAAACTGTCCTTTTGGTAGGCAACGCCGCCTGTGATCTTGTTCAGGGAAATCTCTATCGGTTTTGCCGGCTGGATATCAAAGGCTTCAACTGTCATGAAAACTGATCCCAGTCTCAGATCCTTGTCGCGATAGCCCATATTCTCCAGATCTATAGTCAGTTCTTCTACGCGCAGCCCCTGCTCTTCCTGCCAGTGTCCTTTGAAGTCCGCTGTCAAACCACCTGAGATTTTTCCGGAAAGATCTGCAAGCAAGGAGGATAAATCGCGAGGCTGCACGCCCTTATATTGAAAAGGCTTATGAGTGAATTTGCCGCTAAATTCAGCCGCTCTCGCAGCAATATCCACATCAGCGTTAAACGGAAGAGAGAGCAGGTCGTTTCTGTCATTAATCACCCCGTTCAGGGAGAGGATTGAGCCTTTGCTTTTCCCTTCCATATGCATCACCAAGGGGACGAATAGCGGTTTTGCCGACCGATGAACAACAGTTGCCCGTATCGTGTTCAGGTCTAATTCAGTTGCAAGATCCCGGAGTTCAAGATCCAGATCAATTCCCTCGATAGTGAAGGCTTCATTGCCTTGCAGAATATCCAGCTTCTGGTTATGGCTGAGAAGAGAAATTGAATGTGCGCCTGTCCTGAAATTATATGCCCCTTTGAAATCCGAGGAGAGTTCAGAAGAGGTCAGAATATATCCCCGGCCAATTAGTTCGAATTCATCCATATCAATAGACGAACTGAACTCCAGAGACCGGTTATCCCACTTTATCTGAGTTTGGCTCGACAGGATGCCTTCAACGGGAAGCATATTCTCGGCAAGCGGTAAAAGGCTGGATGGTTGAAAGCCATTTTTTTTAAAAGCAATATCCTGAACATCAAAGACTGCTGTCCCTGTTTTTGCATCAAGATCGTATTTCCCCTCCAGCCTGAGAAGAGAAAGCTCTTCATCCAGTCCTGTTTTCAAATGAAACCCGATGTCTTTTTCCGTTGTCTTGATATCTCCCCTTAAAACCAGGGGAGAAAAAGACGGCGTTTCACTTTGGTCTTTGATAAATCCGCTTTTAATACTGGCATTGATTTTAGGCTCTTCAAGGTTACCATCGAAGTCAAAAACGAGATTTTCAGCAGCGAAGGCCCCTTCTTCTGTCTCAACTTTTCCTTCAGCAAGCAAGGTTCCCTTGAGGCTATAGTCGCTTGACAGCCTGGCAGTAATTTTCACGTTTCCCTGACGTTCGGGATCCGCGTAAAGGATATGAAAATTATTGAGATGAATATCGGGAATTGGAACAGCGGGGGTTTCGGGCGACGGGTTGTCTGCGCCGCCAATGTCCCTGATCCTTTTAATCAGTCCTTCATCAGGTTTTGAAGCATTGAGGGACGCATCACTGATTGTCAGCCAGTCCACATGCCCCTTTAACAGCGCGGAGAGTGAATAGCCGATGAAGACATCGCTGGCATGAAATTCCTCGCCAATATGCAAATCAGCAATCGTCGCTTCCGTCAGGCTGAGCTTTGTAACCTGCAGCATAACCGCCTGCCCTGTTTCCTGTTCCAGCACTGCACGGGCACCCCAGCCCGCGAGCGGTGCGCGCAGTAAAAGAAGAGCCAACAGGAAAATGGCGATAAACAGGACTGTAACCAGCCAGGGTCTGGTCCGTCCGGATGCTTCCCCGGTTTCAGACATTTCCCTTAAATGGATGCGGCGGCGCGGGCCGCCTGGTCATAGAGACCGGACATACTTCTTAGAACAGTGGCTGATTTGGAGATTTCCTCAAAATTGCGATCAGTGGAATTGGCTGATTCAACAAGACATTTTTCGCGAATTTCACGATATTTGGCGCAAACTTCTTCACCAAGCTTTGTGGTCTTGTAGAACATTTCCTTACCGCGTTTCTCGCTACTGACCAGATCCGACTTCATCAGCTTCTTCAGCGAGTAATTGATGGTGTGGGAATCTTCAACATTCAGCATGAAAGCCACATCCACCAGACGTTTTTCACGAGCCCGGTGATTGACATTGTGCAAAACCAGAATATCCAGACCGTTAAAATCGCTATATCCAACAGCGGTCATGCATCTGACCATCCAGCGATTGAAAGCATTGAAGGCCATAACCATTCCATATTCCAGTTCACTCATCTGCCATCCCTGTTCAGAAGCCAGATGTTCGGAAGAGACAATATGCGGTACTGTTTCGTTGGTCATAATCAAATTCCTGCGCCGACGGACGGTCTGTTATTTTTTTCGAAATTAATATTCCTACAGTAACCCAATTTCAGACAAATTCCAGCGAGGAGTTTTCCCCGCTGGAGTGACAGGCAGCACAATCAATCCACTACATATTATTGGGCAGGAAAGTCACCAGTTCCGGGACCATGACGATCAGCGCGAGCGCAACAAACATCAAAAGAAAGAACGGCAAGGCTGCAACAGCAACATTGAGAATATTCCTGCCCGTCAGGGATTGCAGGACAAACAGATTAAAGCCGACCGGAGGGGTAATCTGGGACATCTCGACCACAACAACAATATAGATGCCAAACCATAAAGGATCGATCCCGGCCTGCTCTACCATTGGCATAATGACCGATGTGGTCAGAACAACAACGGAAATACCATCGAGGAAACACCCAAGAATAACAAAGAATATAGTCAGGGCGAATAACAGTTGATAGATCGAAAGATCCATCGATCCGATCCATTCCGCCAGTAATTTGGGAATACCGGTAAAGGCCATGGCCACAGTAAGAAAAGCGGCCCCGGTCAGGATAAAGGCAATCATGCAGGAGGTCTTGGTCGCCCCCATCAGTCCTTCCTTGAAGGTTTGCCGGTTCAGGGACCCGCTATGCAGGGACAGGAGTAAAGCGAGCACAACACCCACGGCCGCTGCATCTGTTGGTGAGGCGATACCGCTATAGATCGATCCCATCACCCCAACGATAAGCAGAACAACCGGGATCAGGCTCTGGGAGGCCTTGATCTTTTCAAGAAAGGTATATTGTGCTGTTTCCTCGGGAAGTTTGTCCCGATTGAGAAGAGACCAGACGCCGACAAAACCGGCGAACAGGATCACCAGCATAATGCCGGGGACCACACCCGCCACGAAAAGCCGGGCAATGGACTGTTCCGTTGCAACGCCATAAACAATCAGAATAATGGAGGGCGGTATAAGAAGACCCAGGGTCGCGGATCCCGCCAAAGTTCCAATAACCAGTTTTTCAGGATATTGACGCTTGGAAAGCTCGGGGATCGAGAGTTTACCGATTGTCGCTGCTGTCGCAGCAGAAGATCCGGAAACCGCTGCAAATATACCGCAACCAATGATATTCACATGAAGCAGTTTTCCTGGAAGTTTATTCATCCACGGAGAAAGACCTGTAAACATATCCTCGGATAACCGGGACCTGAAAAGGATCTCCCCCATCCAGATGAATAAGGGCAAGGCAGCCAGAGCCCAGGAATTG
>JAKSCD010000578.1 GCA_022360775.1 Sneathiellales bacterium | reverse complement strand
GCGGGGCAGGCATGCCTTACCGGGTCGCCCAGATCGCGGCCGATTACAAAGTCCATTATTATCCGATTATTTCCTCTGCCCGGGCGTTTAATGCCCTGTGGCGGCGGGCTTATCACAAATTCGCTGACTGGCTGGGCGGGGTTGTCTATGAGGATCCCTGGCTTGCAGGGGGCCATAACGGCCTCAGCAACTCAGAAAGCCCAACCAATCCGGAAGATCCTTATCCGCGCGTGGCCTCCTTGCGGGCACTCATGAACAAAATCGGGTTGAACAATGTACCGATTATCATGGCAGGCGGTGTCTGGCATATTGAAGACTGGGAACACTGGCTGGACAATCCGGAAATCGGACCGATCAGCTTCCAGTTCGGGACACGCCCGCTGCTGACTAAAGAGAGCCCGATTTCCGATGCCTGGAAAGAAAAACTGCTGACGCTTCAGAAAGGCGATGTTTTTCTCAACAAATTCAGCCCGACCGGTTTCTATTCCTCAGCCGTTCGCAATGATTTCATCAAGGAATTACAGGGTCGGTCTGAGCGACAGGTTACGTTTTTCAATGATCCAACTGATGATCATACTGTTGCCTTCAGCATGGGTCCAAGAAAGCGGGATATTTACCTGACCGCTGCTGGCAAGGAAAGCGCTGAAAAGTGGATAGCTCTGGGTTATACATCCATGCTGAAAACACCAAGCGACACCATGATTTTTGTCACGCCGGAGAAAATGAAGGAAATCCGCAAGGACCAGGTGGATTGCATGGGTTGCCTTTCCCAATGCTCTTTCTCCAACTGGGCTGAAAACGAGACGGGCAATAATGGCCGAAAGGCAGATCCCAGAAGCTTCTGTATCCAGAAAACACTGCAAGATGTGATCCATTCCAAAAGCAATATTGAAAACAATCTGATGTTTGCAGGGCATGGCGCCTATCGCTTCGCAACAGACCCTTTCTACAGCAACGGATTTATCCCGACAGTGAAGGAACTGGTCGACAGGATCATGACAGGCAAGTGATCAATTCATTGATATCTTATTTGCTGATTTGAATTATTCCAGAGAATACCCTATATAAGGAAGCGAGTAATCAAAGATGTGAGCGAGTAGGGATTGGTGTTGCTATGACAGTTGATCAAAAAGAGAGCGGCCTTAAAGCCAATCTGGAAAACAAGATCCGCAAGGCAGATCTTCGACCAACCAAGCAACGTATTGCACTGGCGGAGCTCCTTTTTGCGGATGGAAACAGGCATATCACGGCAGAAATCCTGCATGGGGAAGCCCTGGAAGCCGGTGTCAGGATCTCGCTTGCGACAATCTACAACAATCTTCACCAGTTTACTGCGGCGGGTTTATTGCGCGAGGTTGTTGTCGATTCGACAAAATCCTATTTCGATACAAATATGGACCCGCATCATCATTTCTTCCATGAAGATAAAGGCATGCTGGAAGATATCCATTCCTCAAAACTTGAAGTGAGTAACCTGCCGGACCTTCCTGAAGGCACAAATATCGCCAGTATAGATGTCATTGTCCGTGTGACTTCGAACTAGACCGCACAACCTTTTGAAAAATTGGGATTAAATTTATATTTTAGAATTCTTCTAAAATATTGACACGCCTCCTCCGCGCTTTTATAATTTAGATATTTCTTATAATACAAAGCACGCAAAACCCTATTCAGGAGGTTTATTGATGTCTTTACAGGGAAGTAAAACAGAACAAAATCTTAAAGACGCCTTTGCAGGCGAATCCCAGGCCAATCGCCGTTACCTCTATTTCGCACAGAAAGCGGATATTGAAGGGTATAATGATGTTGCTGCCGTCTTCCGATCAACCGCCGAAGGAGAAACCGGCCATGCGCATGGTCATCTTGAATATCTTGAAGATGTTGGAGATCCGGCGACAGGCCTGCCGATCGGGAATACCGAGAATAATCTGAAAGCCGCTATTGCTGGTGAAACCCATGAATATACCGACATGTATCCAGGCATGGCGAAAACAGCCCGCGAAGAAGGACATGACGAAATCGCAGACTGGTTTGAAACCCTGGCAAAGGCGGAAAAAAGCCATGCCGGACGCTTCCAGAAAGCCTTAGATGATATGGACTAGCGCTTGCGCGTCCTGAATTTGGCGGACGGCTGAAAGGTCGTCCCTCCCCCTCAATGAACAGGATATTTCATGCGCGAAGGCAGCCTTGATGCGCCGATACGGCACCCGATCGACTGGAACAACCCGGATTTCTATGACGAGGAACTTCTCGATAAAGAGTTAAGACGTGTCTTTGATATTTGTCACGGATGTCGGCGCTGCTTTAATTTATGCGATTCCTTTCCTCGCCTGTTTGATCTTATTGATGATTCCGATACGGAGGAGCTGGATTCTGTCAGTTCAGCCGATTTTAAATCCGTAGTAGACGCCTGTACTCTCTGCGACATGTGTTTCATGACCAAATGTCCCTATGTCCCTCCTCATAATTTTGATCTCGACTTTCCGCATCTGATGCTGCGCTATCGCGCGGTCGAAAAGAAAAAGGGGCAGGATAAATTTGTCGCACGCGAGCTTTCCAAAACCGATCGTAACGGCAAACTTGCAAAACCCATCGCTGGACTTGCCAACTGGGCCAGCAAGCGGGAAAACAAAGCTACCCGCGGTATGATGGAAAAAATTCTGGATATCCACCAGGAGGCCGCTCTTCCCAAATATCACTCCAAAACCCTTGTAGAACACTCTCGGCAAACTGCTGTCACCGTGAATAAAACTGCCCCGGCCTTTGGCCGCAAGGTCGCAATTTATGCAACCTGTTTTGGAAATTACAACAACCCTGCGATTGGTCAGGCGACACGGCAGGTTCTTGCCCATAATGGCGTTGAAACCGAGATTGTCTATCCTGGATGTTGTGGCATGCCCCTTCTTGAACAGGGCGATCTTGCTGGTGTCGCCCAAAATGCAGCAATCGTCGCCAAGGAGCTGCGAGGATGGATTGAAAACGGATATGATATCCTTGCACTTGTCTCTTCCTGCGCGCTCATGCTGAAATTTGAATGGCCTCTCATCGTCCCGGAAAATGAGGACCTGAAACTGCTTTCCAAGGCTACTTTTGATATATCGGAATATGTCGTCGATATTGCCAAGAAGGAAGGGATTGCAGATGGCCTCACCCCCCTTGAAGGCCCTGTTTCCATGCATTTATCCTGCCATGCCCGGGCACAGAATATGGGTGCCAAAGGCGCAGAAATGCTCCGCCTTATTCCTAAAACCCGCGTTGCAATCGTCGAGCGTTGCTCTGGTCACGGGGGATCCTGGGGGGTGATGAAGGATAATTTTGAAACGGCTCTCAAGGTCGGAAAGACGGCCGCTAAAAACGCCCTTAAATCCGGTGCCCCCTATATTGCATCAGAATGTCCGCTGGCGGCTGAACATCTTCTTCAGGGCATTGAAATACAGGATGCACAAGCAGTAAAAGAAAAACAGGCAGGGCACCCGATTGAACTTCTTGCCAAGGCTTATGGATTAACGGATTAACGGACCAGGAAATGACTGTTAAAAGAGAGATTACCCGGGGCGATATCCTTGATATCCCAGCCTATTCGGAAATCCGAAAAGAAAAGAAGCAAAAACTGATTGCCATAAAAAAAGACCGCCGGATCCCTGTCGGGCCATATGCAACTTTCTATTTTGAAAATTACGACACCATGTGGTCACAGATCCACGAAATGCTCTATATCGAAAGAGGAGGGGAAGAGCAGATAATCGATGAAATCGCTGCCTATAACCCATTAATTCCAAAAGGAAATGAACTGGTTGCAACATTCATGATCGAAATCGATGATCCGGTACGCCGGGATTATACCTTGCGCAAACTCGGATTTATCGAAGACCGGATCTGTATTTCGATAAATGGAGAAAAATCAAGGGCTGTCCCGGAAGATGATGTGGAACGAACCACTCCAGATGGGAAAACCTCCGCGATCCATTTCCTGCATTTTCCATTAAGCAACAATCAAGTCTCCGCCCTGCAATCCGAGGGCGCAGAGATCCTGCTTGCTATTGAACATGACGAATATGGTCATATGGCAAAATTAAGTGAGGCAAACCGGATATCACTCGCCGGCGATCTGTAATTCCTAACGGATCTTTTCATTTTCATAGACCCCATAGAATTGACGTGCCCTGAGCCAGCCTTTATTGCCCGCTATCTCCACCTGGCACCAGGCACCATCACATTCCAACAACCGCCCCTGCACCCCTGGCTCTGCCAGAAGAACAACGACGCTGTCCTCGTCCGCGTCTTCATATACCGGGTGACGATCGCCAGTGACAACAATCATACGCCTGCCGGAAAGCAGACTTTTATGAACCCAGCCGGTATCTCCCGCGATATCGCGGATTTGGCGCCAGTGATCATATTCTGCAATGATCTCTACAGGCCAACCGGCACGAACATAGGTCCATGAAATGGGGTAGCGTTTTCCGGGTCCCACCCGCACATTGACTTCACTGGAAGCAAGGGATGCAAATCGCGGAACCGGTAATCCTGTCTGTGCGGCCGCTATGGACGGCATCAGAAGAGTTATGATCAGAAAAAAAGGAATAACTGTCGCACGATTGAAACGGTGCATGAATAGCTTCTCATGGATGAAATTAATCTCTTTCTCTTTATGCCGTGCTTGCTTGGTCAGGGTCAAGAACGCAAAAAAGTTATCCTGAGCTGCAAGGCACAATTGTGTGATGAAATCTGATCTGTTAGAAAACAGAAGGTCATAAAGAACGAGAACCGGGACCAGAGAGGCACCGTATGTCTAAGAAAAAACCAGTTGTAGTCGTTACACGCAAACTTCCTGAAGCGATCGAAACCCGTATGATGGAGCTCTTTGACACACGTCTCAACCATGAAGACAAACCCATGTCACAGGCCGAACTGGTGGAAGCCGTTCGGGTCGCTGATGTTCTGGTGCCGACCGTGACCGACAAAATTGATTTAGGGGTGCTTTCACAGTCAAACCCCAATCTGAAGCTAATCGCAAGCTTTGGAACCGGCGTTGACCATATTGACCTTGCCACAGCCCGTCAGCGAAACATTACTGTAACCAACACCCCGGGTGTTTTGACCGAGGATACTGCGGATATGACCATGGCGCTGATCATGTCTGTCCCACGTCGCCTGACAGAAGGCGAACGCCTGATGCGAAGCGGTGAATGGACCGGCTGGTCGCCAACCAGCATGCTGGGTCACCGGATTTGGGGCAAGCGGCTCGGCATAGTCGGCATGGGCCGCATTGGCCAGGCAGTTGCCCGGCGAGCCAAAGCTTTTGGTCTTTCAATTCATTATCACAATCGCAACAAACTTCCCGACTATATCGAAGAAGAACTGGAAGCAACCTATTGGGAAAGCCTGGATCAGATGCTGGCCCGCATGGATATCGTCTCCGTCAACTGTCCGCATACGCCAGGGACCTTCCACCTTCTGAATTCACGCCGCCTCAAGTTGCTGCAAAAGCATGCCTATATCGTCAATACTTCTCGCGGTGAAGTATTGGATGAAAATGCACTGACCCGCATGCTACGCGCTGGCGACATTGCAGGAGCCGGCCTTGATGTGTTCGAGCATGAGCCTGCTGTCAATCCGAAGCTACTGGAGCTTGATAATGTGGTGCTGCTTCCTCATATGGGATCAGCAACCATTGAAGGCCGTATTGATATGGGCGAAAAGGTCCTGATCAATATCAAAACCTTTATTGATGGACATACTCCGCCTGACCGGGTTCTGGCGGCCATGTTGTAGGCCAGCCTTCAATGTGAAGCTCATCACTTCATTATTCGCGCTTCGCGTGTTATATATCATATGATGATCGCGCTTGCGGTCACGTTGATTCTTGGAAGGAATTTATAATGGATAGTGATCTTTATGAGGCACAACCATGTAATCTGACCAAACACGCAGTATTCGAGCTCGCTGAAGATATTGCCAACCAACTTGATTTTAACCCCGGGGATAAACTGGATATAGCTCTCAAAAAGCTGGGAGGGCGCCTTAAAGTCAAAGATTTCTGGGCCGCCGCCGACGAAGAGATCGCGTCAATCTATGTTTATGATGAAGGTTATTTTGAAATCTTTCTGCCCACCTCCTCCAGCAAACACCGTGATCGATTCACGATAGCTCATGAAATTGGGCATTATGTCCTGCATTACCTTTATCCACGCGCGGATGGTAAGACGATACCTAATTCCAAAATAATGTTTGCTCAAAGATATGGAAGCTCTCGTGTTGAGTGGGAAGCAAACTGGTTTGCAGCAGCCTTTTTGATGCCGGAAGAAAAATTCAAACAGCATTATAAAGAATGCAACGGCGATCTGATCAGCATTGCCGACTATTTTGGTGTTTCAGCCAAAGCTGCAGAAATCAGAGCCGAAACCATGGGTTTGATAATCGAATGAAGGAACCAGGGGCCGATTGGCCAAAGTTCTTGCAACCAAGACTCCGTCTATTTTTCAGTGTCGATCTAGTCGGTTCGACTTCTTTCAAGCAGCGAAAGAAATACCCTTTAGAATCACCTGAAAATAAGAACTTTGCTGAGTTTGGAGCATTCTGGTTTCCTGAAATTGCCAAATTTTACAGAATGATCGAAGATACTTTTCAGCAGGTCTGGAAAGAAGCTGTTGAATTATGCGGAACCATTTCTGACAGGGAAATTCCCAACGCCCCCTCTCTTTGGAAAGGGGTAGGTGACGAACTCATCTATTCCTTCTGTCTCAATGAGCCCGAGGATGTCATCTATGTATTGATGGCCTGGGTAAAAACACTTCATATTTACAGAAAACAGCTCAAGATCAGAAACCCGGAACTGGATATCAAAGGCTGTGCCTGGGTAGCAGATTTCCCTGTGGATAATGCTGAAATTGTTATAAGCAGGGAAATCAAAAACCAGTCAGAAAAATATCCGGATGAAGATCCCAAATTCTATCATTTTAAACTTTTGGAAGCCTGGTACGAAAATGAGAACACTTCCCCGCAGGCGGATCTGGTAAAGGACTATATAGGTCCTGCGATTGATACCGGTTTTCGCCTGGCAGAACTTGCCACACCTCAAAAATTTATAACATCTCTTGAAACGGCACTTTTAATTTCATCTGCACAAAACAATATTCCGGGGGAGTATTATAGAGAATTCTTTGGAACCGAAACGGGATTACAAATTCATTTCGAAAATATGCAATCCTTGAAAGGTGTTTTAGGGGGAAAGCCTTATCCGGTTTTCTGGATAGATCTATTGTCGGAAAATGATGAGCTCACGAAATCGCTTCACAAGCTTGAGAACCTGACCCCACCACGATCCGAAGACATAAAAAACTTCTGCGAGGTTTTTCTGAAAGAAAATGACTCTCAGTTCATTTATCCTTTTATATACCAATCTAAATCACCTCTTTTCCGGAGAATTCCTGAAAATTATGAAGCCACCCTCAACAGATTGTCCGAACGCTGGAAAGCCGAAAAAACCAGACTTGAAAAGCGATATCAATCTCTCAGAGAAAATGATGCGCCTTTAGAATCCGGTTCAGAAAATGTTTCTGATAATCCGAAGAAAATAAATTTGCCCAAACCAAAGACTTTAAAGTGATCGAGATAACCGCACATATCATTCTGCATGAAGATGAACTTGAAGAGAGTTTTATCCGTGCTTCCGGCCCGGGCGGACAGAATGTGAACAAGGTCGAAACAGCGGTTCAGCTGCGCTTTGATGCCAAGGGCAGCCCGAACCTGCCAAGACCGGTTTATCACCGTCTCGTCAAAATAGCGGGCCAGAAAATGACCAAGGACGGTGTGCTGGTTCTGACAGCCAGCGAGTTCCGTTCCCAGGATCGCAACCGGGTTGCCGCGCGGGAGAGGCTCTGCGAGTTAATCCGCAGGGCAACGCTTGTTCCTAAAAAGCGCCGCCCGACGAAACCCACCTACGCCTCCAAACAAAAGCGCCTGGAAAAGAAAAGCCAGCGCAGCCAAACCAAAAAGACACGGGGAAGGGTCAGGCTGGATTAGGTCTCGTCCAGCAAGGGGACAAAACTGCTTGTCTTTTCGCGGGAAACCACAACCGAAGTCCTAAACCGGCGAACGCTTTTGTCCTGGAAAAAGAAACGATGGGTAAACGCTTCGTAATCCTTGATACTTCTGGCGATCACCACCAGGACAAAATCACAATCTCCAGCGACGCAGTAACAATGCTGAACCTGCGGATCTTTCCTTGCACGCCTTTTGAAAGCGTCTATTTCATCTATCCGATCCCGTTCCAGATCAACAGAAATCACAGCTGTTACATCAAACCCGGCCTTTTCCTGATCAATAACAGTATTCTCCGAAACAATTGTCCCGTCTTCGCGCATTTTTTTTAACCGCCTCTGCACGGATGCCGTGGAAGCTCCAGCTTCTTCTGAAAGGGTCGCGATCGGCGTTTTCGCATCTCTTTGTAAAAGGTCAAGAATTTTTCTATCAGCCACATCCATAATCTCAAAACCTCAATAACGGTTAAAATTGATCTCATTCGATCAGAAATATTCTCCAATTGATATCATAACAGCATCTCTGCCTGATATCTTTCCTGTATGAAAGATGGAATGTTAAGTATCCTCCCGCTTGCCATAGGCGCCGCTCTTTACGGTTTTGCCTTCGGTATACTGGCAGCACAGACGGGATTTCCCTGGTGGGCTGTTACCCTGATGAGCAGTCTGGTTCACGCGGGATCTTCGCAGATTGTCGCGGTTGAACGATTTGCAAGTGACGAGCTGTTAATCGGTGCAGCGCTCGCAGGTGTTGCGCTTAATCTTCGATATCTTGGGATAGCCGCGTCGTTGGGTCCGCTTCTCAAGGATCGCCCGCTTTTTCATAAATTGATTGCCGTTCATCTTACCGGCGACGAAAACTGGGCGCTTACATTTGCCAAAAGGGCAAAGGATCCATCCATAGGGGTGCCTTTTCTTTTGGGATCAGGGCTGGTCATGATTTCAACATGGACCCTGTCCACTACCGCAGGTGCTGTTTTTGGAACAACAGTCCCGGATCTTGCACGCTTTGGTCTTGGTTTTGCGTTTACCGCAGCCTTCATTGCCATGGCCCGAGCCCTCTGGCGCGGGCATATGGATACGCTTTCCTGGGGATCCACTTTCATAGTGACCCTCCTGCTTGTGAAACTTACGGGAAATAGCGCCTTTTCTATCCTGGCAGGAAGCGTTTTCGGAATTTCAGTCTCCCTCTTTCTTCAAAAACGGACGTCAGTATCATGACATCAGCAGAATGGCTTCTTATCATTCTCCTTGCGGCAAGCACCTTTTCTGTAAGAGTAATCGGATTATTTGCCGGGCAGAAGATAACCGAGTATCCACACTTAAAAAAAGCCCTGGACGCGCTTCCGGGATGTCTCCTGGTCGCCCTGATTGCGACATCTCTCTCGGCAGCCAGTTCTTTCATCTGGTTTGCTTCTGCAATCGCCGTCATTGTCGCGATCCTCAGCAATCATGTCATTCTGACAATGATCCTCGGTTTCACGTCCCTTTTTATGCTTCAGACTTATTTTTGATGGCTTTACGCGGGTAGATTCTTGACGTCCCAGTAAAGGGGAAAACCAGGATCAAATACCGTGATTGTTTCTTCTCCAATGGCAATTGTTTCAGGATAATCAACAGGGTTCTGTTGTTTTACCAATTTGGTTTTCTGTGGATTGAGAGACAGACCATAAAAAGCGGCGCCATGCAGTGATGCAAATCCTTCAAGCTTTTCAAGTGCCTCCTCCTCTTCAAAGACATGAGCAAGACAACTGAGAGTATTGATGGAGGAATAGATGCCCGCACAACCGCAGGAACTTTCCTTGGATCCTGTTGTATGCGGTGCAGAATCTGTTCCTAAAAAGAAGCGTTTATCCCCTGAAATTGCAGCGCTCCTGAGAGCAAGGCGGTGTTCTTCTCGCTTGGCAACAGGCAAACAATAATAATGGGGGCGGATCCCTCCCACCAGAATGTGGTTGCGATTGATGATCAGATGGTGGGTTGTAATGGTTGCTGCCACATTGTCAGCGCATGATTTCACAAAATCAACACCATCCTTCGTGGTGATATGTTCCAGTACGATTTTGAGATCCGGGATTTTCTGTTGGAGAGGCGCCAGGATCGTCTCAATAAAAACTCTTTCCCGATCGAAGATATCAATCTCCGGTGAGGTTACTTCGCCGTGAATAAGAAGCGGCAGTCCAATCTCTGCCATTTTTTCAAGCACCGGAAGCACATTATTCACATCCCGAACACCGGAATCCGAATTTGTCGTCGCACCGGCTGGATAAAGCTTTACGCCGCGGATCAATCCTTCGCGCGTTCCTGTCGCCAGATCCTCTGGATCGGTTCCTTCTGTCAGGTAAACTGTCATCAGTGGCTCGAAGGGATGATCTGAAGGTACTGAGGCCAGAATACGGTCCCGGTAGGCCCGCGCCTGATCCGTGGTCACCACTGGCGGGATGAGGTTGGGCATGACAATCGCTCTTCCAAAATCCGCACTGGTATGAGGTGTGACCACCTTGAGCATATCCCCATCCCGCAAGTGCAAATGCAGGTCATCAGGGCGTTGGATTATCAGTTCGGTCGTCATCGATATTGTCCGGGTTCTTATGATCAGGGGTCGTTCCCAGACACATACCCGAGATTACCTCCGAAAAGCAAATCTGAATATCGGGCTGCCTGAAATACAGGTCTCAGGGCGCCAGGTATCCCAGAATCAATAGCCAGCCGGAAATCGTAATCACCCCGAGGACGGTGCTCTGCAGGACCGTGTTCGCGGCAATATCGGTAGATCGGTTATAGAAAGTTGCAAAAATGTAAACATTGAGGCCTGAAGGCATCGCGGCGGTAATAACGGCGACCCGCGTCAGTTCCCAGCTGAGACCGAAAACCCAGTGACTGAGGATCAGAGCGAGAAGAGGGTGCAGGATTAGCTTGATCAGGGAAGAGACCAGTGCCTGCTCCCAGCTTTCCCGCAATTTATACTGATTAAGCGCACCTCCCAGACCGAAAAGGGCGGCGGGCAGCACAGCCATGGCCAGCATCCTGGTGACATCATGAACCCGTTCCGGGACAGGTGCATCTGTCAGATTGGCAACAAT
>JAKSCD010000062.1 GCA_022360775.1 Sneathiellales bacterium | reverse complement strand
GATTTTCAAGGGAAAAACGGTCTCAACAATGAAATGATAACCTGGGTGATCATTCTGGCGGAAGAGGAACCGACGGCCAATTGACTGTCACATCAGCCTGTACAGTTCGTTCCATATAGGTTGATAAAACAACAAAGCTTTTGGTCCCTCTCACACCTGGAAGAATATAAAGCTGGGAGAGGAACTGCTCCAGCGCATGTGCATTTTCTGTCCTTACTTTCAGGATGACACATGTATCTCCCGCCACGGAATGAATTTCCTCAACTTCAGGATAGGCCCTGAGTTCCATCATTCTCTGGCTTTTTCCCCATCCATCTGCATCAACATGAACGAAAGCAAGAAAGGGCTTTCCAACGGCTCCCCCATCCAGGATTGCAGACATCCTGGAAATGACACCAGCCGCTTTCATGCGTTTCACCCGTTCATGTATTGCTGGCGCAGACAGATTCACCTGCTTGCCTATTTCTGCATAGCTTTGCCGTGCATCAGCGACAAGCGCACCTAATATTTTTCTGTCAAAACCGTCCAGACTATAGTCCGCAATTGCCCTTTCCTGAACATCTTCTGTTTTTGAATTCATTCAGAACGATCTCCCTTTCACAAGAAATTATTTTGAATAATAAACAATAAGCGAAAGGATATTCAGAATGAAGACAAACATTATCAATCCCGAAACAGGAATTTATCCACCAACGGCCGACTATGCACATGCAATTGAGGTGATAGAAGCAAAAAGGACACTATATATCAGCGGCACAATGGGCCTCGAGCAGGATGGCGCAGCCGGCAAGGACCTGAACAGGCAACTTGATCTTATCTGGTCAAATATTTCGGCGATTTTGCGGGCTGCACAAATGAATGTGGATAATATTATTCGCATAACAAGCTATTTGCGAGATGCATCCTATGCAAAAGCAAACCAGGACGCCCGGGTCACGGCTTTGAAAGGTCGCACGGTTCCGACAACTGCTATTGTCGTCGAGACACTTTCCGGTGACTGGCTCGTGGAGCTGGAGGTTATCGCAGCGGAATGAAAAAAGCCCGGTGGTATACCGGGCTGATTTCGAAGCGATTTGCAGCGGTTATTTCGCGGCGCGATTAACCGCACTTGTCAGGGCTTTTAAGGACGCTGTTACAATATTGGCGTGACGGCCAACGCCAAAGACCGGCTGTCCATTTGCACCGCGCATTTCCACATAGGCTACAGCCACAGCATCGGCACCAAATCCGGTGGTGTGTTCGCGATAATCATTGACGGCAAGGTCAATACCGAAATTCTCTTTCAAGGCCTCCATATAGGCGTCAATAGGACCAGTGCCAGAGCCTTCAATGGTTTTCTCCACACCATTTTCCTTGATGGTGGCGCTTAAAATACGACGTTCTGATGCATGGGCATCCACAGTTGTCTGGTGATTGACAAACTCGATCTGGCCTTTTGCCTCCAGATATTCTTTTTCAAACACTTCATAAATATAGGAAGAAGACAGTTCTTTTCCGGTTTCATCGGTGATCTGCTGGATGACCTTACTGAATTCCACCTGCAACAT
>JAKSCD010000150.1 GCA_022360775.1 Sneathiellales bacterium | reverse complement strand
AGTTCTTCGTAATGTTTCATCTTACTTCTACTCTCACTAATCAGCCGAATGTTGTACATTGGCATTAATTTTACGGGGCCTATCCGAGTTCTCTCTTATCTTAGGTAGCGTTCAGTTCGGAGCCGAAACATCATACACTTACAGGCTTTTAGCCTTACGTCCCCCACGGAATATACTCTCTGCTTTGTCCAAAAAGCATTAATGTATGGTTAAAATTATATGCTCAATCGGCGTGTAAAAACAACAACTTAAATTTATTTAGTGATTCAAGTTGACCTGCATACAAGATATAGTAGGTGGTGCGTTAACCATAAACGAGCGCAGAAATCCTTAACTTCCGCGATGGGCGAATCGATCTTTTCAACCTAAAAATTGAGAAAAAGCGCTTACTATTTTTTTGTAGATGTCTTTTTTGAAAGGAACGATCTCTTTGGTCAGTGTTTCTGCCTTAGTCCACTTCCAGTCGCAGAATTCCGGGTGTTCCGTCTCAATATTGATGTCCGAATCAGCACCAGTAAAACGAAAGAGGAACCATTTCTGTTTTTGACCCCGATATTTGCCTTTCCAGACTTTGCCAAGAAGCTCGTCCGGAAGATCATAGGTCAGCCAGTCATCAGTCTTTGCAAGAAGCTCGGCCTTATCTGTTCCGATTTCTTCCAGAAGCTCCCGTTTCGCGGCTGTCTCTGCGTCTTCACCATCGTCAATACCTCCTTGCGGCATCTGCCAATGTTCGGAGGGCATATCGATCCGTTTGCCAACGAAGACCTTGTTTGCGTCGTTAATCAGCATAATACCGGCGCAAGGGCGGTAGGGCAGATCATCTGGAGAGACTGTCATTGAATTTCCTGTCGGTTTACAGCGGCGGAAACAGGTACCAGGACGAAGCCTTTTCTCGCCAGAGTTTTTGACCAGTTGCTGATCCGCTCCAGCGTAACCGGATAGGGATAACCGATGCCCACAGCAGTACCGGTATAGCGGGCGATACGTTCCAGATCCTGCAGGCGCGCATCGATAGTCGCCCGATTGGCCTTGTGATCCAGGAAGCGGTTATTGATGGCGACCGGAATGCCGATTTCCGCAGAAAGTGGCCCGGCGACACTTTTTGAAGACGTACGGCCATCCAGGAAGAGAAGCCCCCGTGACTTGATCACATCAAGGACCGGTCTGATGTCATCAGGGGAAGCTGTGAATTTGGAGCCCATCTGATTGGTTACTCCTGAATAGCCGGTAAAACGGCCCAGCATCCAGTCCAGCCGCTTCAGATTGTCCTTGTCTGTAAGCGATGTCAGCAGACTGTGATCCCCCGGATCATTTTGCGGATAACCAAATGGCTCCATGGGGAGTTGCAGAAGGACTTCATGCCCGGCAGCGCGGGCTTGCTCCACCCAGCTTTGTAAATCCCGGCTATAGGGATTGAAGGATAGTGTCACTGCACCTGGAAGGTTTTGAATGGCTGAGCGTGTTGCGGTTTTGCTAAATCCCATTTCGCTGATAACAATGGCAATGCGGGGCCGATCCAATGGATCTTCAAAAGGCTTGCGATAAACGCGCCAGGGAAGGCGACCGTCCGGGCCAATAACCGGAAGAAGCCCGTAATCCGATTTACGGGTGAGGGCAGGATCCGGCACGGCAGGAAGCGGCGCGTCCGGTTTGCTTTCCTGCCGGTTAAGCGTAAATGTCGGTGTCTGTTCTTCTTCTTCAGGTTTTTCAGTTGGAACAGGCTTTTCCGTTGCTGCGGGTTTTTCAGCAGTCTCTTTTTTCCCTGTTTCCTTCACTACTTCCTTAGCGGGACTTTCCTCATTCGCAAGCGCTTTGCTTTCCTTTTCAGAAGCTTTTAAAGGCTCTTCCTTGGCGCCTCCGGTGGAGAGTGTCTGTTCCGATGGGGGGCTATCCACTTCCTTCTCTTTGGGTTCAGCCGCCTCTACAGGTACAGGATTTTCAGTTATTTGTTTTTCGGGATTGTCTTCGTTTCTTGAGGCGGGTGTTTCCTTCTGTTCTTCTTCCTCTTCTTTGCTGCCGTTCTCTTTCTCTTTCAGCGAAGGCTCATCAGGAGCCTTGTCAGTGACTTTTACAGGCTTCTCGGCAGTTTTCTGATCCTGAACATTCTCTGTGACTTCTGAATTGGTCTTTTCTGAAGATTTTTCTTCGGTTGAGGCTGGTAAAGTCTCTTCAGGTTTTGCCTTCTGAGAGGGGGCTTTTTTCTCTTCAGCAGAAGAAGGGGGGGTCTCTTTTACAGTCTCAGGGGTATCTGTTGGTGACAGGATCTCGGCGGTTATGACCGTATCATTTTCCTTGGACAGGCTCATACCCTGCCAGTAAAGCCAGCCCGCTAATCCTGCGACACCCAGAAGGAGGAGAGCATAGAGAACAAATAAAACCGACACCCCGGATTGGGATGTCGGTTTTTTTAACGTCTTTTTGCCTGACTGTTTCAAGGCTCACTCACCATGTTGAAAGAGGTTTTTTAATTAACAACCTTTTTCGCAAAGAGTGAGACACCTTTCAACAGATCTTTTGCCCGAAGAAGCTGATAATCTTCAATTTCAGGAGCTGCCTGGCTTTTTTCCTTGCCGGATTTCTCTTCTGCTGCATTTCCATTTTTAAGATGGTTTCTAAGATCAGCTTCAGATCGGCGAGAGCTTCCTTCCAGAAGTTCAAGCTTGGCCTGCTGGACCTCGATATCCGGTTCAATACCTTTTGCCTGAATGGAGATGCCGGAAGGCGTGTAATAGCGCGCTGTGGTCATCCGCATGGCCCCATTACCCTGCAAAGGCACAATTGTCTGAACAGATCCCTTGCCAAAGCTTTTCGTTCCGATAATCACTGCGCGGCGATGATCCTGAAGGGCACCTGCCACAATTTCCGAGGCACTGGCTGAGCCACCATTGATCATCACAATAATAGGCTTGCCACTGACGATATCATCATCGGTGGCATTGAAGCGCTGCGAATCCTTAGGATCCCGCCCTCGCGTAGAGACGATCTCGCCTTTTTCCAGAAAAGCGTCAGAAACAGCGATTGCCTGATCCAGCAAGCCACCGGGGTTATTGCGAAGGTCAATAATCAGCCCTTTATAATTGCCGCCGGTTTCCTCGATCAGTTTTTTAACGGTTTTACGAAGACCGCTGTCTGTCTGCTGAGTGAAGCTTGAGATCCGGACATAGAGAATATCCTCGTCTTCAATGCGACCGCGAACTGACTGAACCGTGATGGTTGCCCGGGTGATTGTAATCTCAATCGGCTCCTTCACATCCTTGCGGCGAATGGTCAGATCGATATCCGTATCCACAAGGCCCCGCATTTTTTCAACAGCCTCGGAAAGGGAGAGGCCAAGCACCGGTTCACCGTCTAAATGTGTGATATAATCCCCGGCCTGTACGCCGGCTGCAGCTGCAGGTGTGTCATCAATCGGGGCGACCACCTTGACCAGGCCGTTTTCCATGGTCACTTCGATACCAAGGCCACCGAACTTACCGCGGGTCTGTACTTTCATACCCTTGTAGCTATCGGGATTGAGATAGCTTGAATGCGGATCGAGGGATGCCAGCATTCCATTAATGGCGGCTTCGATGAGTTTGGCATCATCTACCTCTTCAACATAATCCTCACGGATCTTGGCAAAGACATCGCCAAACAGATTGAGCTGCCTGTAGGTTTCAGAACTGGCTTCGACTTTCCGCTCCGGCACTGTCAGAATTACCAGGGAAAGGGCAACTACTGCTGTCGCCAAAAAGCCTGTAAAAACATGTCTCATTATCCGCTGACCTTTCTGTTTTCCATCGCCAACCAGGGGACCGGGTTGATGGGGGATCCCTTCACTCTTAGTTCCATATATAGTGTCGGTTGCCCGCTTTTGTCATTTTTCATTTGCCCAACCGGCTCTCCGGCCAACAATAATTGCCCAACTGAACCGTCAATCGATCCCATGCCAGCCAGTAGGGTATGATATCCTTCACCATGATCAATAATCAACAGAAGCCCATAGTTTCTGAACGGTCCGGCAAAGGCAATCTGACCATCATAAGGTGAAATGACTGCGGCTTCACCTCTGGTTTCGATCACAATTCCGTTTTTCCGATGGGCAGCTTTCGAATTATTGTATTTAGACACAATTCTACCGCCAACAGGTAAAGGAAGTGTGCCTTTTGCTTTTGAAAAAGGCCGCCTGTTTCCAATATTGGCGATTGACGCCGTCTGTACCGGCTTTTTTGACGATGCAGAAGCTACATTCCCTGAGGATTTATGTGAAGGAACAGGCAGGGGGACAGGCGCTTTTGCCTCGTTTTCCTGCTGCTGTTGAAGGGCAGCCAGCCGTCTGGCTTCCTCTTCTCTTTTTTGTTTTTCAGCCTGAAGTCGAGCGGCTGCAATTTTTCGTGCTTCGGCTTCCTGGCGGGCAATTTCTGCCTTCAGCTTCTGTGCCTCTTCAAGACGTCTTTTTTCCTTGGCTTTTTCCAACCGGTCAATGAGGGCAACAAGATCCTTTGCCTCACGGCTTAAAAGTCTTTGTTCTTTACGCTGTTGTGCGCTTAGGCCGGTCAAGGCAGCCTGGGCAGCTCTTTTGGAGGTCAGGAGTTCATCAAGGGATCGTTGCTCGGATTTCCGGCTGGATTTCAAGGCAATGAGATTTTTCTGCTCGGTGATCGACTGATCTCTCAAATTAGCCAATGTATCCAGTTGCTCTCCCAGTTGATCCGCTTCTTTCTTCAATGCGGGAATAGCAGCTTTTAACAAGGTTGCAGTGCGCAAGGTGTTGATAAGATTTTCCGAACTGCCGATCAGTGATTCTTCAGGTTGCCTCGAAAGCTGAAGAAGGGCAGAGAGAGTATCCGCCAGCCCTTCATTTTGCTCGGCAAGGGTTTGCAGGGTTTGCTTTTCAACAGCTGCAATATCGGCAAGTTTTTTTTCAGTCTCCAGTAATTCACGATCCAGTTCGGTTACTTTTCTGGCAATACGAACGGATTTTCCTTTCAAGGCGGTTATCTCGCTTGAAAGCAATTGCAGGCGATTGGAAATCTCATTTTGTTTCTCAGAGGAAACAACCAGCGCTTTCCTGAGCTTTTCAAGCTCGGAAAACGGATCCGTCTCTTGCGAGGATAGGGATCCGATAAAGACCGGCTGGGCAGCCAGAAGCAAGGCAGCAAAAGCTGCATTTTTAAATATCTT
>JAKSCD010000063.1 GCA_022360775.1 Sneathiellales bacterium | reverse complement strand
TTCTCTATGGCGGCGATGGTGAAGACACCTTGCGCGGCGAAGATGGAGACGACAATCTGCTTGGCGGCGCCGGCAATGACGAGTTATCTGGCGGTAGTGGTGATGACGTCATGTCTGGCGGCTCTGGTGCGGATGTCATGACGGGTGGAACTGGTAATGACCAGATGTCAGGCGGTACCGGTGGCGATTATATGAACGGTGGTTCCGGGAACGACCGGATGCATGGTGGCACAGGAAATGACACTATGCGCGGCGATACCGGCAATGACCTGATGTATGGCGATGCGGGTGATGACGCCATGTATGGCGGTGACGGAAATGACACCGTCTGGGGCGGCAGTAACAACGCCTATAACATGGGTGCAGGCTCCAGCGGCAACGATTATGTCGAGCTGGGTGCCGGCAACGACCGCTTTGACGACAATTTCATCAATAGTGGTGTTGATACGGTTCTGGGTGGTGAAGGAAACGACATCATGTGGACCGGTGATGGCAATGACTTCCTTTATGGCGGTACTGGCAATGACCGTATGTTCGGTGAGCATGGTGATGACCATATGGAAGGCGGAACCGGTGATGACACTATGCGCGGCGGAAATGGTGCGGATACCATGGAAGGCGGTTCCGGCGATGATCACATGCGAGGAGACTCAGGTAACGATCAGATGAGCGGCGGTGCCGGTGAAGACACCATGAGTGGTGGTACTGGCGATGACGCTATGGATGGTGGTTCTGGTAACGATCAGATGCGTGGTGATTCAGGTGACGATACCATGCAGGGCGGTACTGGTGATGACTGGATGCATGGTGGTTCCGGTAATGACAGCATGGAAGGAGGCGATGGCCTTGATACCATGCTGGGCGGTTCCGGAAGCGCTGATGTCATGTATGGTAACGCCGATGATGACGTTATGTATGGCGATAATGGTGATGGTGCCGCTGTCGGCGACGATGACACAATGTATGGCGGTGAAGGGGACGACACCATGCATGGTGAAGGTGGCGCTGACATCATGTATGGTGACGGCGATGCAGCATTCAGCAGCAATGGCGCCATCAATGTTGACCGTGCAGAAAACAATAACAGCCAGCCAAATGCGCAGAATCTGGATGACGCTTTTGGTCTGGATGAGGATCCTGAAGTCGAACAGTCCGCAAACCTGCCACATGTAACTGTTGAAACATCTGGTGATGGAAATTTCCACTGGTACAGCTTCACTGTTTCCGAAAACGGCTCAACCGTTGTCCTGGATATAGATCACGGTCAGGGTGGTAGTGGGCATACTGATACCGAGCTATTCCTCTTCGATGCGGATGGTAACGTGGTTGCGGTCAATGACGATGAGAATCTGGGTGACTGGGTGCTTGACTCTCGTATTGGAACAACTCTTGCCGCAGGCACATATTATGTTGCTGTTGGTGAGTGGCCATCACAGGCAAGTAACGGCTTCAATGTTTCCGGACAAAAAATCGATAACGGCGAAACTTACACGCTGCATGTTTCTGTGGAAAATCACGCTATTGCGGGCGGAAACAATGATGTGATGACCGGTGGTGCCGGTGATGATGTCATGTATGGCGATAGCGGCGAGAATACTGAAGATGGTGGTGCGGATACGCTTTCCGGCGGTGCTGGCAATGATCAGATGTTCGGTGAGGGTGGTAGTGACCAGATGTCTGGCGATGCTGGTGCTGATACTATGTCTGGCGGTGCCGGAGAAGACACCATGCAGGGCGGTGAAGGCCAGGATAGCATGTCCGGTGACGCCGGTGATGACCTGATGTATGGCGGTGATGGCAGCGATATCATGTATGGCGGTGCCGGTAACGATGAAATGTTCGGCGGCGATGGAGATGATGTTCTCTATGGCGGCGATGGTGAAGACACCTTGCGCGGCGAAGATGGAGACGACAATCTGCTTGGCGGCGCCGGCAATGACGAGTTATCTGGCGGTAGTGGTGATGACGTCATGTCTGGCGGCTCTGGTGCGGATGTCATGA
>JAKSCD010000467.1 GCA_022360775.1 Sneathiellales bacterium | reverse complement strand
GTAGCAGAATTTTGTGGCCTCCACCGGTTGGAGGTACAGGGTATCGCTGATGGTGAAGTGGCCGCAGGTATTGTTGGTCATGACCCTGTTTCCAATGGCCAGTTGACACAGGAGGAGCTGGATCGTTGTCAAAATGATCCGAAAGCCAGCCTGCAACTTTCCAAACCTGTTGGTGATGTTCCGCAGCCCCGTCGCAGTGGTGGCCGTTATACGCCGGTTTCCCGCCGCGGGGATCGTCCTGATGCAATCTCCTGGCTGCTCAAGTTTCACCCGGAACTTTCTGACGCGCAGATTGGCAAGCTGGTTGGGACGACGAAAACAACAATTAATGCTGTTCGCGAAAAAACACACTGGAACGCACAGGCCATCAAGCCCCGTGATCCGGTAAGTCTGGGAATATGCACACAGCTTGAGCTGGATGAATTTGTTAAGAAATCGGCTCATCTCAGAAATGACGAAGATCGTGAGAAGCTGATGGATGAAGTTGCTGCAGCCGTTGCAGCAGATGCTGCGGCTGTTCCATTGACCCCTTATGAGCGGAAAAAACAGCAGCTCCAGCAGGAAGATAATTTTGACCCGATGGCAGAGGCCGAGGCTGTCTTCGGAAAGAGTTCCAGCGATAGAGATGACGAGAAAGCGGAAGCTGTCAAAAACTTCGAAGAACTCTTTAAATCAGATAACAATTAGTGCGCTTGTTTTTCTGACAAAAGCCGTGAAAATTTCACGGCTTTTTTTATAGCACTGCACTGACGCAAAGAACGTTGGGCAAAATGACAGGAAAATGACTTTGGCAGTCCACATTTGTCTGTGGCGTTCATTTTTATGTGGGAGGAGGCGCGCGTATGGCGACCTACGAAGAGGATTTCTCCAGATCCTTGTCAGATCCGGAAGGATTTTGGGGCGAAGCAGCTCAGGAGCTGAAATGGTTTAAGAAATGGGATCGGGTTCTCGACAACGATAACCAGCCCTTTACCCGTTGGTTTACCGGCGGAGAGATGAATACCTGCTATAACTGTCTTGACAGGCATGTTGAAGAGGGCAGGGGTGATCAGGCCGCCCTTATTTATGATAGTCCGATGACGGGTCAGGTTGAGAAATTCACCTATCGGCAGCTGACTGAAATTGTTGCTCGCTTTGCTGGCGGATTGCTCTCTGAAGGCATTAAAAAAGGGGATCGCGTAATCATCTACATGCCGATGGTCCCTGAAGCCGCGATCGCAATGTTGGCTTGCGCCAGGATTGGGGCCATTCATTCAGTGGTTTTTGGCGGCTTTGCAGCCAAGGAGCTGGCGACCCGGATTAACGATGCGAAGCCTGTTGCCATGATCGCCGGTTCCTGCGGACTGGAGCCGGGCAGGATTGTTGAATATAAACCCCTCTTGGATGAAGCGATTGAAATCGCTGATCACAAGCCTGACACCTGCGTTATTCTTCAAAGACCTGAAGCTGTGGCAAGCATGGTTGAAGGTCGTGATGTCGACTGGAAAGATGTTGCAGCTTGTGACCAACCCGCGGACTGTGTACCGCTGCAGGCAACAGACCCGCTTTATATTCTCTATACATCCGGAACGACAGGTGTCCCAAAAGGCGTTGTCCGGGATAATGGTGGTCATGCGGTAGTCCTCAAATGGTCCATGAAGCATGTCTATGATATCGATCCAGGTGAAGTTTTCTGGGCGGCATCTGATGTGGGCTGGGTTGTCGGGCATTCCTATATTGTTTACGCGCCGCTCTTGCATGGTTGCACCAGTATCCTGTTCGAGGGAAAACCCGTCGGAACACCGGATGCAGGAACATTCTGGCGTGTTATTCAGGATCATGGCGTAAAGGCTCTGTTCACCGCGCCAACTGCATTTCGTGCGATCAAACAGCAGGATCCGGAAGGCAAGCTGATCGGAAACTATGATATCAGTCAATTCAAAACCCTGTTTCTTGCAGGGGAACGAGCGGACCCGGATACGATTGTCTGGGCGCAGGATAGCTTGAAGGTTCCTGTACTGGATCACTGGTGGCAGACAGAAACAGGTTGGCCCATGGGGGCAAACTGCGCTGGGTACGGTATCAAGCCGGTGAAACTGGGTAGTCCGACTTTACCGGTCCCGGGTTATGATATCCGGATTGTGGATGAAGAAGATCCGACAACAGAAATGAAACCCGGTGAAATCGGTGTCATCGCTGTTAAATTGCCGTTGCCTCCCGGAACGTTACAGACTTTGTGGCAAAATGATGCGGGCTTGCTGAAATCCTATATGGATGAAATCCCGGGTTTCTACAAAACCGGTGATGCGGGTTATGTGGATGAAGACGGGTATCTCTTTATTATGGCGCGGACCGATGACATCATTAATGTTGCGGGGCATCGTCTTTCCACAGGCGGAATGGAAGAGGTGCTTGCCGGCCACAAGGATGTTGCTGAATGTGCTGTCATCGGTGCGAAAGATGAACTTAAAGGTCAGATCCCCATGGGTTTTGTCGTGCTGAATGCCGGTGTTGATCGCGACGAAGGAGACATCATTCGTGAACTGGTTGCGCTGGTGCGAGAAAAGATCGGACCTGTTGCCGCGTTTAAATCTGCAATGGTTGTAAAGCGTTTGCCAAAAACGAGATCAGGCAAAATCCTGCGCGGTACCATGCGCAAAATTGCCGATGGCGAAAGCTATAATATGCCCGCAACTATTGATGATCCTGTTATTCTTGATGAGATTACAGTTGCACTGGAAGGCATTGGATATCCGAAAGGATGATAATCTGACCGGTTTTGATTAAGGAGGCGCTCGTCGCCTCCTTTTTTATTTCAGAACCTCACAAAGAAGCCCTCGAACCAACGGGCGAGGGCTTTGGTCGTCATAAGGTGGAAAGGGTCAGATAAACTTGACTTCCAGCACTTCATAAGCTTTTGATCCGCCAGGGGTATTCACTTCTATGCTGTCACCCTGTTCTTTATTGATCAGCGCGCGAGCAAGCGGGGCGGAGATGGACAGACGCCCTTCCTCGATGTTGCTCTCATCCTCACCTACGATCTGATAGGTGGTTTCTTCATCTGTATCTTCGTCAACAATCAGGACAGTTGCACCAAACTTGATGCGATCACCCGTAATCGCAGCGACATCAATAACTTCAGAGCGGCCCAGTTTATCTTCCAGTTCGGAAATCCGGCCCTCAATATGAGACTGTTGTTCCTTGGCAGCATGATATTCAGCGTTTTCTGAAAGGTCACCATGTTCGCGCGCAGTGGCAATCGCCTGGATAACCGCGGGGCGGGCGTTGGACTTGAGGTCTTTCAGTTCATTTTCCAGCCGGGAAAAACCGGCGGCAGTCATTGGTAATCTTTCCATTGAATCTCTGTTTACGTTATCACGCAAATGCTCTCTTATTGCGCCAGAATGTCGCGGCGCATTAGGGTTAATGACATACGCTGTTTGAATAAAGAGTTAAGAATAGGATTGAAGTGGGTGAACTTCAAGTGTTCCTGACTTAATTTTCTCAATTGCCAAAACAGATGCACGGGCACCAGCTATCGTTGTCGAATAAGGCGTTTTCATGACGAGAGCGGTATGCCGGATGTCGTAGCTGTCTTTCAGAGCCTGAGCTCCTTCTGTTGTATTAATGACCATGGCGATCTCACCATTTTTCATCAGATCCACAATATTAGGACGGCCTTCCATCACTTTATTGACATGAGAGACAGCAATACCTTTTTCGGAAAGATACCTGGTTGTGCCTGATGTGGAGACCAGTTCAAAACCCAGTTCAACAAGTTTTTCAGCAACATCCCGGACAAGTTCCTTATCCAGGTCCTTGACCGATATAAAAACCTTGCCTTCTGTTGGAAGAACAACACCTGCAGCCAACTGGGATTTAAGGAAAGCGGAAGCAAAATCCTTATCAATACCCATGACCTCACCCGTCGAGCGCATTTCAGGACCAAGAACCACATCAACACCTGGAAATCTTGCGAACGGGAAGACAGCTTCCTTGACTGTTACGTGATCTGTGTTCTTTTCTTTAAGGTCAAAGCTTGCAAGTTTTTCACCTGCCATAATGCGGGCGGCAATTTTTGCGATCGGGTAATCGATGCTTTTGGCAACAAAGGGAACTGTCCGGCTGGCCCGGGGATTGACTTCCAGAATGTAGACGGTCTCTTCTTTTACCGCGAACTGGACATTCATCAGTCCTACAACATTAAGGGCAACAGCAAGCGCTTCCGCCTGCTTGCGGATGTCCGCAATAACAGTTTCCTTCAATGTGTATGGAGGCAAGGCGCAGGCGCTGTCACCGGAGTGAATACCTGCTTCCTCGATATGCTCCATAATGCCGGCGACATAAACATCCTTGCCATCACAGAGACAATCAACATCGACCTCAATGGCATTTTGCAGATATCCGTCAATCAGGACCGGATTGTCGCCAGAGACCTGCACTGCTTCTCTCATGTAGCGATCAAGGGCCTCATCATCACGAACAATTTCCATGGCCCGTCCGCCCAGGACATAGGAGGGACGCACGACAACCGGGTAGCCGATTTTCTTGGCCGCAGCAAAAGCTTCTTCAACAGAACGGGCAATACCATTTTCAGGCTGGATCAGCCCCAGCTTGTGAAGAAGCTGCTGGAAGCGTTCACGATCCTCGGCAAGATCAATGGCATCCGGTGAGGTTCCAAGAATGGGCACGCCTGCTTCTTCAAGACCTGCGGCAAGTTTCAAAGGAGTCTGACCACCAAACTGAACAATAACACCATGTAATGTGCCATTGGATTGTTCTTTACGAATAATCGCCAGGGTATCTTCCACAGTCAGGGGTTCAAAATAAAGACGGTCTGACGTATCATAGTCTGTAGAGACAGTCTCGGGATTACAATTGACCATAATGGTTTCAAAGCCTGCCTCTTCCAGTGCATAGGCCGCATGGACACAGCAATAGTCAAACTCGATCCCCTG
>JAKSCD010000546.1 GCA_022360775.1 Sneathiellales bacterium | reverse complement strand
CCTGGTATGCAGTACAGCTGTCCTTGCGCTGTCTGCCCTGTCCCCCGCCTTTTCTGAAGAAGTGAAACTGGACGAAATAGTTGTCTCTGCTGGCCGTACACCTGTTGAGGCCGAGAAAGTCGGCCGCGCCTATACGGTGATTACTGCTGAAGAGCTTGAAAAAAAGCAAACCCGTTATGTCGCGGATGTCTTGCGGCAGGTTCCGGGCCTTGCGGTATCCCGGACAGGCTCCTTCGGTGGCCTGACACAGGTTCGCGTACGCGGATCCGAAGGCAATCATGTACTGGTTCTGATTGATGGTGTTGAAGTGTCAAACACCGCCAATGGCGAATATGATTTCGGCACCCTGCAAGCAGGAAATATTGAAAGAATTGAGTTGTTGCGGGGTCCGCAAAGTGCGCTTTACGGCTCGAACGCGACCGCAGGTGTCATCCATATCATCACCAAGGGAGGGGTTCGTAACGACTATCAGGTGACCGCGCAATCCGAGCTCGGCACCGACCGGACCGTCCTTGGATCTGTAATGGTGCAGGGCGGAACCAACAACATGGATTTTTCGCTTTCCAGCTCCTTCAGAAGAACCGACGGATTTGATATCGCGCCTAATGGCAATGAAGAGGACGGGGATGAAAACCTGACCGTCAACAGCAAGGTCAACTGGGATATCACTGACGATCTGGATCTTAATTTCAACCTTCGGTTTCTCGATCGGGATTCAGAAACAGATGCGCAGGATTACACAACAACCGGATTTGCTGTCGATGCGACAAATTACCGGAAAACAAAAGAATATTATGGCGGCCTCGGACTGAACTGGTCGACACTGGATGATGATCTTGTTCATAAAGTGCGGGGAGAAATCACTGATATCACTTCCAAATCCCGAAGTGGTACCTCGTTAAGCGGATCTGAAGATGTGCGTTATCATGCAAGCTATCAGGGAACCTATTTCTTCGATACACCCTCATTGAACTCCAATCATTCCCTGACCGGCGCACTGGAATGGGAGAGGGAGACTTTCCAGAACAGGTTCCCTTCCGCCGCTGCCCAGAGAAGGGAGCAGTCCAGGAATTTATATGGCCTGGTGGCAGAATATCGCGGGGAGTTTTTCGAGCAGCTGTTCGTTTCAGGCGGATTGCGCTTTGATCGCAATGACGACTTTGACGATGCTGTCACCTTTACCACCAGCGCAGCCTATCTTGTTCCCTCGACCAACACTCGCTTTCATGGTTCAATCGGAACTGGGGTGACGAACCCGTCCTTCTATGAACAGTTTGGTTTTAATCCGGCAACTTTTATCGGTAATCCCGATCTTGAACCTGAAGAGAATTTCGGCTGGGATATCGGTGTGGAGCAAAAATTCTGGAACAAACGTGCGGTTATTGACGTGACCTATTTCAATGAACGTCTGAAAAACGAAATTGCCACCGCTTTTCTTCCTCTCTTTGTGTCAACGCCGATCAATCGCGATGGAACCAGCACACGTGAGGGTATCGAAATCGCCGGATCGATCCAGGTGACAGATAATCTCGATTTCAATGCCAGCTACACTTACCTGAGGGCGGAAGAGCCTGATGGCCTGGATGAAGTCCGCCGTCCCAAGCATTTCGGATCTGCCGGGGTGAATTACAGCTATAGCGAAGGGAAAGGCAATGTCTTTGTTGATGCTATCTTCAATGGCGATATGGAAGATCTGGAATTCGCGTCGTCCACCCCGATCACCCGTGTGACCCTTGATCATTATGTTGTATTTAATGTGGGCGCGGATTATCAGGTGACTGATTCTGTCAAGATCTATGGCCGAATTGAAAATCTGTTTAACGAGGATTATCAGGAAGTCTATGGATTTAACACCCAGGGTACGACAGCCTTCATCGGGCTCACCGGTAAATTCTAGTTTCAAGGGATCCTGAATGTTTAGGGCCAGATTGATACTGTGTTTTGCAATGCTGATGTTTTTAACACCAGCTTACGCGGATCAGGCACCCCGGCGGGTTGTCTCGATGAACCTGTGCACAGATCAACTGGCCTATATGATTGCAGCGCCGGGACAGCTTGTCTCTGTGACATATATCGCGTCCGATCCGTCGGCGTCGCTGATCCATGACAAGCTTTCCAACCTTCATATCAATCATGGTCTTGCCGAGGAAATTCTCCGGCTGGACCCTGATCTGGTGATTGCCGGGGCCTATACGACACGGACAACAGTGCATCTTCTTCGGCGTCTTGGTGTTCAGGTGGAAGAATTTAAGCCTTCCCGCAATTTTCAGGATATCCGAAATAGAATTGTGAAAATGGGAGAGCTTCTCCATCGTGAAAAAGTTGCGAATAACTATCTTGAAGCCTTCGATAAAAATCTTGAAGCTTTCTTAAAGACACCCTCTGATAACGCACAGAAACCTGTTCTCGGGATCTATAGCCTGAACAGTTATGTGGCAGGAAAAGGATCATTGGAAAGTGAAATGACAAAAGCAGCAGGCTTTAGGCATATGGGCGCTGAAATTGGCTTGTCAGGCTCGGGTCGTCTTTCTCTGGAAAGCCTTATTTTGACAAATCCGGATCAGCTGATGACCTGGAGGCGCTGGGCAATGTTGCCAAACCGATCTGCTGATGTCCTGCGCCATCCGGCCTTGCAGCGCTGGTTCAGTGAGGAGCGGCGTATTTTTATGGATCAGCGTCACTGGATCTGCGGAACGCCCGAGGTCATCAACGGGATCAAGGCCCTGAAAAGAGCGTATGAAGGAAAAAAGAATGACTGATCCCTCCTTCGAGAAGCGATCCCTGCCGCTCCTCTTCATGCTTTGCATCCTTTCTGTTCTTCTTTTTATCCTCTCGCTCGGATGGGGGCAGGTCTGGATCAATCCCCTGCTGCTTTTTGCGGGTTCAGAGGATCCCGCTGTAAAGGGAGAATACCTGATCCTGCTGGAGATCCGCCTGCCGCGCGCTATTCTGGCGCTCATTATCGGGGCCATACTTGGTCTTTCAGGGGCTGTATTGCAGGGCTTGTTACGGAACCCTCTTGCCGAACCGGGATTGCTGGGTGTGTCCGCAAGTGCCTCCCTTGGGGCGGTTATTGCTCTTTATACCGGGCTTGCAAGCTTCTCTATTCTCGCTTTGCCGTTCAGTGCTCTTGTCGGGGCGGCCATTGCGGTTTTCCTCCTTCATCTGCTGGCAGGATCGCGGGCGGATATTCTTGTGACCATTTTGGCAGGTGTCGCGCTGACGACCCTGGCCGGGGCTCTCACAACACTTATTCTCAACCTGTCAAAAAATCCGTTTGCTGTTCTTGAAATCGTGTTCTGGATGATGGGATCTTTTGCTGATCGAAGCCTTCAGCATGTCTGGCTCTCCCTTCCCTTCATCCTGATCGGTGGTCTGATGCTGGCTTTTACCGGCCGCGCGCTCGATGCGTTAAGTCTTGGACATGATGTGGCGCGGTCTTTGGGAGTTAATTTCCGGCGGGTTCAGTTGCTCTCTATTTTTGGAACTGCGATTGGTGTCGGGGCGGCGACAGCTGTTGCTGGTGCTATTGGATTTGTCGGGTTGATTGTGCCTCATTTGCTCCGGCCGCTGGTGGGAAGCAGACCCAGTCAGTTGCTTCCGGTGAGCGCGGCAGGCGGTGCCGTTTTTCTTCTTATGGCGGATATTGGCGTGCGGGTCATCCTGCCTGGCAAGGATTTGAAGCTCGGGGTCATTACAGCGCTGATCGGAACCCCCTTCTTTCTGTGGTTGCTTATAAAAGTAAGACGGAAGGAGGTTCTATGATCCTCTCTTGTTCTCTTTCTTCGGTCACTTTTCAGGGCAAGCAAATCTTGAAACCCCTGTCTTTTGAGGTGAGTGAACCACAGCTTGTTGGTCTTCTGGGGCCAAATGGCGCCGGGAAAACCAGTCTCTTGAGATCCCTGATGTCTCTTATTCCCTATGAAGGAACGATCCGTATCAGGGAGGAAGACCTTAAGACCCAAAAGGCGAAATCCATCGCGCGTGCGATTGCCTATCTTCCCCAGGACAGAAAGGTACACTGGGCGATCAACTGTTATGCAGTGGTCATGCTGGGACGTATCCCGCACCAGCCCCGGTTTGGCAATCCGTCACAGCAGGATCATGAAGCGGTCAAGACCGCAATGCGGCAAATGGGGGTTGCCGATTTTGGCCATCGTCCTTTTGAAAGCCTTTCAGGCGGGGAAAAGGCCCGTATCCTGATCGCCAGAACACTGGCCCAGGAGACAGACATTATTATTGCCGATGAACCGGCGGCGGGGCTTGATCCCGCCCATCAGATTGAAATGATGGCGCTTTTTAAAGACCTTGTCACGATGGGGAAGACGGTTCTGGTTTCCCTGCATGATCTGCCATTGGCCAGCTCCAGCTGTGATCGCATCCTTTTGATGAAAGAGGGTGAAATTGCCGCCGATGCACCGCCTTGCGAGGCCTTGACAGATCAGTTGATGAAGAAGGTTTTTGGCATATCGATCAGGACCATCAATGAAGAAGGCCGGCAGGTGGTTATCCCTGTTGGTTCGTGTAAAAACAGCAGCCTCTAACCCGGTAAGGAACCAGGAGAAGAAAAATGGACAAAAAAGCAGAACTGGTTGCGCGTCAGCTTATGGATATCGAGACGGGTTGGAGCATCGGCTCTTTTGGCGCTATAGGAGAATTTCACCAAAGAGCGGATGATAATGTCCGCAAAGATGAACCCTCGACGCTCATCCGGGTCACGGAAAAAGGCGGAATAGGAGTGTTTGCGGATAAACTTGGTGAAAGCCGCTGTGTTGCCTATGAAACCTTAAGTAAAAATCCCCGCCGCTGGACATCAGATGTCATTTTCTGCCTGCCCGTAAAAGAAGCCGAAATGGCGGGACGTCATGTTCTGACTGAGCTTGGACCGGATACGGCTGCCCTTGACGAGGAAGATCGGGATGCCCTGCTTTTTGATATGGGTCTTGATCTTCGCCATGTGGATTTTTGTGTGCGTACGAAGGATCAGGAGCTGATCGGGATTTTGCGAGAGAATGAAGGGCTGTCACTTTTTGAAAAGGGCGGTGCCGCCATGAGGGCGATCCTGAACGCCCATCCTCACAGGGTTGTCTGCTCCCGGTTGGGCCGGGTCGAGATTTACCAGAAAATTGGCGGTGCCGAGACCGGCGGGGTCTCTCCTGAAGGGCCGCATACCCATGTTCTGCCCAAACTGATCAAATCCGGCAAGACGCATTCCTCTAACACGCAGGTGCCGGAAGGCTATCTTGCCTGTCTCTATATGCATCCGGCCAATCCGGTTATGGGGCCGGACGGCAAGGATATCCCTTTTCAGAGAGAGCGTTATGAGGCCTTTCAGATGCTTGTTGACCTTCATGGTGATCCTGAAAACACTTCCCTGAAACAGGCCGTAAGACAGGCGATCAAGGAAGAAAAAGACCCGCGCGACTTTGAAATGCCGGCGTCAAGAAAATCAAGAACCGCCCTGCGCGTCACGTTGCGCCAGCTGCTTCTTGTGGCGCAGGAAGAGAAAAACTCCTCCGCAGAAACGCATGTCAGGCTTTGGCAATCCGTCTTTGATCCCAATGTCGCTGATGGCCCTGATCATACGGATCTTTACGCTCATTCAACGCCTGAATAGGGGAAAAGGATCTAGGATCCGTTTAAAATCGCCTCAAACCCGGCGGCGCAGAAGGTGACAAGACGCTCTAGTTCTGTCTCCTGATGTCCCTCTCCCAGTGCATCAATACGCCAGCCGGAATTACGATGGGCCAGCATGGAAGAAACAGAATAGACCTGACCAGCCGCAGCGGCGGCGCGTTCCGCGTCCGGATAAAGGGTCAGGATTTCATCAAGATAAGCACTGGCTGTTGGATCGAAGCATTCTTCAGTCAGTCCCTTCCACCGGGGATCTGATGAAACATGGGCGACAAGCCGTCCATAGGCCCGCCAGGGCGCCCCTTCCGTTTCGGCAAGTGTAATATAGGCCCGCATAAAGCAGTCAAGGATCGCATAAAGAGTGAGATCACCGCTTTCTTTCAGGCGGGCAAGACTTTCCATACGGATCTGGGCCATCTCGGTCGCGCGCCGTCTCACGGTTTGACAAAAGAGTTCCTCCTTGCTTCGCCCGTGATGATGGACAAGCCCGACAGGAACCGCTGCCAACGTCGCGATATCGCGAAGGGCCGCCCCTTCAAAGCCGCGCTCGGCAAAGACAAGCTCTGCCGCATCCAGGATTTTCGCCTTGGTTTCAAGGGATCGGGCAGAGGGGGCTCGTTTACGCGCTGTACTCAATAAAATTCTCCTTTAGAAAAAACTTATTGCCTTATTTTGTACAATTGTTCAATCTAATAATAAGTGGGGAGGAACAATGAGCGATATAAATAACAGATATGCCCTTATCGGGGCAGGCCCGATGGGGCTTGCCATGGCAAAAGTCATGAAGGAACAGGGTATTCCCTTTCAGGGTTTTGAGCTTCATTCGGATGTGGGCGGGCTTTGGGATATCGAGGGACCCAAATCCACCATGTATGAAACGGCCCATCTGATTTCATCCAAGCGCATGACGGAATTTACAGATTTCCCCATGAAGGAGGAGGCCGCGGAATATCCCTGCCACCGGGACCTGAAAGGGTATTTTCAGGATTTCGCAGATCATTTTGGCCTCAAAGAGCACTATCTCTTTAACACCGAGGTTCTGAAACTGGAGCCGCTTGGGAAAGAAGGGGAAGGCTGGCAGGTCACCTGGAAAAATGAAGAGGGGGAGCAATCGGGACAGTTCAAGGGTGTCATGATTGCCAACGGAACTCTGTCGGAGCCGAACCTGCCGAGCTTCAGGGGAGATTTTGACGGGGAGATTATTCATTCGTCCGAGTATCGTTATCCAAGCCAGCTTGCCGGCAAGAAGGTCCTGATTGTCGGCGCCGGCAATTCCGGATGCGATATTGCAGTGGATGCCATTCATCACGGGGTCAAATGCGACCTTTCCATGCGCCGGGGCTATTATTTCGTCCCCAAATATGTGTTTGGCAAGCCTGCGGATACCATGGGCGGCCTGATCAAGCTGCCCATGTGGCTTAAAAGAAGAATAGACGGACAGATCCTGAAATGGTTCGTGGGCGATCCGCAAAAATACGGATTTCCAAAGCCTGATTACCAGCTTTATGAAAGCCATCCGGTGGTCAATTCCCTGGTTCTTTATCATGCAGGGCACGGGGATATTAAAATCCGCAAGGATATTGATCATCTGGCAGGAAAAACTGTGCATTTCACCGATGGCAGCAGCGATGATTATGACATGATCCTCGCCGCTACAGGCTACAAACTCCACTACCCTTTTATCGATAAATCGCTGTTAAACTGGCAGGGCGATGCCCCGCATCTTTATCTGAATGCCATGCATCCAACCCGCGATGATCTTTTTATCCTCGGCATGGTGGAAGCCTCCGGCCTCGGCTGGCAGGGGCGGCATGAGCAGGCGGAAATGATTGCCCGTTATCTTACGGGGCTTGAAAAAGACTGCTCGGCAGCCAAAGCTCTGCAAAAAGAAAAGGCAAACGGGTTCGAGCGGGCAACCGGCGGGATGAACTATCTCAAACTTGCCCGTATGGCCTATTATGTGGATAAGGCAACCTATCGCAGCGCTGTCACCGGATGGATCGAAAAACTGAAGCGGGGGGCGGCATGACCGGTATTGACGAGATCACCCTGAATTTCAGCCCCGGCTCCCTGACCTTGCTGAACGCCATCCTGGCGATTGTCATGTTTTCCATTGCGATCGATCTTACAACAGAGGATTTCAAACGGCTCGGCCGGGCACCCAAACCTGTATTAATCGGGCTTCTTTCACAGTTTATTGTGTTGCCTTTTCTGACTTATCTGCTGGTCCTTGCAACCGAGCCGCGCCCGTCCATTGCCCTCGGCCTTATCCTTGTGGCGGCATGTCCCGGCGGCAACATCTCCAACTTTATAACCCATAGGGCCGGCGGAAATGCGGCCCTGTCTGTTTCCATGACGGCTTTTGCAACGGTTGGTGCGATAGTGCTGACGCCGCTTAATATTGCGCTCTGGGGCGGACTTTATGGTCCCACGCAGGAGATCTTGCAGAAAATCCGGATTGATCCGGTGGAAATCGCCATCATTGTCGGCCTGATGCTGGTCTTGCCGCTTATCCTCGGCATCCAGCTTAATATGCGAAAGCCGGAGATCACGCAAAAGCTCCGGCGTCCTTTGCAGATCCTGGCCATGACCATTTTCATTGCTTTTATCGTTCTGGCCCTGCTCGCCAACTGGGATTTCTTTTTGCAATTTGCCGGTGCCGTTGCCGGTCTTGTTATTCTGCATAACGCGCTTGCGCTTGGGGCAGGGTGGGTAACGGCCACTCTTGGCGGTGTCAGCCCTTATAATCGCCGGGCGATTACCATTGAAACAGGCATACAGAATTCCGGTCTTGGCCTTGTGCTGATTTTCGCCTTTTTTGGCGGGCTCGGCGGGATGGCGGTTGCGGCGGCGTTCTGGGGCATCTGGCATGCCATCTCCGGTCTAGGCCTTGCCATGATCTTTGCACGAACGGATGCGCCGCGATGACAACAAAAATACTGATCACCGGGGCGGCCGGGATGGTGGGGCAGGAGCTGGTCTCGCTTCTTGATGAAATAGGCGGCCATGATGTGCTGGCAACTGATTTAAGGGAACCGTCCTCTCTTCCCGCGTCCGTTCGCTTTCGAAAGATGGATATCACCACGGAAGATCCCGCTCTTATCGTTGCTGAAGAAAAACCTGATGTGATCATTCATCTCGCCTCTATTGTTAATCCGCCCAAAGGGAGCGGCCGTGCCCTTGCCTTTGCTGTGGATGTGGAGGGGACGAGAAAGATCCTGGAGGCGGCGATCCAGCATAAGGTGCGCCGTTTTGTGGTCACCTCCTCGGGTGCTGCCTATGGCTATCACGCGGATAATCCGGTGCCCCTTCAGGAGACAGATGCCTTGCGCGGTAATCCTGAATTTGCCTATGCCGATCATAAAAGGCTGGTGGAAGAAATGCTGGCTGAATACAGAAAATCACATCCTGCGCTGGAGCAGGTGATTTTTCGGGTGGGCACAGTCCTTGGCAAGGGAACAGAAAATCAGATCACGGCGCTGTTTCACAGGAAAAAACTCCTTGGCATCCAGGGCAGTGAAAGTCCTTTTGTCTTTATCTGGACGCGGGATCTTGCACATATCCTCGCCCGCGCCATTGCGCAAGGGCCCGCCGGTATCTTCAATGTGGCGGGGGATGGTACCATGGGGCTGACGGATCTTGCACGCGTACTCAATAAACCGGTTCTTCGCCTGCCTGCATGGGGCTTGAAAGGGGCCCTCGCTTTTGCCAAGCCCTTCAGGCTTAGCCAGTATGGGCCGGAACAGGTGGGATTTTTGCAATATCGTCCGGTTCTCGATAACCGTGCCCTGAAAGAAGAGTTCGGGTATATCCCTCAAAAATCCAGTGAAGAGGTGTTCGAGTTCTGGCGGCAAGGGGCGGGATTATGAAAACCGCTGTTATATCAGGCGCTTGCGGGGGGCTTGGACAAGCTCTTACCGCGCAGCTCAAGGCGCGCGGGTTTCAAATCTATGGTCTTGATATTGATATTTCGGATGCGGAACAATCTGATCAGTTTTGTCCTCTTCAATGTGATATTACGGACCAGGCCTCGCTGGAGGCGGCAGTGGCAACGATCCTGAAAGAAACTCCCGAAATTGATCTTGTGATTTATAACGCCGGGATCACGCAGATCGCCCCCTTTGACCAGGTCAGCAATGAAAGTCATCGTAAGGTTTTTGATATCAATTATTTTGGCGCCGCTGCCATGGCGTCCCTGTTCCTGAAGCCGGTGCGCCATGCAAAAGGCACTCATATCGCCATTTCTTCTGTCGCGGGCTTCGCCCCTCTTTATCATCGCACGACTTATGCTGCGTCAAAACATGCGCTGGAAGGCTTGTTTAAATCCCTGCGGTCCGAGGAAATGCAGCATCAGGTAAAGGTCCTGATTGCTTCCCCCTCTTTTGTGGCCACCAATCTTGGCAACTCCCAAAGACAGAAAGATGGCACGGCAAGGCCCGGTTCAGCGACGGATGGCAAGGATTATATGAGTGCCGAGGATGCCGCGAAAGCAATCCTCAAAGGCTATGACAACGCCACCCCCATGATCCCGGTCGGCCGCATTGCCAAACTTGCCTGGCGCATCAACCGTTTTGCACCAAACCTTTATCAGAAACTGATGGAGCGGGAGATAAAGGGAACAGGTCCCTGATGATGAACTCCTGCGCCGGTAAAATCAGGTCCCGGTTCTGGATTGCAGCACATACTGGTTGATGGTTGAGGCAACTGTATTGATATCCAGCGGTTTTGCGATATGACCGTTCATTCCTGAGGCCAGGCAGTCCTGAATTTCCTCATGCATGGTATGGGCGGACATAGCGATAATCGGAACGTCCAGGAAACCCAGTTCATCGCGGATCTTCCTTGTCGCCGTCCGCCCGTCCATAACCGGCATCTGAAGATCCATAAGGATCACATCGAAATGATCTTTCTTTACCTGCTGCAGTTTCTGAAGGGCAATTTCTCCATTTTCTGCATATTCCAGCCTGTAGCCGTTTCTTTCAAGAACCGTCGAGGTGATCATCCGGTTTACCTCGTTATCCTCGACAAGCAGAACCCTGCCGGAAAGATCCTCTTCTTTGGCGGGGGCCGGATTTTCCGGATCAGAAAGGACGGTCATATTGTCTGCTGGTTTTTCAAGGAATGCCTTTGCAATCTGTGCTGTGTTGATCGGTTTATGGAGGATCCGCTCAATGTGCAGATTTGCTATTTCCTCCGCGAGCTCCCCCTTTCCGAGGGCCGGAAGCATAAGGGTTATCTGGGGGTCTTGATCTGAGCCGATGTCGCGAATTCTGCGTATGGTTTCAAGCCCGTCCCAGCCTTGCATTTTCCAATCCACCAGAATATGGCTAAAGGCTGATCCGGCCTCCATCGCAGCCTTAAATTTCTTCGCGCTCTCTTTTCCATTTTCGGCAGTTTCAACGGTGAAGCCAGCTTGCTCCAGGGTGCCGGCAAGAACATGTCTTGCTGCCGGGCAATCCTCTATGACAAGGATCTTCGAGCGATCTTTCTCGCGCGAGAGACCAGAAACTCTCTCTCTTCTTGGCTCCTTGGACTGGAGCGGAATTTGAAACCTGAAGGTGCTTCCCTTTCCCGGCTGGCTGATGGCAGAGATTTTCCCGCCCATCGCATCCGTCAGGGATTTGCAAATGCTCAAGCCAAGCCCTGTTCCGCCATAGGCCCGTGTTGTTGAATCGTCCACCTGCGAAAATGCCTTGAATAATTTCGACATCTGAACTTCTGTAATACCGATACCGGTATCCTTGACCTCTACCACAAGCCAGGGCTGCTTCTCTTCTTCCTCACATTTGATATCGACAATTACCGAGCCGTCGAACGTGAATTTTATGGCATTACTCACCAGGTTAATGAGGATTTGGCCGAGCCTCAGGGGATCTCCGATCAAGATTTCCGGTACATTGGGGTGACTGTTGAAAATCAGCTCGTTATTATTCTCTTCGGCTTTACCGCCAAGTATGGTGCAGGCATTTTGAAGAACGCTGTCCAGATCAAACTCCACTTGCTCAATGGACATTTTTCCCACATCCAGCTTCGAGAAATCCAGAATGTCATTTATGACGCCCAGCAGGTGATTTCCGGATGCTGATACCTGGATCAGGTTTTTCCTTTGCTGGTCCGACAGGTCGGTTTGCAGCGTAAGGTCTGTCAGGCCGATCACAGCGTTTAGGGGTGTCCTGATTTCATGGGACATGGAGGCAAGAAACTGCGATTTTGACCGTTCGGCGGTTTCGGCCTTCGTCCGCAGCACCATTTGATCGACGGCGTTCTGTTCCGCCTTTGCAACGGCTTTTCTCAGCTCGAACTCATCCACGACCAGGCTTGCCAGATCCTGCAGGAGCCGCGCATGATCTTCACTGAGCGTTCTGGGCTGGGTATCAATGGCGCAGAGGGTCCCAAGGCCATAACCCTCAGCTGTCACCAGCGGCGCGCCTGCGTAAAAGCGCACATTCGGGGCATCGGTGGCCAGGGGGTTGTCAAAAAACCGCTCATCCTCAAAAGAATCTTCGACAACGAAAACCTCTTTTCCCAGGATGACATGTGCGCAAAAGGCCACCTCCCGCGGGGTTTCACTGGCATCCAGACCATGGCGGGATTTAAACCACTGCCTTTCCCGGTCCACAAGAGAGACAAGCGAAATGGGAACATCAATGGTTTTCGCAACAATTCGGGTCACCCTGTCGAAGGCATCTTCTGCAGAAGTGTCCAGGATATTGTAGCTCTCAAGGCTGGAAAGTCGCTCCTGCTCATTTTCCGGAAGAACAGCAGATTTCATAATAAGGGCTCCATGCGCTCTGTCGATGGAATATCATGAAAGAAATATGTAAGAATATTCTTAATAACAGAATTTGATCTATGAAATGTCGGTTCTGGTTGTGTGCCAAAGCAAGCGGGGCTCGACAATCGTCAGGCTTTTCGCAGGCTTGCGAGAATAAGACCATAAATGCAAAGGATAACCACCGTCAGGGTTGTGATTTGATAGATTTCTATCTCCTCACCAAGAAACGGTATGGCAAGGACCATGGTGACGGCGGGCCAGGGCGTTGTAATGGCGCTGGCAAGAGAGACATCGATATGGCGCACCGCATAAAACCAGATGATCAGTTCCAGAACATAGACCAGCCCCATAAGGGCGGTTACAGGCTGCAGGATAACAGTGAGGATTTCCGGAAAATCTTCAGGCCGGATGACAAGAAGGAGCAGGGCCAGGAGAAATGTTGAAATCAGGACCCGGGCGAAGGTGATTTCAATCGGGGTGACCGCGGTATTGCGAAGCTCCTCGCGGATAATGATATGGGCGATGCTCCATAGAAGAGGAACCAGCAACGCGACCCCGAGCCAATAGGACAGGCCGGATATTTTAAGGCTGCCGCCGGTCGCAAGATAATAAAGGCTGCCGATCAGCAGAACCGTAAGACCGAGTTCCTGGGGTGTTTTTTTGCGCTTGAAGGCGATCCATTCCAGCAGAATGGCAATCACCGGATAGGCCTGGATTGCGATCGCCGCATTCACCGCACCGGCCTTGTCAATGCCAAGAATATAAAGATAGGTCGAAAGTCCGAACAGACTGCCTGTGATCAGGGCAACAATCGCAGTTCGCGCCTTTCTTGCCGGGGTTTTTGAGTGTGTTTTCGTGCGCGCATTTCTCTGCTGTTCAATGAGGAAAAGCGGAAAGGCAAACACAACCTGCCAGACGGACAGAGAGAGGGCAAAGGTCAGTGCATCACTTTCGCCGGCTCGCGCGCTTGAGATAACAGGCATCATCCCCAGCAGGAAGAGGCAGATCAGGGAAAGGCTCGCGCCTTTACCTATAGACGAAGTGAGACCGGTCATGGCAGGCTTTCTTCTTATTGCATTGACAATGCTAAAAATTGCTGCACGATTGCATCAATGCAATAATTATATTGATATCATGGCAATTTGGATTCCGACACTCGATGACCGAAAAGGTCCGAAATACCTTCAGATTGTTGATGCAATGGCCGAGGATATCCGGATCGGAAAGCTCACCGCCGGAACACGTCTGCTCCCGCATCGGGAACTGGCCTATCAGCTCGGGATTTCTGCAAATACGACGAGCCGGGCCTATGCGGAAGGGGTAAAGCGGGCTTTGCTTCGGGCTGAGGTAGGGCGCGGAACCTATGTGCGTTCCCCTGATACCGCTGCCCCCGGGGGAGAGTTAAATACGCTTCTGCGCAGCGGGGCCGAAAGTGGTCCCGTTGATTTGTCTCGCAACTTGCCTTTTCCGGGTTTTGCAGAGGTGTATATTCAGGATGTATTCGCAAGTCTGGGATCCATGACCGGGGTTTCGGCCCTTCTGGATTATCAGACGAAAGACGATCTTGCCCGGCATCTGGAGGCCGGAAAAATCTGGCTCGAAAGCTGCGGTCTTCAAGCTGAAACCGGATCCGTTCTCTCGACCATGGGCGGACAGCATGGCCTTCTTTGCAGTCTGATGGCCCTGTTGCGTCCTGGCGATCTTTTGCTGACGGAAGCCCTTACCTATATGCCGGTTTGCGCTCTTGCGGATGCGCTTGGGGCAAAAACCGGATCCGTTGAAATGGACGAGGAGGGTGTTCTACCTGAGGCGTTTGAGGAGGCTTGCCGAACCTCAAAACCGAAAGCCTTTTATCTCACTCCAACCTTGCAGTCGCCCACAACAGTGACCCTTTCAGACATGAGGCGACAGGCGATTGCTGATATTGCTGAAAAATATAATGTTTTCCTGATAGAGGACGATGTTTTCGGACCTCTCAAAACAGATAGCCCCGCCCCTCTGGCCATGAAGGCACCGGACAGGACATTCTATATCAGCAGTTTGTCAAAGTCTGTTGCACCGGGGCTCCGGGTCGGTTTTCTCAGCGCGCCACATCGTCTGATGCCGGCCTTGCGTCAGGCTGTCAATCTGAGTGTCTGGATGACCCCGCCGCTTAATCTGGAAATAGCAACCCGCCTGATCCTGGAAGGGACTGCCCGGGAGTTATCGCATCAACAAAGCATGCTGGCCGCGAGGCGCCAGCGTCTTGCGCGCTCTGTGCTGGGGGAGATCCCCTACAAGGCAGACCCTCATGGATTTCATCTCTGGTTACCTCTTGGAGACGAGATAAAGGCAGATGTCTTTCGCTCTCAATGCAGTCAAATGGGTGTACTGGTTTCCGAAGCGCGCCATTTTACGGCTCATCACGGGAAGGCCCGGGAAGCCATACGGATTTGCCTCAGCCATGAAATTGAGGAAGCGCGGGTGAGGCAGGGGCTGGAAAAGATCAACTATCTGTTTCATGAAACAGGGAAGAGAATTATTCTTGATCTCTGAAAAGAAACAGGCCTTCAGGCGAGCATCTGTTTCCTGTGAAATGCGGCTGATTGCTCGCGGGAGGGAAAACGGATCGTCACGCAGCTCCCCACTCCCGGCTCACTGCTTAAGGTAAGGGTGCCGCCATGAAGCCGCATAAAAGCTTCAGCAGCAGAAAGGCCAATGCCCAGACCGTCATGGGCATTGAGATGGCTTTCACGGACCTGGCCGAATTTTTCAAGGGCGGTTTCAATCTGCTCGTCCGTTAGCCCCTTGCCCGTATCGCAGAACTGGATCTGGGTGCATCCCCCGGGTTCGGTTTTTGCCATGACAGAAATTTCTCCGCCGGGATCTGTATATTTGATCGCATTATCCAGCAGGTTAAAAACGATCTGCCGGACGCGGACAGGATCCGCATAAAGCCGGTCGATACTGTCGGAGATTTGCCGGTTGAAATGCAGCTTTTTCTTTGTGATCCTGTCCTGCTCCTTTTCCAGGCATTCTTCCAGCATCCGTCTCAGGTTAAACTCCTCAGGGGTCACCTCAAGGCTCGCGGATCCCAGATGAGCCACATCCAGCATATCGCAGACCAGTCGCAATAGATGCTGGCCTGATTGCTGGATATTATGGGTATAGTCCTGATACTGATCATTGAGGGGGCCAAAAACCTCCTGCGCCATCATCTCGGAAAAGCCGTTGATCGCATTCAGCGGGGTTCTCAGCTCATGGCTCATATGGGAGAGGAAGCTGTCCTTTGCTTCATTGGCAGTGACCAGTTTTTCAAAGGCTTTTTGCAGCTCGGCCTCTTTCTTTTTCTGGTCACTGATATCGGTGGCAAATGTAATGGATCCCCCATCGGGTGTTTTTGTCTCGCTATAGAGATACCAGCTTTTTATCCGCTGGATCTCGAAAGGGGTTCCCGGGTTTTTATGGCGCAGCATCCGGGTCTCGATATACTCCCTTTCCTTGCCAACAGCATTTTCAAGCTCACCGGAATAGGCATCTGCGCGAACCAGTTTGATAAGCGGTATGCCAGGTTTGAGAAGTCTTTTGGATGCTGAGGATAAGTGATTTCTATAGGCGTCATTCCAAAGGACAATCCTGTCCCGGCTATCAAAAATGGCGACGCAGTCATTCATGGAAAGAACCGCCTTCGCCAGCCGCTGATTTTCAATCAGGCTTTTATTCACCTGAATGGCGAGAATGGCTGCAAAGAAAAACAGCAAAAGAAGAATGCCGTAGGGGCCTAGATAAAAGGAGGTGATGATCCCGTTGGCGTTGAGCAGATCATGGCCCCCGACGAAAATCAAAACAGCAATCGCAGAGGTTACCAGTCTTCGGCCCGGAACCTTGTGGATCACAAGGGTTCGTATTTCGGCAAAACAGGATAGGGAGACGATCAGCAAAAAAGCAGCCAGCAAATAGGCCAGCTCTACGGGGAGACCTGCTGGCCAGAGGACAACACCAACCGAGAGCGTGGCTGCCAGATAGAGGATGATATGGGACAGAAAATGATGCTTGGCCGCCAGATTAATCTGGTGAATAAATTCATAAATCAGGCCGATCAGCAAAATACTGCTGATATAGCTCAGCCGCTCGGACCAGTAAAAAGGCATGTCGGGCAACAGGATATGCACGGCGGAATTTATATTAATCACATAAATTGCGGCCGAGAAAGACATGACATAAAGAACGAAATAGGCTTTCTCCCGAGGGTGGCTCACCTGCAAGATAGCAATAAAGATCCCAAGGCAGACCAGGGCACCGGAAAGGAAGAAATCCTGCATCAGGTCAAAGAAATAGTCCAGATGCTGGCTTTTTTCCGGGCCGATTGTGAAAGAATTGAAAAAACCGCCACCGGCATAGCTTGAATGGTTGGACACATGAACCAGCAGCTCGATTTTTCCCCGGGCCTGTTTCAGGACTTCATAATCGCGGGTGACCAGGGCAACCGAACCGTTGGCATTGCTTGCGGGCTCTCCTGCCTGCATCCAGAGCTGCCCGTTCACATAAAGACGATAGGCGTCCTGCACCCGTTGCAGATAGAGCGCAAGATCCTGTGGCCTGTCCGGAAGCAATATGGTCAGCGCGTAAGTCGCGTGCCCGTATTTTTCAAGCGGCTCTCCTTTTTGCAGATAGCCAAGCCAGGTCCCTGGAACTTCGATAGTGGAAAATCCGGCTCCTCTCTCGGCAGATCCGGTTTCCGGGTCTATAAACCGGTCCCAGTAAAAAGCCCATTCGCCGGCAATTTCCAGCTTCCCCTTGCCCGTGAAATCCCACTGCCTCAGATCAAGCACCCCGTTTCTCGCCCTTGGGATCTCGCCTGCGGAAAATGCAGGCAGGCTCAGCCCGGCCAAAAAGAGCAGGGCAAGAAAGGCAGCAAAAAGACGCGAGAAAATTCGGATCGAAAACACGTTTTTCCCATTTTCTATAGGGTTTACGGGATCAGCTTTTCAGGTTTACAAGTTTTATATTAAAAAAGATGTAATGTAGAAAATTAAGGTATAGGGAGAGAATTCTAACGCCTTGTCGAGCTCGAGCGTCCCTTAAAAAAACTTCCGCTACAAACCCTTCGCCTGTTCGTGCTAAAACTCCAGCCGTAAAATCTGATCTGCTCTAGAGAATGAAAAGGGTTGCGCGTTATGTCTGAAGGTGCTTCTGAAAAGGATGTCCCTCTTGTTGAGAATATCCGGCTTCTGGGCCGTTTGCTTGGCAATACCATTCGCGATCAGGAAGGGGCGGAGATTTTTAATCTGGTGGAGCGTATTCGCCAGACCTCCAAGGAATATTTGCGGGGTGAGGACCCCAAAGCGCGCGAAGAGCTGGAAGCGCTTCTGGGTCCCTTGAGCCCGGAACAATCCGTGCAGAACCTTCGGGCGTTCAGTTATTTCTCTCACCTTGCCAATATCGCCGAGGATCAGCATCACGTCCGGCGTATCCGCTATCATGAGATTGCCAAAAGCCCGGCCCGTTTCAGCAGCGCGGAAAAAGCGATCGAGCGGGTGGAGGAAGCGGGATACAGCATTGACGATATCATCCGCTTTTACGACAAGGCGCTGGCCTCCCCGGTGATGACAGCTCATCCGACAGAGGTGCGGCGCAAAAGCACCATGACACAGGAAATGCGCATTGCTGATCTGCTGCATGAGCTGGAACGTGCCGATTTCACGCCTTCCGAGATTGAGGAGAAAGAGCAGGAGCTGGAACGCAAGATCCTCACCCTCTGGCAGACCAATTTGCTGCGTCAGTCGAAGATGAGCGTGATTGATGAGTTAAAAAACGGTCTCAGCTATTTCGATTATACCTTCCTGAAGCAACTGCCGCGTTTTTATCGCAAGCTGGAGAAAAGCCTGAAAAGCCGCCTTGATGAAGACAGGGATCTTGATATTCCGTCCTTTTTGCGGGTTGGCAGCTGGATTGGCGGGGACCGGGACGGTAATCCTTTTGTCACTGCAGAGGTGTTGCAGGAAACTTTCCGGCGTCAAAGCAGCCTGATCCTGAATTATTACCTGCAGGAGCTCAACGAGCTCGGGCGGGAGCTGTCGCTTTCCTCCCGTCTTGTAGAGGTCTCTGAAGAATTGCAAGCCCTGTCGGATAAGTCCCCGGATACTTCTCCGCACCGGCTGGAGGAGCCTTATCGCCGGGTGATTGTCGGCATGTATGCGCGCCTTTCGGCCACGCTTAAAAAGCTCGATCCGGAAGATATCTCGCCTTTACCTGTGGCGGCGGCAAAAGCCTATGACAATCCCGGGGCGTTTCTTGCCGATCTGAAGGTGATCGCGAATTCCTTGAAAGAGAACAAGGCTTCAGCGCTTTTCTGTGGCCGGCTGGAAGAGCTTTGCCGAACTGTTGACTGTTTCGGTTTTCACCTGGCTTGCGTGGATCTTCGCCAGAATTCAAAAGTTCATGGCGCCGTGGTGGCGGAGCTGTTCGCAGCTGTCGGCATCGCCGATCATTATGAAGAGCTGGAGGAAGACGAGAAAATCAAGTTGCTGACCAGCGAGCTCAAGGCTTCTCGTCCGCTGATCCGCAAGAACTGGACCTATTCGGATCAGACAAGAAGCGAGCTGGATATCCTTGGCGTTGCCTATGGCATCCAGCAGACACAAAGTCCCGAAGCGCTTTGCACGGCGATTATCTCCAACACCCAGAGCGTTTCCGACATTCTGGAGCTGGCCCTGATCCTGAAAGAACAGGGGATTATCTCGCCCGAAGGGGACAGTAAAATGAATATTGTCCCGCTTTTTGAAACCATTGAAGATCTCAGGAACTGCGCCCCGATTATGGATCGTCTCTTCTCGATCCCTGAATATAAGCAGCTTGTTTCAAGCCTTGGCACCCTTCAGGAAGTGATGCTCGGCTATTCGGACAGCAACAAGGATGGCGGCTATATCACCTCAGGGTGGGAGCTG
>JAKSCD010000445.1 GCA_022360775.1 Sneathiellales bacterium | reverse complement strand
GAAGGAAAGGTCGCAGAAAAACTGGGGGGCTTGCAAAAGCGTTATCCTGATGTCTCCATGGGATCCTATCCCTATTACAGGCAAGGCGAAGTCGGCACTAACCTTGTGCTGCGCTCCATTGACAAGGGAGAGCTGGACCAGGCCATTGAAGACCTTCTTGAAATTTTGAAGGAATTTGGCTGTTCAATAACCGAAACCACGTGATAAAAAGCGGATAATAAAAATGAAAACAATCCCGCAACTTATTAAAAATAAAGCAGAAAATATTGGTTCCAAACCGGCGATAATTGACCGGGGACAGTCAACAAGTTATCAGGACCTTTATGGCCGCAGTCAGTCACTTGCGGTGGGTTTGGCCTCCCTTGGCCTTAAAAAAGGGGAGTGTGTCGGCCTCTGGATGCCAAATATAACAGCCTATATTGAAGCTTTCCTGGCTTGCGCGTCTCTTGGCCTCATTGTGGTTTCTGTGAATACCAAATTCAAATCTCATGAAGTTTCAGATATTGTATCACGATCAGGTTGTAAAGCCTTGATATTATGGCCGGATTTTAAAAATATCCCTTTTCTTGAGATACTGAACGAAATTGGAAAAGACGATTTAAAAAGCCTGGATAACATTGTTCTGTACAGGGAAGAAGAAACCGAACTGGTGTTGCCTCCTTGCGTAAAAGACAAAACCGTTACGCTTTTATCAGACCTTTATCTGCCGGTGAGAGAGGAATGTCCGGATATCAATCCAGAGGATGGTGTCGTTATTTACACCACTAGCGGAACAACAGGTAAACCTAAATTCGTTCTGCATTCTCACTTCAGCATGGTTCAGCATGCCATTGAAGTTGCTAATGATTTTGGCTGGAGCAAACCTGATACCAAACTTCTGCAAGCCCTTCCCCTATGCGGTACATTTGGGCTTACCCAGGCGATCTCAGGAATCGCAGCCGGTGCAGAAGTTTATTGCATGGCCGTTTTTGATCCCGCGATTGCGGCAACGCTCATCCAGGAAAATCAGATTACCTGTATGAACGGATCAGATGATATGTATGCCATGCTTCTGGCGCAGTCCGAACAATCAGTCCCGTATCCTTCGCTCACATCTGCAGGATTTGCAGCCTTCAATCCCGCTCTTGAAGACATCGTGGAAAAAGCAGAGGCAAGAGGAATAAAACTTTATGGTCTCTGGGGCATGAGTGAGGTGCAAGCCTTTGTCGGGCATCAGGATGTCGATATGCCGGCCGGACTTCGAAAAAGAGCAGGGGGTCGGCTGATCTCTCCTACAGCCGAGGTTCGTGTTCGCGATCCGGAAAGTGGCATCCTTCTTGGGAATGGCGAAAATGGCGAGATCGAAATAAAAACGGTTAGTCAGATGAAAGAGTATTTCCTGAACCCGGAAGCGACGGCAAAAACACTAACCGAAGATGGCTTTATTAAAACCGGTGATCTTGGCTTTCTTGACGGCGAGGGACGTTTTGTCTTTCTTTCCCGTATGGGGGATGTCCTGCGTTTGGGGGGATATCTCACCGATCCTGTGGAAATAGAAAATGCCATACAAGACGTGGTCGGGGTTGAAAAAGCGCAGGTTGTAGGGGTCGAGACTGATAGGGGCGCAAAAGCCTTCGCTTTTGTTATCGGTTCAGCTGCTCCCGCTGATATTCTTATCCACTGCCAGCAAACACTCGCAGGATATAAGCTGCCTATTCATATGGAAATGGTCGATACCTTTCCAATGACGGAAAGCGCCAATGGCCTTAAAATCCAGCGCGCGAAATTACGGCAGATGGCACAGGAGATATGGAATAAACGTCAATAAAGTCGATCCAGAAATATAAGCGTGAAACGAAATAGAGCTCCTGGCTAAATAGCGCTTGTCTGATAGCTCATCTGCCGCTAGGTTAGCGGCGTGTCGCCCGCATGGTGAAATTGGTAAACACAGTAGACTTAAAATCTGCCGCTCGTAAGGGCTTCCCGGTTCAAGTCCGGGTGCGGGCACCATTTTTTAGAACGCCCTTGCGATTTTCTCTCCAAATATATGTGATAACAAAAAGTTGAGTAACTTCTGTTTTAACTTATACATGCCAAGTCTTTGTAAAATCTTTTAATTTATTAAAATACTAAAATAAAATTAAATAAAATTTTAGGTTGCATCAGAAAACCGGGAATAGCAAAATCCTCTCTAATTATACAAAACGGAGGGGTATATGTTTTGTTATTCAAATAAATCGCGTTTGTTATCAGGTATTTTTGCATGTTCAGTAGCTGTTTTAGGGGCGGAGAAAGCAGCAGCTGCAACAAATGATATTCTCTTTATCGTCGATGGTTCCGGCTCTATGTGGGGACAAATAGACGGGGTTGCAAAGATCCAGACGGCTAAAGATACAATGACGAATTTGCTGGATGATGTTCCATCAGATTCTCGTATTGGTTTAATGACTTATGGCACCAACGACAAAAAAAGTTGCGATGATGTCACACTTGTCAACCAGTTCAGCACAGATCGCGGTGCTGTTAAAACAGCGCTTGCCACATTGAAACCTT
>JAKSCD010000336.1 GCA_022360775.1 Sneathiellales bacterium | reverse complement strand
CTGCCATAAGGTCAATCAGGGTGTCCTTGCTGGATATCACAAGTTTGAAACCCTGTTCTGTGCCAAGCATTCGCAAGCCTAGTCATTTAACCTTCTGCGCCGGCCGGATAACGGGTTTGATGGAGCGGTGCCTGCAAGTTGCGGTGCCTGCGGGTGAGGCACTTGAGACGGTGAATGGGGCTGGTAATGTGGCTGATAGGGAGCCGCCGGATACGTGCCGGGCCTTTCCGAAGGGATTTGAGTTTGCGGAGGCACAAAATTTGATGGAAGCGTGTGGTTCTGATAGGGGGTTCCGTAACCGGCTTGCGGTGTTCCATTGTTAGGCGGCATTGGTGATGCGGCGTGAGGGGCCGGTGCCATCGGCCTTTGCGCTACCGGAGTGCTTCTTGCGGTATTTGTATTCGGATCAATATAGCGATCAAAGATACCTGTTTGAATTTCGTAGGGCAGGGCCTCAAAAAGAGCAACAGTATTTTCCATTCCGATCCGGTTTATGAAATTCGCTATTGTAATGGTGAGCAGTCCGGTTCTTAAGGATTGCTCGTCTACACCACTTGATTTGCAGCGCGCCATCGCATCAGAGAGTTCCTTGGCAACAATATTGTTCATTCTCGTATTTGTCATTTCCCTCTCCTATATGGAAAATACAAGCTTCATCCGGCATCAGGACGACTGTATGAGGCGATTTGTGAGAAATTAGAAACTCGCAATAGAGAAACTGGTATAGTGACTTTAAAAACAGGAGCGAAATCCATGGAAGAGAATGTCAGCCAGTTTTCCAGGCTAATCGAAAACAGTGACAGAATTGTTTTTTTCTCTGGCGCGGGTATCAGTACTGAATCTGGTATTCCCGATTTTCGAAGCCCAGGTGGATTGTGGGAGAAGAACCGCCCTATCGAGTTTTCAGAGTTTTTGGCTTCAGAAGAGGCGCGCAGAGAATCCTGGCGGCGAAAATTTGCTATGGATGGGGTGATGACCGCAGCAACCCCGAATGATGGGCATAAAGCGATTGCTGAGCTCTATAAAGCCGGGAAAGTTTCCGCAGTTGTTACCCAGAATATTGATGGCCTTCATCAGCTGTCCGGCGTTGATGAAAAGGATGTTGTCGAACTGCATGGGAATACGACTTACGCAAAATGCCTGGATTGTGAAGAGCGGATGTCACTGGAGGACGTGAAAGAGGTTTTTGCGGAAAATGAATCTCTACCGCAATGCAGGAGTTGTGGGGGTATTGTAAAAACAGCGACTATTTCATTTGGTCAGAGTATGCCGATGGCAGAAATGCAGCGAGCGGAAATGGAAGCTATAGAATGTGACCTTTTTATTGCAGTGGGGACATCGCTCGTGGTGTATCCTGCGGCTAACATACCGATCATTGCGCGTCAGCATGGTGCAGATCTTGTGATCCTCAATCGTGAGGAAACACCACTTGATCCTATAGCAACGCTCACATTAAATCGGGAAATTGGGGAAACCCTCAGAAATGTCACAAAACTGTAAACATTACTTCCCATATTAGCCAATCCGCACATGGATTGTCATATTTCGGTCAAATAATGAGAGATTGAATGCTGAATACTACCGGATTTATGGGGAAGATGATTACCTTTCTCCTACTTGTCACAATACCGGTTGCTATCGTCGCTTTCTGGTTAGTAACCCAGGGGCTGCTGAGCTTCGAGTATGCCATTTTGGTGGCGCTTACGCCTGTCGGGCCAGCGATCCTGATATATAACCGTCTTATAAAAGAGATGGCGCTCCTCTCCCAGCGTATGGAGCACGAGGCCGGCGCGCCACTTTTCGGTCACTTGCTTCCCGGCTCGGTGCGATCCGGATTGCTGCCCGTGAATGATCTGCTTTTGGCCATGCAACAATATCGCCGGAGTATGCAGACCTTGTTCAAGGAAGCAAAATCCCACCAGGAGGAGGCGTTGCTTCTTTTCAACATGCTGCCGGAGCCCGTTCTTGTTCTTGATGCAAAAAGGCGTGTAAGTCGTTTTAATCTAGCGGCAAAGAGCTTTTTTGATTCAGAGCTCACTGAAAATGACTTAACCGCCTATCTGCGCCATCCTTCTCTTATAAAAGCTGTTGATGCGGCGCTTTCCGGGGAAGTTGAGGCTAAGGTGGTCGCCTTTGGTATGGCAGGTTCGGTCCCCCGCCATATTGAAGCGCATGTGGTTAAGCTTCCAGGCGAAGGAGGGGATGAGCTTCGTGTTATCCTGACGCTGCATGATCAGACAGTTGCAAAGAAAACCGAACAGATGCGTGTTGATTTCGTCGCCAATGCGAGCCATGAGCTTCGGACACCACTTGCCATTCTGATCGGTGCTATTGAAACCCTTCAGGGTCCGGCGTCCAAGGACCCCTCGGCGCAGGGGCGGTTCCTGAGCATGATGCATGCACAATCCCGCCGCATGTCTCAGCTTATTGATGATTTGCTTTCCCTGTCACAGATTGAGATGAACGAGCATGCCCGGCCATCGGACTCTGTGGATATGACTGATGTCTTGCAGGGGGTGGTCAATCTGATCAAAGCCAAAGCAACGGATCTTGGTAAAAATCTTGTACTCGAAATGCCCGAAAATGAAGTGACCGTTTCCGGTGATAAGGACCAGCTCTTTCAGATCTTCACCAATCTGATCGATAATGCCCTTAAATATGGCAAGGAAAAAAGCGCTGTTACGATCTCGTTGGATAAGCAGGACAAGGAAGTTTCGATTTCTGTGAAAGATGAAGGGGAGGGAATCCCGCCTGAACATCTTCCGCGCCTCACCGAAAGGTTCTATCGGGTCGATAGCGACAGAAGCCGGGAAATGGGCGGAACCGGCTTGGGGCTGGCAATTGTCAAGCATATTGTGAGTCGACACAGAGGGAACCTTGAAATCGACTCAGAGCTGGGAAAAGGCTCCAGTTTTACGATCAGATTACCGGCTTAGCCACTTTAACCTTTTGATAACCATAGGTTAATGGGCTGTAACAATAGTGTCATAAAATTGTAGTACTCCGGTCACTGTCGAGGGGCAAGTTCCCGAAATCGACAGGAGACGCTGTCGCTCAAACGAACGGAGACTAGACGTGTTAAAGAAAACTCTCGGACTTGCTGTCATCGCGACAGTAGCAATTGCAGGACAGGCTGTAGCCCGCGATCAGATCAGAATCGTAGGTTCTTCAACAGTATTCCCATTCTCTAAAACAGTTGCTGAAAATTTCGGTAACAAAGGTAAATTTGCTACACCAGTTGTGGAGAGCACAGGCTCTGGTGGCGGTCTGAAACTTTTCTGCGCAGGCATCGGTGACGAACATCCTGACATCACCAATGCTTCTCGCCGCATTAAGAAATCTGAAGTGGAAAAATGTGCGAAAGCCGGTATCAAGGAAATCACAGAAGTTAAAGTCGGCTTCGATGGTATCGTTCTTGCAAATTCTAAATCTACTGCACCAATCAAGCTGACCAAAAAGCAGATCTTCATGGCTCTGGCCAAGCAGGTTCCAATGGATGGCAAGCTGGTTGATAACCCATACAAAACCTGGAAAGACGTAGATGCGTCTCTGCCAAACACAAAAATCGAGGTTCTCGGTCCTCCGCCAACCTCCGGTACTCGTGATGCTTTCTCTGAGCTCGCCATGGAAGGTGGTGCGAAGAAATTCCCAATGCTGAAAGCTCTGCGCAAGTCAGACAAAAAAGCATTTAAAGCTGTTGCTCATGCTGTGCGTGAAGATGGTGCCTATATCGAAGCTGGTGAAAATGACAACCTGATCGTCAACAAGCTGGTTGCCAACCCATCTGCCATCGGTGTTTTCGGTTTCAGCTTCCTTGACCAGAATGCTGACAAAATCCAGGGCGGTGTCATCGGTGGTGTTGAACCAACATTCGAAAACATCTCTGCTGGTAAATATGGCATCTCTCGCTCTCTTTACTTCTATGTGAAAAAAGCTCACGTCGGTAAAGTTCCTGGCATCAAGGAATTTGTTGCTGAGTTTACAAACGAAGATGCTTTCGGCGAGTTTGGCTACCTGACTGAAAAAGGTCTGATCCCGCTGTCTAAAGAAGAACGTTCCCAGGTCCGTGACGGTGCAACTTCACTGTCTAACCTGATGATGTAATTCATCTGAAGAGAGGGGAGTCGATTTCCTCTCTCTTTCTCTCCTTGGTAAAAAATAACGACCTTTACAGGGCTCTATCATGAGTATTTCAGCGTTAATCGTCACACTCCTTCTTATGTGTGCATTCGGATACTGGTATAGCTCCAAAAAGGTTTTGGCCGGTAAAGCTGCTGCTAGCGGCGCTGTCTATCCCGGTCGCCCTCACCAGTTTGGAATGTATGTTGTTATTTGGGGACTTGCTCCTCCGGTGCTTCTCTTCCTGGTATGGTTTCTTTTTACACTTATGCCAGTTGATCGCAGCCAGGGTGTTCTTCACCAGCTCGATCAGATAATCTTTCCCACATTAGCGCTGCTCGCGGCGGCAGGTGGTCTCTATCTCTCTATCCAGAAAATCAAGCCTGGCTTGAGAGTTCGCAAAACCCTTGAGACAACCGTTTTCGCGATTTTGATCCTGGCATCGACAATTTCGGTTTTCACAACAGTCGGCATTGTTTTCTCCCTGTTGTTTGAGACCATGAACTTTTTTGGAAAAGTTCCCTATACAGAATTCTTCTTCGGGCTCAATTGGAGCCCGCAAACAGCCTTGCGCGCTGATCAGGTAGGCTCTTCCGGTGCATTTGGTGCCATTCCGCTTTTCGCCGGAACAATGCTGATTACACTGATTGCGATGATCGTTGCGGTCCCGCTAGGCTTGCTAAGCGCCATTTACATGACGGAATATGCGTCCAACAGATTCCGGGCAGCAGTTAAGCCTGTTCTTGAAATCCTTGCCGGTATTCCAACGGTTGTATACGGCTTTTTTGCGGCTCTCACCGTCGGGGTTTTCTTCCGGGATGCCGGTACGGCTCTTGGCCTGGATGTGGTTTCTGAAAGTGCGCTTGCTGCAGGTGTGGTGATGGGCATGATGATCATTCCTTTTATCTCTTCCTTGAGCGATGACATCATCATGGCGGTCCCGCAAAGCCTGAGAGATGGCTCTTATGGTCTTGGGGCGACCCGATCGGAAACTGTTCGCAAAGTTATTCTTCCCGCAGCTCTACCCGGGATCGTTGGTGCGGTCCTTCTCGCAGTGAGCCGGGCTATTGGTGAAACCATGATCGT
>JAKSCD010000064.1 GCA_022360775.1 Sneathiellales bacterium | reverse complement strand
CGTGCCCGAATAGCGGGATTTTTAGGGGTTGATTTGTCTGAGTTTGACATTTGAACTTAGCTATGATTAAACACCTGGGTTCATAATTTATACCGAGAGGCGTGTGATGTCGATAACAAGTGAAAGAAAAGATCCATTAAGTGTGGATGATCCCTTAAGCGATTTTGAGGTGAGGGACGTGACGCTGGAGGATAAAGCCAAACGGGTCTATGTCTCCGGCGAGGGTCCTGCTGTTATCGTCATGCATGAAATGCCGGGTATCTCCCCTCATGTCGCCCGCTTTGCCAGATGGGTGCGGGAGGCGGGCTTTACCGTTTATTTGCCCTCACTCTTTGGAAGGGATGGTGCGGTGCCCGAGGCGGAGGAGGGCGGGAAGATCTTCCAGCGGGTCTGTATTTCGCGGGAGTTTCATGTCATGGGCGGCGGGAAAACCAGCCCCGTGGTGAGTTGGCTTCGTGCCCTTGCGGCCATGGCGTCCCGCGAATGTGGAGGGTCATCTGTCGGGGCCGTGGGGATGTGCTTTACCGGCAATTTTGCCATTTCCATGATGATTGAACCGGTCATGAAGGCTGCTGTTGCCTGTCAGCCATCGCTCCCTCTTGATGCGCCCGCCGCTCTTGAGATGTCAGATGAGGATGCGGGTGCAATTGCGGAAAGGCTAAAATCAGAGGATCTTACCGTCAGGGGCTATCGTTTTGAAGGAGATCAATTCTGCATGGCGGCGCGTTTCAAGACGTATCGCGAGAAATTTGGCGATCATTTTGAAGGAAAGGAACTTTCTGACCAGAGTGCAAATTCTGAAACCTCCCCGTTCTTTGCCGCTCACATTCCAACGCCGCACAGCGTTGTTACCCAACATCTGATTGACAGGGAAGGTGAGCCAACGGTTCAGGCCAGGGACGAAATTCTTGGCTATTTGAGGGATAAATTGCAGATGTCCTAGGAATGAGGGTTTACCCCAACCCTCCTTCCTTTACGGGAGAGCGTTTTTTATCTATTCTGTTTTTGAATAATTAAAGCCCCATATAATTCGAAAATATGATGAATGAACGCTCTCTCGACCTTGAAACAGTTCAGGTTTTTCTGTTTGTTGCTGATCTTGGCAGTTTCACACGGGCAGCGGAAGCGTTGCAGACCACACAATCAGCAGTCAGTCTGAAGCTCAAGAAACTGGAGGAGCGTCTTGGTTGCCGGCTGGTGGACCGCAGTCCCCGTTATGTTCAGCTATCCGCGGAAGGGGCGAGCTTTTTGCCTAAAGCCCGTTCTCTGATGCAAGCTCATGACAGGGCGCTCACAGTATTGCGGCCTAAAAAGACCCGGCTTGTTGTCGGGATCAGTGATCATGTTGCCGGTCCCGAATTGCCGATACTGCTAGCGCAATTAAAACAACAGATGAAGGCTTTGCTTCTGGAAGTGCGGATCGGCTCGAGCGGGGATTTGCTGCATGCCTATGACCGGCGCGAACTGGATGCAGTCTTCTCCCGTTTTGCAATCGGACGGGAGGAAGGCGAGGTTATCGCCGAAGAGAAATTTGGCTGGTTTGCCGGCCCGGACTGGACCCATATCTCCGGTGAACCGCTACCTGTCGCCACAATGCCGGAGCCTTGCGGGGTGCGCAGTCTGGCAAGTGATAGCTTGCAGGAAGCAGGACTGGAATGGGAGGAGGTTTTTGTAGGCGGCGGAGTTTCCGCAGTCACTGCAGCGGTCATGTCAGGCCTGGGGGTGGCAGCGCTCGCCAGACGGATGCTGCCCCTCGGTGCGATGGATGTGGGGGACAAGCTGGGCTTGCCCGCCTTGCCAATCCTGCCCATCACCCTTTACAGCCGGGTAAAAGATCCCGCTGCTGTTGCGGGAATGCGGATGCTGGCCGCAGCATTCAGGAATGCCGTGCAATAAAACAGGAAGCAATTACGCTGCGAGCGATTTGCTTTTATTCCCCTCAACATATGCAGCATTGCCTTCAAGAAGGCCCATCAACCCTTTTGAAAACTGCCATTTCATAAGAGGGGTTATCATCATGCCAAGAAGTCCCATTTTCGGGGTGAAACTCATGGTCATGGTTACCCGTGTGATCGATGGCCCAAGAGCAACGAAATCAAAAGAGGCACTCGCATCCCGGATCGGTGCATTCGTGCCATAAATCTCAATCGTCATGTTTTCCTCGGTATCATAGCGCGTGATTTTTTCCTGCAGGTAAGTTTTGCCATCCGTGAAATCACATTGGCGCAGGGCCCCAAGCCCGGTTTCCTGCTTTTCCCCCAAGCGATATGAAGAATTGAGGCCAGGATGAAATCTATGGATATTGGCGTAATCATCCCAACTGTCCCAAACTTCTTTCAGCGGGGCATTGATAATTTTCTGAACTGTAATGGCGACCATCTTTTTCCCTTTCATCACTTGGACTGGATGAATAAAGAAATAATGTGTATCGTAAATAGTAATAAGAGGATAAATTTCAAACATTATGGTTCAAAATTGAAACAGTGATCGAATATGAAAGAAACGGATACATTTGACTGGGATGATCTTAAATATTTCCTGGCGGTGGTGGACGCGGGAACTCTTCGGGGAGGGGCCGCCCGAATTAATGCCAATCATGTAACCGTCGCCCGGCGGATTTCCCTATTTGAGGAAAAGCTGGGAAGCCGCTTGTTTGATCGGTCTCGACGCGGATTTGTACTGACCCAGCTTGGAGAGGACTTGCTCCCTCATGCAAAAAGAGTGGAAGAAGAGATCCTTGCAGCTTCGCGTGCGATTGCCGGAAGGGACGCACATCCAAGCGGTGTCATCCGGGTAAGTTTTCCCCATGCGCTGGCTGAAACATCCATCATGGAAGATCTGGCCCGCTTCTCCGTCCTTTATCCGGATATTGAGCTGGATATCTCCATGACAAATAATATTGTTGATCTTACCCGGCGGGAAGCGGATGTGAGTATCCGGGTTGCCCATGAAGTGACGGAGGATGTGGTCGGGCGCCGCCTTGTCGATCTCACCGCGGCTTTTTATTGCAGTTTGAGCTATGCGGAAACTATTCAGGATAATGAGGGTGAGGGGCTTTACATGATGGGGTGGTTTGAACCGGATGGAGCGGATTATGCCGACTGGATCCTGGGTAGCCCCTATCCCAAAGCTAAACTTCGACATCGGGTGCGGGAAATCGTACCGCAGCTTTCGCTGGCGGCTGCCGGAATGGGAATGGCGCGGCTTGCCTGCTGTCTCGGAGATCGGCATCCGGGACTGGTCCGGGCGCCGTTTCAAAAGCCTACACCTCACCGGTCCCTATGGCTTCTTCTACACAAAGACTTGCGCATGACAGCACGAATTCGTTTGTTTGTAGACTATCTTGCCCGGGAAATTCGATTGCGGGAGAATGAATTCTGCGCAAGCTAGCACCTCAACCTGCTTTACGTGAGCAGACCAAAAAGTCAGAATTTTAATCTCTTGGATGTGAGAAGCAGTATTTCAACAAGTTTACTGACCAGTGGCTCCTCTATTGCTTCTGGACGGATAATACAAGCGCAATCCCATCGGTAAGTTGCGGGAATATCAACAATGCGAAGCCTTTTCTGCTTTAAGTCCTCACGAAACAAGACCTCGGGTCCGCCGCAGACACTGTCTGTGCTCAGTACAACCTGTTTCAAGGTGGGATAGTTTTCGCAGATGATCCTTTTACGTTTGTAAGGCTGGTTGCGATCTGTCTTTCTTCGTTCAAGTTTTGGGGAAGCCAATGGAAAAGGCAAAAGATCTTCCCTTTTCAAGGGGGCGGACTTTTGAAAAATCGGATGATCTGATCTTGCCACGGTTACTGTCTTCGTTCTGGCAAGAGGAAAAGCGAGAAAATCATCCTTAAAATCCTCAGCATTGAACGGTCCAATGACTGCATCAACCTTTGCCTTGTGGATAAGGGAAAGCAGTTTTTCAGAGTTTTCCGTGCTGATTGTAATGCGGCAGTTCCCGGATTGGTCGACAAATTCAGGTAAAAATTCCGGAAGGAAAATCTGTTCAACAATGGGGCCGACAGCAATCGAGATGCTTCCCTGTTCACGATCGGAGAGTTGTTTTAGATGCCGTTCAATCCGTTGCATTTCTGCTTGCAGATTTTCGCCTGTCCCGATGAGGTATTTAGCCGCCTGGGTCGGGATCAATCCTTTTGAGGCGCGGTGGAAAAGTCTGGTGCCAAGTTGATCCTCCAGGCGGGCAATCCTCTTGCTCAGGGTCGGCTGGGAAAGGTTGAGCTCCTGCGCCGCTTTGCTGATACTGCCAAGTGCACAGATTGTTTGCACTTCCATAATGTCTGAAATATCTAGCATATCAATTTATATATTCAAAAATTTACACGATATTATAAAATCTATTCATTTTATGTGTATCGGTAAACCGCATATCTTTCTTTTATTCAAATATAAAAAGGAGGTAGCCGATGAGTGCTGCAATAATCCTCGGGGCGGGAGATGGTATTGGTGGTGCGCTTGGCGAACGTTTTGCAAGGGGTGGGCTTCACGCAATTCTTGTTCGCCGCGATCTTGAAAAAGCGCAAGAAGCGGCTGAAAAGCTTGTATCCAGGGGATATCAGGCAACAGGACTGAGTATTGATGTCCGGGAACCTGAGCAAATGACATCGTTGTTTGATCAGGTGGAAACCGATACCGGACCGATTGACGCTTGTCTTTATAATGCCGGGGCAAATGTCCAGAAGGACCTGGTTGATACATCCCCTAAACTGTTCCGGCAGGTATGGGAACTTGCCTGTTTCGGCGGTTTTCTCGCGGCGCAGGAATGCGCAATGCGGATGCCAAAGCAGGGAAAAGGTAGCCTCCTCTTTACAAGTGCGACTTCCTCTTTCCGGGCAGGAAAAGGGTTTGCTGCATTTGCCAGCGCGAAATTCGGACTTCGGGCCGTTGCCCAGGCTGCCGCACGGGAGTTAGGGCCGCAAAATATTCATGTAGGACATGTGATTATTGATTGCGGTGTTTATACAGAAGCCATTCGTAAACGCTTTAAAGCACGCGATATAGACATTGATACCCTTCCCGAAGATACGCTGGCTTCAACGGAGAGCATTGCCGAGGCATACTGGTATTTGCACAATCAGCCAAGAGATGCCTGGACCCATGAACTGGATCTTCGTCCTTTCGCGGAGACCTGGTAATGCAGATATCTGAAGAAATACTGGTTGAAAAACCCCGGCTTTGGGGAACCGGAACGACCCGAACATTGCGGCCGATCTGGGTGGCGGAAGAAATTGGCCTTGACTATGATCTTGTTTCCATGGGCCCTCGCACAGGGGAGACCAAAACTGCTGATTATACAAAGCTGAACCCGAAACAGAAAATTCCCTACCTGACGGATTGCCAGCTGCAACTGTCCGAAAGCATTGCAATCAGTCAGTATTTAATTGACCAATATGACAGTGAGCAGAAGCTTTACGCCGCGAAAACGGTTGTGGAAAAGGCGAAATACCAGGAATGGTGCTGTTATCTTCTGGCTGAACTGGATGAAACCAGCCTGTATGTGATCCGGCGCCATCAGGATTTGAAAGAGATTTACGGTGAGGCGCCCGAGGCTGTTGCTGCCGCATTTGAGTATTTCAGGAAATATCTCAACGTGACAGCAACAGTGATGACAGATCCTTTTATTGTCGGTGGTAGATTTAGTCTTGCCGACGTCATTCTGACTTCCTGTCTTATCTGGGCGCAGAAATACGGGATAGACATCCCCGCCAGCCTGAAAGCGTATTTTGAAAATATCGTAAGACGAGAAGCTTTTCAGCGCGCCATAAAAATCAACAAGACGCAATTTGAAGGAGTGAAATAATGGGTGCCTTGGATGGTGTGAAAGTAATTGACCTGACAACAATGGTTTCAGGTCCTGTGGCCGCGACGATCCTTGCGGATCAGGGGGCGGAAGTTATCAAGATAGAACCCTTGCATGGTGAACAGATGCGTCATTTGCGGGCCGCGCGAAACAGTGTGAACCCGATGTTTTTTTCCTGCAACAGGGGCAAGAAATCCCTTCCACTTGACCTGAAAAGTGACAAGGGAAAAGAAATTCTCTGGAAGCTCGTCGAGCAGGCTGATGTTTTTATCCAGAATTTCAGGCCCGGCGCAATTGAGCGTATGGGATTTGGTGAAGACGCCTTAAGGAAGAGAAACCCCGGCCTTATCAACGTGTCGATCAGCGGATTTGGGGAAAAGGGTCCTTACGCACAGAAACGGGTTTATGATCCTGTTATTCAGGCCTTGTCGGGTGCTGCGGATATTCAGGCCAATCGCCAGACGGGAACGCCGCAGATGTTTCGGTTGATTGTAGCAGACAAGATTACCTCTATCACTGCAGCGCAAGCCATTAGTGCCGCACTTTATGCACGTAATACTCAAGGTATGGGGCAGCATATCAAGCTCTCCATGCTTGATTGCATGCTTTCCTTTATGTGGCCGGAAGGGATGACAGGCATTACTTTTGCTGAACAGGAAGTGGATGTCACAAAGAACCAGAGCGCGACGGATCTGGTTTTTCCTACGCAGGATGGTCACATCACGGCAGGCGCGGTTTCAGATTCCGAATGGCAGGGGATGTGCCGGGCTTTTGGACGGGAGGAGTTGATAACGGATGAACGATTTAAAACCTCGCTTGATCGCTTTAAAAATGCCGAATTGCGCAGAACCATAATGGCTGAGGAAATTGCAAAATGGTCTTCGGAAGATATTCTCAAGCGGTTGGACAAGGAGGATGTGCCATGTGCCCCCATTTTATTGAGAATGGAGCTGATGGATCATGAGCAAATCAAGACAAATAACAGTATTGTTCGGCAGGAATTTGAAGATTTTGGCGAGGTAAGGCAAGCCCGTCCGCCGGCGGAATTCGCCCAAACTCCCAGTAATATAGCAGATCCAGCTCCCAAACTCGGGGAGCATACGATTGCCATCCTGCAAGAGCTTGGTTTTTCAGAAGAGGAGCAACGAGATTTTATCAAGGAAGGGATAACAAGGGATCTGGCGAGTTAAATTCTCCTTCGGTTCCGCCACCTGCGCCCGTCAGGGGGTGATGACATCTGCACGGTGAGTATCAGGAGAATGGATTAAGTACGCTTCATTTGCGGCGCAGCCGGATGGGGTCAGATAAAAAGTAACCGGAAAAAAACTCATCCTTGTGTAAGGGTGAGTTTTTTTCGATTGCTTTTCCGTTAGGGGAGTTTTCAGGAAAACTCCTCATAAAATCCCAATTTACGCTGCATGGGGGCATCGTCTATCTGAAACAGGAATGCTGGCTTGCTGCTGGAAAGATTGACGATCTGCGCCTTTGCGTGGGTCGGGATTGCAAGGGTGTCATTATCTTCCCAATCAAGTTCGCTGCCGTCAATGCGCGCCTGGCCTTTTCCTTCAACAATATTCAGGACAGCAGAAGCAGAACGGTGGGGAAGGGTTAAACTTTCCCCCGGGCGGAGCATAATCGCCGAAAATCCCAGGACCGGCATGCATTCCTGCCCGGTTTCCGGGTTGATATAGGCAAGCTGCACAGCTTCACCGCGATCAGTGACTGTAGATAGGGCTTCAAGCGAGCCTTTGACGGAAGCCCAGGGGAAGCGCAGCAGGGGATATGCGGGGCGCTGCTTGCTCAGGGATTTATAGGGAATGAGGCCAGAACGAATATATTCAGCCTGTGACTTGTCCGGGCGGTTACGAATTGTCTGAGAAGGACCTTCAAGGGCATAAGAGGCTTCAAGCGCAAAAATAGTGGGAAGATCCAGGGCATCAAGCCAGATGATATTATCTTCACTTTCTGTGCCATGCTCATGCCAGAGACCAGCAGGTGTGAGGATAAGATCGCCTTTTTCCATAGGCAGTTTTTCGCCGTCCACAACCGTATAACCGCCAGTTCCTTCAACAACAAAACGCACGGCGCTGGGTGTGTGTTTATGGTTGGGGGCGGTTTCTCCCTTTTTGATCAGCTGCATCCCGATATAGATAGAAGGGGTCGCCTGCATATTCTCCAGGCCCAGTCCGGGATTTGCACAAACCAGCACCCGTCTTTCCGCGGCTTCGATCGGTGTGAGGTCACCGGCCTCCAGCAGCCGGGGATGGATATCCTTGTATTTCCACAAAGTCGGCTGTGTCCTTCTTGCCGGAATACCATGAGGCAGCGCCGCCCGCAGACTGGGCCAGAGCGGGACAAGATTTTTTTCGGTCAGGCTCTCCACATATTCTTTTGGCAGATCTTCCAGCTTTCCAAGTTCAGACAAGGGGTGCCTCCTCAGTGTTTTATGCAGTATACTGATTATATATATCGAAAAAAAATAGAAGCGTCAATTTATATTGTTTTCGCTGTATTTTTTCTCATTTTAATTGGAATTTTTCAGAATTCAGTTGACCAACAATCAGGAAATTAATAATAATCAGTATTGTGCATAATAACTGGGGAGGAGAATTTTTATGTTTTCATTCAAGAAAATCGCTTATGCGATGATTGGAGCCGTTGGCTTCGCGTCTGTTGCGTCAGCAGAGGAGGTGACCTTTACTGTTCACCATTTTCTACCTCCTAAAGCCAACGTTCATACTAAAATGATCAAGGGATGGGCTGATCGCGTTCACAAGCAAAGTGGTGGCCGGCTGTCTTTTCAGATATTCCCGGCCATGTCTATGGGAGGGAAGCCGCCTGAGATTTACAGTCAGGTTCGTGATGGTGTCGTGGATATTGGATGGGCGGTTCTTGGATTTACGCCAGGCGTTTTCCCGCGTTCGGAGGTTTTTGAACTTCCGCTTGTTCATATGGGATCGGCGAAAGCAACGACCATTGCCCTTAATGCTTCAATGGATAAAATCAAAGATGATTTTAAAAAGGTCCATGTGTTGTTCCTGCATGCTCATGATGGAAATGTCCTGCATTCTGCAACGAAAAATGTAAATTCGTTCGATGCTGCAGCGGGTCTTAAATTACGCACCCCTTCCCGGACAGGGGCCTGGGTGATCGAAGCGATGGGCGCAGAACCGGTAGGGATGCCCATTCCGGCCCTGCCTGAAGCGATGGCAAAAGGTGTCGTGGACGGTGCCCTGACAACCTATGAAATTGCTCCGGCGTTGAAACTGAACGAGCTGGACAAGTTTGTAACCGAACTTCCCAATGGCGGGCGCCTCGGGACAGCTGTTTTCATGTTTGCAATGAACAAGGATCGCTATAACGAACTTCCGGATGATCTCAAGAAAATCATTGATGCCAATTCAGGGATCAATGTAGCCCCCGAGATCGGTCAGATGTGGGAGGATTTTGAAATTCCTGGCAAGACTGCGCTCGAGAAATCCGGAGTTGGCATTACTGTGCTCAGCGAAGAGGAAGGGGCGAAGTTCGATAAAGCCAATGAGCAGGTTGTTGAACGCTGGATCAAGGAAGTGTCCAAAAAAGGTATTGATGGTGAAGGGCTTGTAAAAGCTGCCCGTGCTGCCATTGCCAAAGCCTCTAATTAATCTTCTCAGGAGCAGGGAGCGGATTATTGTCCTCTCCCTGCGCATGATTTGTCATGATGAATTCGCTAAAAAAACTGGCTGATTTATTTGCGCTTGCCGGTGGTACTCTTCTGATACTGATTGTGCTCGTAACGACAACAAATGCTGTGGCCTTCATTCTGGATCAGATGGCCCGGATCTTTGGCACAAATGTACCGGCCCTTCCCGGATATGAAGATTTTGTCAGTCTGGCTATCAGTTGCGCTGCCCTGATGCTTTTTCCTCTTTGCCAGGTAAAAAGGGGGCAT
>JAKSCD010000065.1 GCA_022360775.1 Sneathiellales bacterium | reverse complement strand
TGCAGGATTACCTGTTAGGTCCCAATGCGGCCCGTGTCGTCCGGCATGCGAACTGTTCGGTCCTTGTTGTAAGAGACTAAAAAAACGGCCCGGGAAACCGGGCCGTTTTTTTTATTTCAATGTATTCAGGTAGGCGATGATATTTTTGCGGTCTTTTTCTTTTTTAAGACCGGCAAAGCTCATCTTTGTGCCTTTCAGGAATTTTCTTGGTTTTTTAAGATAGCTGTCCAGTGTCGCTTCATCCCAGGTCAGGCCTGAATTTTTCATGGCCTTGGAATATTTAAAGCCTTCAACCTTGGCAGCTTCCTTACCGACAATGCCAAAAAGGTTCGGGCCTACCTTGTTCTTACCGCCTTGTTCGACAGTATGGCAGGCCTTGCATTTTTTAAAAACTTTTGCGCCTTTTTTAACATCACCTGCAGCCATAGCAGATGTTGCAGACAGTGACAGAACAATCGCTGTTCCCACAGCGATTAGCTTCGCTGACTTCATCGCTTTCTCCTAATCGCTTCTCTCTCACTCAAATTTATGCTCTCTAGCACATACAGGAATATACGTCTCTTTATAAAAAGAAAGTAAATATTGGTCCTATATGGGGCAATATGTCGCGGCTTCGCTGATGGAAAAATGATGCCTTCTCTGTTCCGGTTAACAGAATGTTAAGAGAAAGGCCTTTAGATGGTAATCAGGAATAATTTAGATTACTGGAGCCAGCGTGTCTGAAAACGGTTCTTTAAGTCCAGAAGACGTCCAGCGCTTGATGAGTGACCGCTCTGCGGAAACTCGCGCGCAGACTGTGAAAAAAATTGCCGATAACCTGTCCGGTCAGCAGTTTAGTGACCGGGAGCGCTCAGAGGCCGAGGCCATATTTCGGGCTATTGCTGGCGATACAGAAATACTCGTTCGGCAAACTCTTGCAGAAACCGTAAAAAATCTGCCGGATTTACCCCATGATATCGCTGTGACACTTGCCAGCGACATTGCAGATGTCGCAACGCCGATGCTGACTTTTTCTGAAGCATTGACGGATGAAGATCTCTTTGAAATCATTCAGTCCAAACCGGAATCCCATCAGGCCGCCATCGCAGGACGGCCCGTTGTTTCGGAAGCTGTTTCCGATAAGCTTGCAGATACCGGAAGCGCAAAAGTTGTTGCCACATTGATGGAAAATGACGGCGCCGAGATATCAGAGAAGACCTTTGAAAAGGTTCTGGATAAATATGGGGATGATGAAACAGTCAATGCCCCAATGGCACGCCGCGCAGAACTGCCGATTACTGTTACGGAAAGATTGGTGACGCTGGTTTCTGACAAGCTGCGCGAACATCTTGTCAGCCATCATGACATGTCACCAAGCGTGGCGACAGATCTGATACTTGCCAGCCGGGAAAAAGCAATGATCGGTCTGGTCGGTGCTGCCGGTTCAGAAGAACTGAACCGCCTGATCAATCAGCTTTATGAGAATGATCGACTGACACCGACAATCATTCTGCGAGCCCTTTGCGTCGGCGATATGGATTTCTTTGAAACCGCCCTGGCAAAAGGTTCAGGTGTGTCAGTGTCCAATGTTCACGTCCTGGTCAATGACGGAGGCGGCGAAGGGCTCAAGCAGCTTTGCAAGAAATGCGAAATCCCTGAAGGCCTTGTTGAAATGATGCGTGTTGGCGTCGAAGTTGTGAATGAAATGGAATATGATGGAGATCCCGGCGATCGGGAACGCTTCCGCAACTATGTCATCGAACGGATATTAACTCATTTTGAGGATCGTTTTGATGCTGAGAATGTGGACTATCTGATTTCCAAGATCAAAGAATCAGCGGACGCACCAGAAGCGGCTTAACCAGCCTTTTCCTGACTTTTTAAGAATTCGTTTTCGCCCTTGATCAGCGCGAGCGTGATCAGTATCTGCGCGCCAGCGTAGGTGATCCAGATCGTCGTGCTGGCGAAGGGAACGGTTATCATGAATTTGTTAATGGCGATCAGGCTGTCGGAGATCATGAAACTGAATGTTCCCGGGATAATCAATAGGGCAGGGTAGCGGCTATTGATCGCTGTGATAGTCATAATTGATATGACGCAGATATAGATAAAAACGGGCGCTTTTAGAGCAGCGAGATGGTCCCAAAGCAGTATCATCATCAGAAGAGCGACCATCATGACCAGGCCGCAAAGCACAAGATGTAACGTTGAGTTTTCTCCCGCAGATCTGCGTCTGAAAAAAATCGACACATAGAGAAGATGTGCGATCAGGAAGGAGCCAAGACCCTCTATAAAATAGTCTGAGGATCTGATCGCCAGAAAAATATCGCCAAGACAGGAGGCAAAAAGAGCCGTCATGGCGAGTTTCTTTATGCGGCCTTCATCAATATTTAAATAGGCGAAAAGCCCAAGAAAAAAACAGCATCCCGATTTTAGAAGGATAAAAGCAAGGGATCCTTCTGTCGCCGGAATGATTAGATAGGACAGCGCAAAAGCAAAGGCCAGATAAAACAGGATCGGTTTTTTTAACTGGCCCAGCATTTTTAAGCGCTTTTCTTCCTTCTGATCCCGATTTGTGCAGCAACGCGTTCAGGCATTGGATAGGCATTTTGTTCTTTTTGCAGTTGGTTGAGGTTATCCAGAATATGTGTTGGCATAGGGGCTGCCTTTGGACCGCTTGCATCGATATGCAGGATCATCTGTTCAGATGTGGCGGCAAGAAAGCCTTCTGTTTCGTGATACATTTCAAGGAATAGATGGATGCGTTTTTCATCAACATCTATCACACGCTGTGTGATTAAAAGTGGATCTCCCTCTTTCACCTCCTGCAGGTAAGAAACGTGGGTTTCCAAAACATACACGGTACAATTTGAAGCATCCCGATAGGCCCTTGTGAGTTCAATTTCATCCAGAAGTTCATCCAGCGACTGGTCAAACGCCATCACATAAAAGGCGACATTCATATGCCCGTTATAATCAATCCATTCCGGAAGGACTTTCAGGCGGTTCAGTTCTTTAAATCCGTTTTTTAGCATGGCGAGAGGATAAGTGTATTTCAGCGCACTTGTAAATCACTTTGCCGGGCATCTTTAACCTTGCGTCCTAAAAGGCATGCGATTGGGCTGGGAGTTATCCTGTTTCCTGTAGTGAAAAAAAGCACCGGCAATATGAAAGACGAGAAGCACGATCAGAACTCTAATACCAATTCCGTGCGGGGTGCGAGGCAAGGTTTTATCGAAGTCCGGAAGAAGCTGTGGCAGTGAAAAGGGCAGGGTTTCCGTCAGTCCCGTGGTAACCAGCATGCCAATTCCCGAAATGGCAATAGCTGCGGGAAGGAAAAGCAAAAAGAATTTCACAAAGCGGATAAGCATCGCCTGCATCTTGCCGGACGCTGGGTAGGGAGGCATTTTTTTGTCAATAAATGCCTTCCATATCAGGCGAAAGATTGTCAATCCTGCTGCAAGGCTTCCGCTCAGAAGGTGGATAATTAAAAGGACATGCCCGTTGGCTCCCGCCGCTTCAAGTGCAAATCCGCTGGCAAGAGCAAGCAATATGAAGAAGGCGATACTCCAGTGGAGTAACATGCTGATTTTTCCATACCGTACCGCTGTATTGAGATAGTTCATTTTAATCTCCGGATTTAATATATAGCTTGCTATATAATATTGCATAGCTGGCTATACAAGAGATAATGAGGCCATGACATTTAATAAGGATAGATCCGCCGGCTATTTGGCTAACCATATGGCTCGGCTCTTTGCGCAAGGGTTAAACGCCCGGATAACAGAATTTGGATTATCTCCAGGCCAGTTTCCTGCCCTGCTTGTTCTCTGGAAGGAAGACGGGCTTACACAAAGAGAACTTGTAAAACGCATCGATGTGGAACAGGCGACCATGGCCAATACCCTTATCCGAATGGAAAGGGACGGACTGATTATGCGTCAACGCCATCCTGCAGATGGCAGGGCTCAACAGATCTGGTTGACGAAGAAAGCGAAAGATCTGGAATTCGAGGCAACAAAGGCAGCCCAGATGCAAAATGAAGTCGCCTTAAAGGAGCTTAACGATGAGGAGAGAGAACAATTTCTATCCTTGATGCAGAAGGTCATCAAAACTCTGAAAGAGAGTTAATCTGATCAATAATTTGTGCTCCTCAACAGCATGGATTGAACAGCCGCAAAAAGCTCTTATACTGCCCTGAATACAAACGCGCCCCACGAGCTGGAGAAATGTTGATGTCCGTAAATGCTGATACTCTAGGTACCGTTAAAGCCAAACTACAGGAATTGCTGGGAGATCGGTGTTCGACCGCCGATGCAGTTAGAGAACAGCATGGAAAAGACGAGAGCTGGCATGAGGTATGCCCCCCTGACATCGTGTGTTTAGCGCATTCCACCGAGGAGGTTTCAAAAATTGTCACCCTTTGCGCAGATCATAAAGTACCCATAATTCCTTTTGGAGCCGGAACTTCATTGGAGGGACATGTTAATGCCGTTGAGGGTGGAGTGTGTATCGACCTTGGCCAGATGAACGAGATCCTCACGGTCAATACAGAAGATCTGGATTGTGTTGTGCAGCCGGGGGTGAGGCGGAAGCAATTGAACGAATATCTGCGGGATACAGGTTTGTTCTTCCCGATCGATCCTGGTGCGGATGCCTCTATTGGCGGAATGGCGTCAACCCGTGCTTCCGGTACCAACGCAGTTCGCTACGGAACAATGCGCGAAAATATTCTGAACCTGACGGTTGTCTTACCGGACGGGAAAATAATCAAGACAGGCGGACGAGCCAAAAAAAGTGCTGCGGGTTATGATCTTACAAAGCTCTATATCGGCTCGGAAGGCACATTGGGTATTATCACTGAAGTTACGTTGCGGCTATACGGTATCCCGGAAGCGATTGCAGCTGCGACGGTGTCTTTCCCTGATATTGAAAGTGCTGTTCAATCGGTGATCCTGACTATTCAAAGCGGTATTCCTGTTGCCCGAATAGAACTTCTTGATGAGGTTCAGATCGATGCGATCAACAAATATTCAGGGCTCGACCTTCCTGTTCAGCCTTCCCTGTTCCTGGAATTTCATGGCAGTGAAAATGGCGCACAGGAGCAATCAGAGATGGTTGGTGAAATCTGCAAGGAGTTTGGTGCGGAAGATTTTAAATGGACCACCCAGGCTGAAGATCGCACAAAACTCTGGCAGGCACGACATGATGCAGCCTATGCTGCGCGGGCTCTTCGCAATAATGCTTCAATGTGGGCAACGGATGTCTGCGTTCCAATTTCACGCCTTGCAGATTGCATCATGCAAACCAAAGAGGATCTGGATCAAAGCGATCTGATTGCCCCTATTGTCGGGCATGTAGGAGACGGGAATTTCCATCTCGCTTTTGTTCTGGACAAAAGTAATCCTGAAGAAATGGAAGAAGCTGAACGTCTCAATGCCCGCCTGATAAAACGGGCACAGGGGATGGACGGAACCTGCACCGGTGAACATGGTGTGGGACTGGGCAAGAAGAAATATCTTAAAGACGAGCTTGGGGACGCCGTGGAAGTGATGCGGGTGCTCAAGTCTGCATTGGACCCGCAAAATATTATGAACCCTGGGAAAATTATTTAATCAGGAAGAGCAATCGGGGATTTTCAGGTCGTCCGGAAGGAGGGTTTTGTTATCCCCGCACGCATTTTCCAGCTGCTCTTCATCCAGATTATCGGCTTCACTTAAATCTGCGCCTGAGAGATTTGAGCCCCAGAAAATGGCTTCCTCCAGGTTGGCATCTTCAAACAGGCTTCCCGTTAAATCAGCTCTGAAGAAATTGGATCTGGAAAGATCAGCTCCTGAAAAGTCCGTGTTTTTCAAATCCGCACGGGTCATGCGGACATTCTTCATTTTGGTATCCCTGAAATTCGCATTGTTAGCGGTCGCACGTTTTAAATTTGCCTTCGACAGTTGGGCGCCCTGAAAATTTGCGTCAATAAATAAACCACGCTTGAGATTGCTGTTTCTAAGATCGGCATCTTCAAATTCACATCCATTACATTCAGCATTTTCCAGATCTGCATCGCGCAAATCGGCTTCAGCGAGATTGGAATTTGAGAGAATCGCTTTTTCCAGATCGGTATCCCGCAAAGTCGCTTCCTGAAGACTGGAATTTGAGAGATTTGATTTCTCAAGGTCCGCACGCCTTAAGTCCGCGCCTTCCAGATTTGCACCTTTCAGAACAGCGTTCTTTAAAATCGCGTCCCTCAAATTCGCGCCTTCAAGATCAGCGCCCTCCATCGTAGCAGCCTGAAGTTTTGCACCTTGCAGATTGCAATCAACACATTCGCCGTTTTCCTTGAGAGCTTTCATATCGTCGCTGTCCATCGCAGCTGCGGATTGAGCTAAGCACGCGAACACAACTGTGGATAAAATGAGGGCTTTCATGAAAGTCTCCCAACTTTAAAGGGCATAAGAAGCTGTATTCTCTTAACCTATATATATCTGGTTATTTTTCAATAAAGAGAGAGGTTTGACTTCCCTCCTCACTGCTGCCAGAATTCATGAAAATGAAAAATAACGCGGAACCGAGCCTATAGACAGGCCTTTCAAGTAACAGGAAGAACCATGATAACTGCGGTCCTTTGGGATTTTGGCGGCGTTTTAACGTCCAGCCCTTTTGAAGCCTTTACCCGATTTGAAAAGGAAAAAGGTCTTCCCGAGAATTTTCTAAGAACAGTAAATTCTACCAATCCAGACACAAATGCCTGGGCAAAATTCGAAAGAAGTGCAGTTACGTCTGAAGAATTCAATAACCTGTTTCTTGAAGAAAGTACAGCTTTAGGTCATCCGGTTACTGGCAATGAGGTAATTGCGCTATTGGCCGGGGATGTGCGTCCACGCATGGTAGAAGCCTTGAAAACAATCAGAAAAAACCGGAAATGCTTTTGCCTGACGAATAATGTTCCTGCAGGTAAGGGGCCGGGCATGAGCAGAACGAAAGAGGCGCAGGCCGCTGTTATGGAGGTAATGACGCATTTCGACCAGGTTATCGAATCCAGTAAAATCGGTATGCGTAAACCCGAGCCGAAAATCTATGAATATGCATGCGAGCAAATGGAGGTGTCACCGGAAAATGTCCTCTATCTTGACGATCTGGGTATTAACCTCAAGCCAGCAGCAGCGATGGGCATGAAGACAATAAAAGTATTAAACGAAGAACAGGCGTTGAAAGAACTGGGAGATGCGCTTGAACTGAATTTTCTGTAAGAGGTAAAAATGAACCGTTTCCTGGAACACACTGGCGCAAAATACCCGATTGTTCAGGCCCCGATGGGCTGGATCGCCCGCTCGCAACTGGCTTCTGCCGTCTGCAATGCAGGCGGGCTCGGCATTATTGAAACCTCTTCCGGGGAGACCGAGAATTGCGTGGCCGAGATCAAGAAAATGAAGGAGATGACAGATCAACCGTTTGGGATCAATCTGCCACTTCTTTTCTTAAAAGATCAGAATATGATCAATTTCGTTGCCGAAAGCGGTGTGAAATTTGTGACAACATCTGCCGGTAACCCGCAGAAACTGATCGAAATCCTGAAAGCGCATGACATTATTGTCTATCATGCTGTGCCGACAGTAAAAGCTGCAGTGAAAGCTGTCGAGGCGGGGGTTGACGGTCTGGTCGTCGAGGGCGGTGAAGGCGGTGGGTTCAAGAACCCTGAAGAAGTCTCCCTGCAGGTGCTTTTGCAGGCAATTTCCGAAAAAGTGGATGTTCCAATGATAGCAGCAGGCGGTATTGTTGACGGCAGGGGAATGGCCGCAGCCTTCAGTCTCGGGGCGGAAGCAATTCAAATGGGTACCCGGTTTGTCTCGGCGGCAGAAAGTCCGGTTCATGACAATTACAAAAACGCGATCATTGCTGCTGAAGATACCGGGACAGTCGTTTTGAACAAAAAATCGACGCCCTGCATTCGTGCACTGAAAACCGGGAAGACGCTTGAAATTCATGAAGAGGGTGTCATGCCCAAGGATATGTTTGCCAAAATTCAGGATCTGTATTTTGGGGGGGATATGGAAGCAAGTGCAGGCTTGGCCGGGCAGTCTTCAGTACTGATTTCCGAAGTGAAATCAGCATCAGATATTATCGAGAATACTGTCCGGGAATTCCGTGATGTTTGCTCCAGGATGGGGGCTTTGTCCGCAAGCGGCTTTTAGACTGCGGCGCCACAGAAAATCAGGTTTTTTTCCTGCGCTTCTTATGCGCTTCAATCTGACGTTCCTCCCATTCCTTGTCAAAATGTCCTTTCCCAAATACGCGCATCGCGTCCATTGCAAGGATGAAAGTAAGGGGCATTGCCGGCCAAATGAACCAGAAATATGAGGGCGATGTCAGGATGTTGATCAGAAAAAGGAAAAAGATCAAGCCACCTGTTGCAACGGCTCTTCTATAAAACCCGGCTTTGCGGCGAACTTCCTTATAGATTCTTTTTGTTTCAGCATCCATTTCCTCTTTTTGAGGGCCGGGATCCTCGGCATTTTTATTCTGGGCAGCAACTACACTTTCATCCAGAAGGCTCAGGGAATAAACGGGAACAGCGTCAGAAATATTCTTGACGATTTGATTGCCTGTGAATGTAAACTGCCCTGAAAACCGGTTCTTCACATGATCATAAACGGTTCCGGATATGCTGACACCGCCGGCTGGCGCGAGAGATTCAAGCCTTGCCGCAACATTTACCCCGTCGCCGAATATGTCACTTCCTTCGATCAGGACATCACCAAGGTTCAGGCCGATCCTGAAAATAAGAGGATCAGGCTGATTGCTTTTTTCATTCTCTGATTTGAAAAAGGTCTGAACAGTAATGGCGCACTGAACAGCTTGGACCACGCTTGAAAAATCGGCAATGATCGCATCGCCTGCCATATTGATAACGCGTCCTTCATGATCTTCAATAAATTTGGAAAAGCTGCTTCGCGCTGTTTTCAGCCGCGCCAGGGTCCCTTCTTCATCTTTACTCATCAGACGACTGTATCCACACACATCTGCGCATAGAATAGTTGTCAGCTTGCGGGTTTGCGTCCCTGTCATGGTATCGGCCTGTTCACTCAAATTTAGCCCCTGGTGATCCGGGGGAGATAAATTTATGTGCAAGACCTGCTGAAAAAGCAAGTCCTTCTGCAGTCAGGGCCTCTTCTTCTTCCCACTTCGCCTGCGCCATTATTTTACTTTCACAGCTCTTTGAGCCAGGTGGAGATGGCAGTCCCAATTTCATCGGGGCTGTCTTCCTGGATGAAATGTATACCTTTGACGGTGACTTCCTTCTGGTTTGGCCAGGTGCGGCAAAAATCCCGAGCAGTGCCTGTCAGAATTGAGCCGGGTTCGGCATTGATAAAGAGTTTGGGCAATGGGTTCTCAGACATCCATTTCGCATAGCTGTCGACAATCTCAACCACTTCTTTGGGCTCTCCTGCGATAGGGATCTGTCTTGGCCAACTGAGTGTCGGGCGTCGGTCTTCACCCTCTCTTCTGAAAGGGCGTATATATTCGCGCCTTTCTTCTTCTTCCAGGTCCCTGATGATGGAGGAAGGAAGGACCCGTTCTACAAAGACATTTTTTTCAAGAACGACCGCTTCTCCGGCATCGCTCCTGAAGGTCTGGAAAATATTCCGGGCATTTTCCGGCCAGTCATCCCAGCTTTCGATTGGCTTTACAATCGCTTCCATATAGGCGATCGCTTTCATGGCGTCCCGATTTCTGTTAGCCCAGTCAAAGCCGAGCGCAGACCCCCAGTCATGAATGACCAGCGTTACATTCCGGGTTACTTCAAGATACTCAAGAAGATCGTTCAGAAATGTCCGATGCTCAACAAAAGAATATTTGTCAGGGCCGCTATCGGTCAGTTTTTCGGAATCGCCCATGCCGATCAGATCAGGGGCGATCAGACGACCCCTTCCTTCCAGGTGAGGTATGATGTTACGCCAAAGGTAGGAGCTGGTGGGGTTACCATGCAGAAAAACGATAGGATCGCCTTCGCCTTCTTCCACATAGGCCATTTTCAGTCCGCGAATTGTCGCATACTGTTTTTTATAGCGCATTTGCGTTGTCATTGTTCCGGCTTAACCCCCGTGAGAACCCTTCCTGTTTACTTAGAAGTATAACCTTCACAACATTTTGTTGCAAAAATTCGTCATTGGAGGTGATGAAGATCATAAAAAAGGCGCGATACAACAGGATATCGCACCCGGATCTTTACGAGAAAGAGGAGTTAGTTTGTTTTCTCCGGCTTGCTCTGGCGATAAGTTTCAATGACCTGACGAATGTCATCAACGGTCAGGCCGTCGCGTTTCAGAACTGCATGGAAAACAGGATCTGAAAACATATCGTCAATTTTGGGTTCACTCAGAGGAGGGACATTGCTTCTCATCAAATGGCTCCTTGCCGCCTGTAAATTGATGCTTCCCGTTTAAGGGGACAATAAGACGGAAATATGAAGATACCATTGAGATTTAAAGTTAACACGGGCCTGTTCGTATGTGGCGTGTGTCACATAACCTGAAAAGTTTATAACCTTTTTATATTATTCGTCTTTTAGCGATGGATCCTGATGATCCAGCTTCTTCCCGCTCAGATCCTTATCTGATTCTTTTCGAGATCGCTCGGCCTGTTCTTTTTCCTGTTTTGAACGGCCGAATTTTACCCGATTTGTCTCCGCGGATTTCTGTTTGGAGTCTTTTGCTTTCTTTTTGCGGAACTTGTTCAGATTTACGACGTCACCCATCTGGGATAATCCTTAAAGCAAAATGTTTCTTATATAAAATTAGATTTCTAGGAAGGCTTTTCAAGGGTTGAAAGCCGATCGTTAAGTTTCTCGTTTTCCTGAAGCAGATGGTGAAGCACGAAAAGCCGAATAGCGCTTGAAAGATTGCCTGTACGTGTTGCGTCTATTTCCGTTACAAGTGCGTTCAGGCTGAGATCAGCCTGTTCTGCATATTCTGTGAAAAGATCCCAGAATTCAGGCTCGAGAGATATACTGGTGCGATGGCCTGATATGCTGACAGAATGTTTAACTAATTCGCTCATTATACCAGGCCGATCATATTTTAGTTATTTGCGGGCAAAGAAATCATTTCCCTTGTCGTCCATAACGATAAAGGCGGGGAAATCTTCAACTTCAATCCGCCAGATGGCTTCCATTCCAAGTTCTTCAAACTCCTGAACTTCAACCTTCTTGATATTATTTTGGGCCAGGATGGCAGCAGGGCCGCCAATTGAACCGAGATAGAAGCCCCCGTGTTTGTTGCAGGCATCAACGACGACTTTACTTCTGTTTCCTTTAGCCAACATGATCATGCTGCCCCCGACGGCCATGAACTGGTCCACATAGGCATCCATTCGGCCTGCGGTTGTTGGACCAAATGAGCCGGACGCGTATCCTTCCGGTGTTTTGGCCGGGCCAGCATAATAGATAATATGATCTTTGAAATATTGTGGCAGGTCTTCACCGGCTTCCAGTTTCTCTCGAAGCTTCCGGTGAGCAAGATCTCGGGCCACAATAATGGTTCCGGATAAACTGACGCGTGTGCGGATCGGATATTGGGAGAGAGTAGCCAGGATTTCCTTCATCGGTCTGTTGAGGTCAATATTCACAACCTCACCGCCAAGCTGCTCGTCAGAAACCTCAGGAAGATATTTTGCAGGATCTGTTTCAAGCTGCTCAAGGAAAACACCTTCTTTAGTGATTTTACCTTTAATCTGCCTGTCTGCTGAACAGGACACGCCAATGCCTATGGGAACACTCGCACCGTGGCGAGGCAAGCGGACAACTCGAACATCATGACAGAAATATTTGCCGCCAAACTGTGCGCCAATACCGATATTCTGCGTCATTTTGTGAACGGCTTCTTCCATCTCAAGATCACGATAGGCGCGGCCCAGCTCATTTCCGCTGGTGGGCAGGGCATCATAATATTTGGTGGAGGCCAGTTTGACCGTCTTCAATGTGTCTTCTGCAGACGTTCCGCCGATCACGATAGCCAGATGATAAGGCGGACATGCGGCAGTTCCAAGCTCCGCAACCTTTTCTTCAAGGAAAGGCAAAAGACGGTCAGGAGCTAGTACACTCGGCACGGCCTGGTGCAGAAAGGTTTTATTGGCTGAGCCACCGCCTTTTGCAACAAACAGAAACTCGTACACATTGCTGGCCGTTGAATAAAGGTCGATTTGCGCAGGCAGGTTTGTACCGGTGTTCTTTTCTTCAAACATGCTGACCGGTGCCAGCTGTGAATAGCGCAGATTTGTTTCTGTATAGGTTTTAAACACGCCCTTGGACAGTTGCTCCTTATCCTTGCCGTCTGTCCAGACAAACTGGCCTTTTTTGCCCATGATTATGGCTGTTCCAGTATCCTGGCAGCTGGGAAGAACCATGCCTGCAGCGATATTTGCGTTTTTCAAAAGCTCGGTTGCGACGAATTTGTCATTGTCTGACGCTTCATCATCTTTGAGAATTCTGGTCAACTGCTCAAGATGTTCAGGGCGGAGGAGATGCGCGACATCACGCATGGCTTCTGCGGAAAGAAGTTCCAGCGCCTCAGGCTCAATTTTCAGGACTTCTTTTCCATCCACCTCGAGTGTGGAGACATATTGATCGGTGAGTTTTTTGTAGGGTGTTTTGTCCGAGCCGAGCTCGAACATTTCCTGGTATTGAAATTCTGGCATTTCTCTCTCATCCTGACAGAGCTTGAATGTGGAGCCTAAAGAAAAGCCGAACAAAATGTCCGGCCTCAGCATCAGTTATTTTTTGCGAAACGCATCCAGGGTAATGACTTCACCTGCCTTCTGTTCTTCCGCAGCAGGCTCGTCCTTGGACGTTTCATTGGTTTCTTCTTCCAAGATTTCAGCATTTTCTGCGTCTAACTCGTCGCTGGCATTCAGATCAAATTGCAAGCCAAACTGGACGGAAGGATCAGCAAAGGCTGAGATTGCGTCAAAAGGGATAACAAGTGTTTCGCGTTGATGGTTAAAGCTGAGTTCAAGACTGAATTTCTGATCATCCACGGTCAGATTCCAGAACTGGTGTTGCATGACAATCGTCATCTCGTCGCGATATCGTTCTTTCAGATGATCAGGAATATCAACACCGGGAAAGGTTGTTTGAAAGGTAATATAGAAATGCTGCTGGCCAACAAGACCATCTTTTGCAGCACGGCGTAAGGATTCTCTGACAACTTCCATCAGAGCTTTCTCGACCAGTTCGTTGTAATTAATTTCGCCGTTCATCACGCCCGTTTACTCCAGCTCAAACCGTAATCTTGCGCAGTGCGCTTAAGGAATGTTCCTCATATGTGGAGGGGCTTCTGTTGCCAGGTGCCCCTCCGAACCCCGTGTAGCGGCAATTAAGCGGCTACGGCAAATGCTTCGTCATTATCGTTAGCATTTGTAAATTTGACCCCGGTAACGGTGGTGTCACGCCGAGCGAAAATTACATCTTTACTGCGCGCGTCGAACCTATTTCGCCCCCAGCAAAAAGTCAGTAATTCAATTCTGACTTTATGGTGGAGGCGCCGGGTACCGCCCCCGGGTCCGCAACGTTTATTCCATGCAACGTTTATCGCCATAGTTGGTTACCCAACAGGCGTAATATAGATATTTGGCTCAAAGAATGAAAGAGGGCAGTTCAGGAATCTGCTTTTGCTGTTTTTACGCGATCTAGGATAAAAAAAGTATGTGCAAAATCGTCTTTATCTGACGGCTCGTGCTTTTCTTCAAAAACGACCTGCCAGTGCTTCTCATCCAGTGGCGGAAAAAACGTATCGCCCTCAATTTTCGTGTGAACGCGCGTCAGGTAAAACCGGTCGATATAGGGGAAAAAAAGTTTGTAAATCTCGCCGCCGCCCACAATGGCGATCTCCTGAACTTCATTTGCTTGCATATCCTGTCTGGCAAGAGCAATAGCCTGATCCGGGCTGTGGGCAATCAGTATATTATCGGGACTAAAGCCGGTATCTCGTGTCAGCACAATATGCGTTCGATTGGGAAGTATACCCGGAAGAGAGTTGAAGGTTTTTCTCCCCATGATCATGGGCTTGCCAAGAGTGTTTTTCTTGAACCATTTCAAGTCATTGGAAAGTCGCCAGGGCAGATCATTTTCCGAGCCGATGACATTATTTTCGGAAACGGCTAGGACAGCGATAATCTTCATTTTAGTTCTCTATACGGCAATGGGGGCAGGAATGTTGGGCTCCGCACTGTAGTTTTCGACTGAGAAGTCTTCAAATCTGAAATCGAAAATATTTTTGACATCTGGATTGATTGCAAGAGTTGGAAGGGGGCCCGGTTTCCTTGAAAGCTGTAGATCAGCCTGCTCAACATGATTGGCATAGAGATGAGCATCGCCAAAGCTGTGGACAAACTCGCCAGCTTCCAGATCACAGGCTTGAGCGAGCATTTGAGTGAGCAAAGCATAGGAGGCAATATTAAAAGGTACGCCCAGGAAAATATCTGCACTTCTTTGATAAAGCTGACAGGAAAGGCGGCCTTCAGCGACATAAAACTGGAACAGGCAGTGGCAGGGCGGCAGCGCCATATGATCAACATCTGCCGGATTCCACGCAGTAACAATATGACGCCGGGAATCAGGATTATTCTTTATCTGATCAACAAGTTTCGATATCTGATCGATTTTTTCACCGTTCGGCGCAGGCCAGGATCGCCACTGATATCCATACACTGGTCCCAGATCACCATTTTCGTCAGCCCATTCATCCCAGATACGAACACCATTTTCTTTCAGATACTTGATATTGGTATCACCGGCAATAAACCAGAGAAGCTCATGAATAATAGACTTTAAGTGAAGCTTTTTCGTAGTAAGGAGCGGGAACCCTCGGGAGAGATCAAAGCGCATCTGGTGACCGAAAATACTATATGTCCCGGTTCCTGTACGATCAGATTTATACGTACCGGTTTCACGGACTGTTTTAAGAAGGTCGAGATACTGCTGCATGGTCACCTGGATCCATAATTAACGATTTCGGCAAAGATAGAATACTTGCGAGATTGGCGACAACATCTAAAATTAAATCAACAGAAAATTCTCAGGCTGCTGACTAGATGAAGAAGAACGAAACACCACCGGTCCCTGAGGATCTGCTTAATCTTATCCCCAGAAATACAGAAAATCTGTGTGTTGTTGGAAAGGGAGCTGGTCAGCTTTTAAAGTCTTTTTCCTCTTTTTCTTCATGCGTTCAGGGACAGGAATTTCTGTCAGGCTCAGATTTTCTATCAGGCGGTATTCGTGATCTCGATGGCCTTGCCCTGTTATCGGGCGAAGAAAAAACGGATTTTCCGGCACTTTTTAAGGAGGCGAAGAAAAGTCTCAAGCCGAAGGGTGCTCTTATACTGCAGATCCCTAATCCCTTTTGTTTTGGTACGCTGGAAAGCACGGATACCAGGCTCGAAAGCCTGCCAGCAAAAATTCAGAACTGGCATTCATCTCTTAGAAAAGAAGCGGAGAAAAATGGCTTTCATATCGATCGTCAGCGGTGGCCGGGAGTTAAGGAGCCGAACGGTAATAATAGACTGACCAGAGAAACGCGCGGGCTTCCAAAATTTGTTATGGACAGTTTGCATGCCCCGCTACTGTATCTTCGCTTCCTGATGTATAAGCCGGAGCCACTGCATTTTCAGGCGCAGGTTCTAAAACCGGTTGGCGGTGTTAATGATGTCCGGATCACGGAACCCCTGGCGGCGCTGGCGACCCTTCCAGGAGTAACAGCAGCTATAAGCCGGAATATACCGGGAAAACCTGTGATGGACGTAGAGCGCAAGATTATGATCCTGCACCGACCGATCCTATCCCTTGATAATTCCCTCGACGCTATAAAGATATTGAGAGAGCAGGGCTATCTGATCCTTACAGAATTTGATGATCATTATTCCCCTTGGCCGGGGATTGAGCAAAACAGTTTTCTTTCATTTGCCGGTGTGCATGCGGTGCAGACAACGACACCTACCCTTGCCGAAGTTTTAAAAGAGTTTAATCCGGAAATAGGGATTTTTCCAAATCAGTTGGCTGCCCTGCCAGATGAAGAGGAAAAAACTCCAGCTGAAAAAGTGCGTGTTTTCTTTGGCGCTCTTAACCGGGAAAAGGATTGGGCACCCCTTATCCCAGCGCTCAACAGCATGCTGAAAGAAATTGGGAGCAGGATTGAGTTCGAAATTGTGTTTGATCAGACTTTTTTCAAGGCCCTGGAGACAGATCAGAAAAATTTTACGCCTCAATGTCCCTATGATGTTTATAAGTCGAAACTGGCGGGCGCAGATATCGCGCTGATGCCGTTACAGGATACCTTATTCAACCGCATGAAGTCTGATCTCAAATTTGTTGAAGCCGCCGGGTTCGGAGCTGTTCCTGTTGCCAGTCCTGTTGTCTATGAAAATTGCGATCCCTCTGGAGATTTTTCAATTCTTTGCAAACAGCCTGATGATTTCGCCAATGCGATCAGGAAACTTGTTATGGATAGAGGAAAGCTTCAGAAAATGCAGGAAAGAGCGCGCCATTATGTTCGTGACAACCGGCTTCTTTGCGCACATTTGGCGCACCGTCAGAACTGGTACGAGGATTTGCTGAAGCGCCGCGCTGAACTGGATCAAGCGCTGGAAAGACGCCTGAAGGCAATTATTCCTTAATCTTCAACCTTTTCGTCCAGAAAATGGCGTCCTTCCGGATCCTCGATTTCTATCACCCATAAATCCGGATCAAAACTCAGCTGTTTTTCGATATAGCGATCAGCTGTTTTTTCTTCTACCCAGTCAGGACCTGTGGCTTTTAACCATTTGCGAGAACCGTCTGAGAAATCTGTTGTTGCAGTCAAAATCTGGCATAATCCATTTAACCGGTTAATTTTTATTAAAGGTGATCCAGCTGTTTCGTCACCCCGTCTAACAACAAATACCGGGACATTGTGGAAGCTGCATTTACGGATATGAGCCTTGATCCAGATTTCAGCTTTCAGCCGTGGTTCCAATGTTCTTTCCAGTGCATTAGCGTATGGACATTCCTTCAAGCAAGAGTTCGTCTCGCACTCTCAGCAGCCGATTCCGTCGCTGCAGGTCATTTTTTGCTTCGCAGAAACCCGCGTCTTCTTCCAGTTTCTTCAGCGCTTCCACGCCATATTTTTCCTTATAATATTGCATAAGAGACTGGGTGCGATCCGTATAAAAGCCCATCGGTCTATCCTTTCCCCAGTTTCATGACTTCAGCATGCCTGAAGCAATCGACTTGATGATCATTGACCATGCCTACTGCCTGCATGAAGGCATAGACGATTGTAGGTCCGATACCCTACCCGGGTGGGTAGCGGCTACCCGGGTATTCTACTTTTACTACACATTCTCCTCTTGCGTCAATACAGCACCAAAAACTAATTCGGAAGCATCTGTGGTTACAGTAAATCGTTTTTTCGGGTCGGGAAGCCTCAATATTGGGGCACTAGAGAGTGCGCTTTTTAGCTTTTAAAATGCCTTTTCTTG
>JAKSCD010000497.1 GCA_022360775.1 Sneathiellales bacterium | reverse complement strand
CGTCATCGGGCAGATAATTTGCTGACCCAGGGTTGGGCTACTCAAAAGCGACATGATAGCGCGATCGCGACCGAAACCCGCGCCCGGTCCAGTGTTGCCCAGGCTCAGGCCGGATTAGCGGCTAGACGCCAACGCCTTGTTGTTCTGGATGCTGAAGCTGTTCGCCTTGCCGCCGCGATAAAACAGGCCGAAGCACAAGTCAGGCTCGCCAGGATTTCCATGTCCGATGTTGCAGTTCACGCCCCTGTTGCCGGTGTTATTGGCAATCGTCATATCGAAGTTGGTCATTATGCGCGTCCCGGTGCCCCTTTATTATCCATCGTTTCTGATGAGGTATGGGTGGTCGCGAATTTCAAGGAAACGCAACTTGAACTCATGAAACCAGGACAGCTCGCAACAGTTTGGGTGGATGCCTTTGGCAAGCGCAAGCTGACAGGCAGGATCGACAGCCTTGCTCCCGCCAGCGGCGCTGAGTTCAGTTTGCTGCCGCCAGACAACGCCACAGGCAATTTTGTAAGAGTTCCCCAACGTATTCCTGTCAAGATCAGGATCAGCGATCGGGATCAGGAGTTCGAGGGGCTCAGACCTGGCTTGTCCGCCGAAGTGCAGGTGGAAATTAGAGGATCAGAAGCGTCATCGGAATTTTCACTCATTGATCAGATCTGGACATATTTTTTCAAGGGTGATGATATTCAGCAAGCGAAAATGCAGTAGATGCAGGCGTATCTATGACTATCGCCTCCACAAGTATTTCAAAAAAGAGCAAGCAGTCCGAGGATGCATTGCAGGCTGGTCATCATGATTTGATTCGCTGGATTCTGGCTTTTGGCCTTACCCTCGCTGTACTCATGGATGCTTTGAACGGAACGCTTTTCAGCTTTTCACGTCTGCATATCATGGGAGACACCGCGGCCACGTCTGATGAAGTTTCCTGGATCAATATCGGGTATCTTGCTGCAAAGCTTGCATGCTTTCCTGCAGCCTCCTGGATAACGGGTCGTATTGGTGAAGCGCGTGCCTTTTCATGGTCCATTCTTCTAATTCTTATAACGTCAATCTTCAGTGTGATGGATATCAGTCTCGATATGTTCATATCGATGCGGGTTATTCAGGGCATGACTGGCGCACTTCTGCTGGTGTCTGCGCAAACGATCCTTTTTCGTCTGTTCCCGTCTTCACTCCAGGGGCTTGTTCAGGCAGTTTATGCCCTTGGTGTCGTCATGGCGCCGACGACACTGACGCCTGTTATTCAGGGCTGGTTTACAGATGAACATTCCTGGCAGGGTGTGTTCTGGCTCAATACTGCACTTGCCCCCCTCACCTTTTTTATTCTTGTACCGTTCTGGTCACGTATACAGAATATCACCCATGTGAAGCGGCCGTTCGACTGGTTAGGGTTTGGACTTTTTACACTTGCGATGACATCACTTGTTTATGTGCTTTTGCAAGGTCCTCGCTGGAACTGGTTTGAAGAGCCACACATCATTATATGGACAGTTATCGGTCTCGGCGCTTTTATTCTGGTCATGTTCTGGCGTGTCCTCGGCCAGCAGCATTCAGATTTTTTTGATCGCAGTGTTTTTTCCAATCCCCGTTTCGGATTTGGTTTTTTTGTGAGCTTTGTCGCTGGATTTGCACTGTTTGGCAGCGCGTTTCTTATTCCAGCATATGCCTTCAAGGTTTTGCATATGCCGCCAATAGATGCGGGGATGCTGTTACTTCCGTCGAGCCTGGCGGTCGGGGGCGGACTTCTTTTTGCGGGTTTCCTGATTACTTTGAAGCAGCTTAATCCGCTGAAATTCATCCCTCTCGGCATTTGCCTTGTTATGACAGCCATGTGGATGTTGTCTTGCTCGACAATAGAAAGCGGGACACATGATCTCTGGGGGGGCCTCTTGTTACGGGGTATTGGCCTTGGATTTCTTTTTCTACCGATTACCCTGATTACGCTGAATGATCTGAAAGAGCGCCAGGTAGCCACAGGCGTAGGGTTATTTAATTTTGGCCGTCAAACAGGGGGTATTCTTGGTATTTCCTTTTTAAGCACGTTTCTTGATCAGCAGATAGCAAGCAATCGCCGAATTCTCATCGAAAACATCAATCCTGCGAATGGGTCTTTCCAGGAACGCCGGGAAGCAATTGCGCAGGCGCTTGCGGATCGCGGATTTGATCCGGCGGTTGCCAGCGAAGGAGCAGCTGCCATTATCCAGAATATTGTGCAAGCGCAGGTCGCCACTTTATCGTTTAACGATAGCTATTTTTCGCTTCTCATGCTTTTTGTTTATGCTGTCCCGCTGATCCTGCTCTTCAAAATCATCCAGAAACTTACCGGTTGGAGCGGGTAACGCCCCCACCTTTTCAGATTTCCTCATCAATTATCTCTTTTCCCTCACCGCCTATTCGGGTCGCGACATAGCCAATTACAAGGCCAATAACCGCGCCTTCAAGCACAAGCCAGAACGGAGACTGGAAGAGACTTCCTTCTGAAAAGAAAGCGAGCATCATAAGATGCAGTTGCTCATAGGTAAAAAGTGTCAGGACAAAATTCATCCATGCCCCGATTATTGACGATCTAAACCACCAGGGCATTGGAAGATGCAGGATAGGATGCCAGGTAAAAACACCAAATACCCCGATAAAGGCTCCGACTGTTATGTACCACAGAAGAATACCCCATCTGAAGAGAAGCGGAACCTCCGGCGAGAAAAGCGGAAGAAGCAAAAATCCAACCAGACCAACAACAAGACCGATTGATTTTCCGATTGCGATGCGGGTAATGAGGGAGTTTCTTTTGAACATAATGCATTCCCCTGACAAAAATTCGGTAGCAATTCCAGGAAGGGTAAGAGTGCAATTCAACACCCCTTTTCCTTTACCGACTTCATTTTAAAGGAATGATTACTGACCAAACCTGATTCAAATCAATATCCGATACTTAAAATATACAGGATCAAGGATCAGGCTGTTCTGCTCGCAGGCTCCGATCGAAAAAGTTGGGCATTTCCACTGCCGAGCTTTCGAACATTTTCCCAAAAGGAAGCGTGATCCAGACGCATCATAACAGAGGGTTTACTCATTGCGTCATCAGGGGTTCGATGAAGCAGTCCTCTTGGCCCGCCCCGAAAAATCGCAACATCCCATTTATTCATATATTGAAGAGCAGTGGGATCCTTTACGATCTGTTCATTCGGTGCACCATTTGAGAAAGCCTGCCTGTCTGCCGCAAAATCCGGCAACCATTCCGTTCCTTTTCCTGCATAGGTGACCAACATCCGAAGGGGAACATTATCCGCATGGTAACGGCGACATCCACGCTGGGTTCCCAGCCAGAAACCGATGGATTTGCTTTTTTGAATATCAGAGAAGAGCCTTGAGATTTCTGCCATATCCTCAATCCATAAGGAACAAAAGCTATGGGCTTTGAGCGCCTCGGGAATATTGCTGTCAAGAAGTGCTTCAATATCATAAACTGCACTGACTTTTGAAACAGTTCCGGAAATTGCAAAAGGATGCTTCATCAGTTGATTGAAAAAAGCGTTAGCGCCTTTGGGCACTCCCCGTTTTGCAACACCCAGCAGAGCGTCACGGCCAGTGAATTCTCTTAATGAACCGGGTGTTGAAGCATTAAATAAAGACATAAATTCTGGTCAGTTCGAAGATAAAAAAGAAATGTTATAACATCACATATTAATAGGGAAATGTTTTGAAACACAAAGAAAAAGGGATCTGATACAAAAACAGCTCACCAGAGGATTGGTGAGCTGTTCTCGGTATAGAAAACTGTCTAGCTGTTATAAACCGGATCTAGATCAAAACGATCCAGATCCATCACTTTTGACCATGCAGCAACAAAGTCGTTCAAGAATTTGTCTTTAGCATCATTGGTCGCATAAACTTCCGCAAGTGCTCTCAATTCATGGTTATGACCGAAAATAAGATCGACACGGGACGCAGTCCATTTAACCTTACCGCTCGAATGATCTCGTCCTTCAAACTCTTGCTCATTCTTGTCAATTCCCTTCCATTCAAGTGACATATCCAGAAGATTGACAAAGAAATCATTGCTCAGTGTTTCAGGGCGTTCCGTTAAAACACCATGTCTGGAACGGTTGAAGTTTGCACCCAACACACGAAGGCCACCAATGAGAACTGTCATTTCAGACGGTGTCAGGCCCAGAAGTTGAGCTCTGTCTACAAGCAGTTCTTCTGCTGATACGGTATAGAGCGCCTTGGCAAAATTTCTAAAGCCATCTGTTTCCGGCTCAAGAGGTTCAAAGCTTTCGACGTCCGTATGCGCGTCCTTTGCGTCCACGCGCCCTGGATTAAAGGGTACGGAAACCGGATTTCCGGCATCTTGAGACGCTTTTTCGATGGCCACGACACCTCCCAGCACAATCAGATCGGCAATAGAGACTTTTTTATTTGAAGGTCCGTTATCGAATTTGCTTTTGATATCTTCAAGAGCCTCAAGAACGTTCGTGACCTGATCCGTTGCATTCGCTTCCCAGTCCTTTTGTGGCGCAAGACGAATTCGTGCACCATTTGCCCCACCCCGCAAATCAGAGTTACGGAAGGAGGAGGCTGAAGACCAGGCTGTATAGACCAGATCAGAGACAGAGAGACCTGACTTCAGAATAGCATCCTTCAATGAGGCAATATCTGCATCATCAATAAGCTCATAATCAGCCTTTGGTAACGGATCCTGCCAAAGAAGTGTCTCTTGCGGAACGTCCGAACCAAGATAACGATTGATCGGTCCCATATCGCGGTGTGTCAATTTGTACCACGCCCGCGCATAGGTGTCGGAGAAATAGTCGTGATCTTCATGAAATTTCTTTGAGATCTTCAGATATTCCGGATCCTTGATCAAAGCGATATCTGTTGTGGCCATCATAGTCGGCACTTTTTTTCCGGAAAGATCTACTTCCGGTGCAAGATCCTCCTCTGCCACTTTTTTAGGGGCCCATTGATGTGCCCCCGCAGGGCTTTTGACCAACTCCCATTCATAGCCAAACAGCATATCGAAATAGCCGCTGTCCCACTTAACAGGGTTTGGTGTCCATGATCCTTCAAGGCCACT
>JAKSCD010000066.1 GCA_022360775.1 Sneathiellales bacterium | reverse complement strand
TTACACAAGATATTTGATTATCTGAATTCCTATACATGACTGCGTTTTCTGTACTCTTAATGCATCTTTCTACATTAAAGGCCTCTACAGATTCTGGAACAAAAAATACCAAGAGGCAACAAAACACTGCAGCTATGATGCAAACTTTGAATAATGATGATAATGCTGAAGTATTGGTAGTTTTTGTCATCTTGAATTTATTTACACCTTGGATTAGAAGATCTAACGAATGTTAAACTCAGTTTTTATCAACTCCCATGGAACAATTGCTTTGTAGTACCAGCTTAGTGAAGATATGTTTGAGTTTGGTAATGGAGCTAAGCGTTGTGCATGTTCACCACACACTTGAGAGCCATTCAAAATCTGTCCACGTGGATCAGTTCCATTGAATATAGAGTATACATTTACCTCGCTGTTTCCTTCAGAAGGTGAGGAGTACCTGCATATGGTTCCTGTGTGTATTCCAATGAGTTTTACAGATGGTGGAGATGTGGAGTTAGTGGCATTAATTGTTACAGGGGCACCACTGTCACCCCCCACACTGTTGTAGTTTCCAAGATAATGTCCCTCCATGGTAACTAATTCGATTTTGTGATTGTATGTAGTTATTGTGGCATTTTTAAATAATAAAACACCATTTGAGTTGGTTTCTGCTCCACTTAGGTTAATCTTGGCACCTCGTTGTACATCTGTACTGTTTCCTTGCGTCATGTTCCAAATTTGGCCATCAAGCCTCTTGATCTGATTTGTGATCTGCGCCTTTGTAGTGTCTAATGGAACCCATCCTGCATCTAAGTTGTAATTACTAGAATCGTGCTTTCCAAATGGGCTGACAGCTGTAACATTTGAGACTGTGATATTGTCATAAATGTGAAAGTGTTTTTGCACTATGTGGGGTGTTCCACCAGGATTTATTTTAGGAGTAAAAGTATGTCCGGCACCGATAAAACCAATCTGTCCATCTGTGTTGGTTCCAGCAAAACCTATCGTACCAACAAAGCCACGATACATTTCTGGTTGACCATTGACTAGATGCTCATATGTATACGTATGACGCTGACCTCCATAGATAGATGTCAGGTTAGCTTCAGGTGTTGTTCCATTTACAGGATTTGTAGTATCAGGACAGCCATAATTACTTGAGCTTGCCTCATTTGGACACTGATCAATACCATCATGGTATCCATCTCCATCTGAATCTGTAGGTGTAGAACTAGTTACAGTTATTGTAAAGCTGGCATTTGCAGTATTTCCTGCATCATCAGTTGCACTACAAGTTACTGTAGTTATACCGACTTGGAAATAACCCGAACTGTGTGAGCAAGTAACATCTACTGCACCATCCACATCATCAGTTGCAGTTACAGTAAACTCTGCATAATATCCCAATGAGGCTATTCTAGGAGTACCAGTAATATCATCAGGTATTGTAATTACTGGTGGAGTAGTGTCTGCAGGAGTAGCTGGTGTTTCTTCTTCTGCATCATTTTCTACTTTAACTATAACATTGTCGATTCCAAACTTGTGATCATCGTCATTGATTTGTGCAGTAATTCTTATGTTAAAGTCCGAAGCTGAAAGCGACATAGT